>CAJQPT010000001.1 GCA_905480285.1 uncultured bacterium
GGCCGAGGACCTCCCGTTGGAGGCGGCTCTTCACGGGGCTCTGAGGCAGGAATTTGCGCGCCAGGAGCTGGTCGGACTCGCGGTGGCTGTCGTGGTCGAGGACGAGATCGACGAGTTCTACTTCGGCTTCGCCGACCGAGAGGCGAGGACCCCTGTTGGGCCGAGCACCATGTTCCGCTGGGCGTCCATCTCGAAGCCGCTGGTCGCCGTGCGCGCGGTTCAGCTCGCGGAGGCGGGCCGCCTGGATCTCGACGATGACGTGCGCGTGCTCGTGCCGGAGTTCCCGGTGAAACCCTGGCCGGTGACCGCGCGGCAGCTCGCGGGGCACCTCGGTGGGGTGGTCCACTACTCCAACGGGGAGGTGATCGTGACGGAGCGCAGCGAGGCCGAAGGGCGTCCCCTCATGGACACGGTGGCGGCCCTGGATCGGTTCAAGGAGTCGCCGCTCGTCTGTGAGCCGGGCAGCCGGTACTCGTACTCGACCCATGGCTACATGCTCCTCGGCGCGGCGGTGGCGAGGGCGGGTGAGGGGTCCCTGCGGGAACAGGTGGACGAGTTCATCGCAGCGCCGCTCGGGATGGCCTCTCTCCAGCCGGACGACCAGTGGGTGTCCATCTCCGGGCGCGCGCGCGGCTACCGGCGCGTGGCCCGACAGGTGGTGCCGTCCCTGGATCGAGACGTGAGCTGGAAGCTCGCCGGCGGCGGGTTCATCTCCACGGTCGGCGACCTGGCTCGATTCGCCCGGGGTCTGATGGGCGACGACCTTCTGCCGCGCCCCGCGCTCGACCGGATGTGGACACCCCTGCGCCTCTCAAGCGGAGAGCGCACCTCGTACGGCCTCGGGTTTAGCGTCGCTTCAGTGGGCGGGGAGCGGACGGTCCGGCACACCGGATCGCAGGAGAAGACCCGAACCCTGCTCTCGGTGCGGCCGGACAGCGGGCGAGCAGTGGTGGTCATGACCAACAGCGAGTTCGGGCGGGTCAAGCCCGTCGCCAGCCTGGTCTGGGGCGTGCTCGAGCAGCGCCGCTGAGCCGCCGGCGGGACGCCTGGGCCCGAGTTGATGGGGCTCCAGTTCACGGGGGCTGAGGCTCTACGGGGGCTCGATCGAGCGGGCCCTCCCGTTCGAACTGTGCATTCTGCCCGCGGGGCACTGGAGAAAATCCTGTGGGGGCCCCATCCTCCATCGCCTACACCGATCGCGCACCTCGGCATCCTGCGCCCGAGGGATCGGCCCTTCTCGAACCACACCCCGACATGTTCAACACCCTCGCCGCCCTCACGCTGGGCAGCCTCGCTGTCCTCTCGACCCCCGTGCACGCGGACCAGACCTGGTTCGACGACTTCGATGCCGCCGCCGCGGCTGCGAAGGAGCAGGGCAAGGATCTCCTCGTCGACTTCACCGGTTCGGACTGGTGCGGTTGGTGCATCAAGCTCCACGACGAGGTCTTCCAGCACGACACGTGGATGGAGAGCGCACAGAAGGACTACATCCTGGTGGCCCTCGACTTCCCGCGCGCCGAGGAGATCAAGGCGAAGGTCCCGAACCCCGAGCGCAACGAGGAGCTGCAGGCCAAGTACGGCGTGCGCGGCTTCCCGACGATCCTGATGATGACCGCCGACGGCGAGGTCTACGGCCGGACGGGCTACCAGGCGGGCGGCCCCGAGAAGTACCTCGAGCACATGCAGGAGCTCCGCAAGGGGCGTGAGCAGCTCATGGCCGCCAAGACCATCGCCTCGGACTTCGAGGCGGCCTCCGATGACGCGGGTCGGTGGAAGCTCTGGCTGGCTGCGGTGACGATCTATGAGGAGGCCCCCTCGGGCGCGCCCTTCCTCCCGAGCCTCGACGCTCCCGTGCGCTTCGCCCTGACGGCGGACGCGGACAACAAGAAGGGCTCGAAGGGCCGCACGGTGCTGGCGCTGCTCAAGAGCGGCCTCGCCACCGAGGCGGACATCGCCATGGCCGCCGGGCTCGATCCGAAGAACGACCTTGGCATGATGGACTACGTGGCGGACGCCAAGTTCTCCGTGGTCCGAGACGACGTCTCGGCCAGGGCTGCGCTGGTCGCCCTTGATCAGGTGAACGAGCTCGGCTTCAAGGACACTGAGCTCGCCTTCCGCCTCAACTTCCAGGCGGCCAACTGGTGCGCGGGCCCCCTGTCGGATGACGAGGGGAAGGTCAAGTACGCGACGAAGGCCAAGGCGATCGGCTCCGACAGCAAGGAGCAGCTCGCGATGCTCGACGAGTGGATCGGCTGAGCGCCTCGGCCCCTCGATCAGACGGCCGCGGTCCCCTGAGGGGCCGCGGCCGTCTGTTGTTGGTGTGGGCGCAGACTTCCGGCTGCGTGGCATCCGGCCGCGGGTGGGTGCCGAACAGACGTTTGGTCCAGCCCTGATTCCCCGCACACGACCTCACCATGCGCAACGAACGACTTCTCAGCCTCTCTCTCCTGACCGCCCTTGTGGCCTGCGGAAGCACCACAGACGCCTCCCATGGCGGTACGCAGGAAGCTGCGGCGGCGACCGCCCCGGCCGCGACGGCCCCGGCCGCGACTGCCCCGGCGGCGACGGCCTCGGCTGCAGCGCCCGCTCCGGCAGCGACCGCTCCTGCTCCGGAGGCCGCGGGAAGCGGGCTCTATGCGCTGGACGCCACGGCGCTCGACGGCGGCGCGATGCCCCTCTCCATGCTCCAGGGCAAGGTGACGGTCTTTGTCAACGTGGCGAGCAAGTGCGGGTACACCCCCCAGTACGCCGGCCTTCAGAAGCTGCAAGAGGAGCTTGGGGGCGAAGACTTCACCGTCGTCGGGATCCCGAGCAACGACTTCGGGAGGCAGGAGCCCGGCTCCGCCGAGGAGATCCAAGCCTTCTGCGAGGAGAACTACGGCGTGACCTTCCCCATGCTCGCCAAGGTGGGCACCAAGGAGGGCGACAGCCCGATCTTCGACGGCCTCGCCGGCATGACGGGCGAGCGGCCCAACTGGAACTTCTGCAAGTACGTGGTCTCCAAGGACGGGACCGAGGCGCGCTTCTTCAAGTCCAGCGAGGGCCCGGAGGGCTCGGCGCTGCGCGACGCGATCGTGGAGTTCCGCGGCCAGTAGTCCCCGCAATGCAGGGCTGCGCTCGCCCCGGCGAGTGACCGCTCAGCGTACGGAGGCCCTGGGAGTCCCATGACTCCCGGGGCCTCTTGCTTTGGGGGGCTGTTCCATTGGCGTGGGTCTTGAATTGGCTCCTGCATCCGGTCCGCACTGGCGCTCGACTCCGGAACGTCTGCCTCTTCAGACCGTGAGCGCGCCGCGGCCGTGCCTCCAGCGCTTTGCCTTCAGCGAAAGCGGCTCCCGCTGCGGGGCTCAGGCCGCAGGCTCCTCGAACTGCAGCGCGTGGAGCTTGGCGTAGAGTCCACCGCGTGCCAGCAGCTCCTCGTGGGTTCCGCGCTCACGGATCTCGCCGCGCGCCATGACGAGGATCTCGTCGGCGTCCCGGATGGTCGAGAGGCGGTGGGCGATGACCAGGGCGCTGCGGCCCGCCAGCAGGGCGCGGGTCGCACGCTCGATCCGGTGTTCGGTCCCGCTGTCCACCGCCGCGGTGGCCTCGTCCAGAACGACGATGTCCGGCCGCGCGGCCAGGGCGCGGGTGATGGCCAGCAGCTGGCGCTCCCCGGTGGAGAAGGTCGCCCCGCGCTCGGCGACCTCCGCGTCCAATCCACCGTCGAGCCGCTGGACGAGGGCCCTGGCCTGGGACGCCTCGAGCGCCTCGGCGAGGGAGGCCTCGGTGACCCCCTCTCGTTCCATGATCAGGTTGTCCCGAACGGTGCCCGCGAAGAGGAAGTCCTCCTGGAGGACGAGTCCGAAGCGGCTCCGCAGGGTCTCCAGGGGGAGCGCCTGGATGTTGACGTCATCCAGGGTCACTCGTCCGGCCTGGGGGTCGTAGAAGCGCAACAGGAGGTTGACGAGCGTGGACTTGCCGGCGCCCGTCGCGCCGACCACGGCCACGGTCTTGCCCCGCGGGACCTCGAAGGAGATGTCCTTGAGGATGGGGGAGCCCTCGACGTACTCGAACTCCACGCCCTCGAAGCGGATGGCGGGGGGCAGCCCGCCCGAGTCGGGCAGCGCCTCGGGCGCCGCGGAGCTCGCCACGGAGGGGACGGTGTCCAGGACCTGGAAGATCCGTTCGGCGGAGGCGAAGGCGCTCTGGAGGACGTTGTACCGCTCGCCCAGCTCCCGGATGGGGCGGACGAGCATGTTCAGCAGCAGCCAGAACTGAATGAAGGCGCCGTAGGACAGCGCCTCGCCCGTGATCGCGACGACCCCGGCCCATAGCGCGGCGCCCTGGATGACGTAGACCGCCAGGGACATGGCGGGATAGAAGAGCGCGAAGAGGAAGATGGTCCGCTGGTTGGCCTCGAAGTAGCGGTCGAGGGCCTCGTTGAAGCGGCCAGCGACCCGCTCCTCACGGCGGAAGACCTGGACGACGCGGATGCCGTTCAGGACCTCCTGGAGGTATCCGTTCAGCCGCGCCAGCCGCGCCCGGACCTCGCGGTGCGCGCGCCGGGCCCCGCCACGAAAGCCCAGCGAGACCCCGATGAGCAGGGGGGTGGTGAGCAGGGTGATCAGCGCCAGCTGGGCGTTGATCGAGAACAGGATCCCGAGCACCACCGTGACCTTGAGCGCGTCGAAGAAGAGCACCACCACCCCGGACGTGAACATCTCGGAGAGGTTCTCGATGTCCGTGGTGACCCGCGTCACCAGCGCCCCCGTGGGGCGACGGTCGAAGAAGCCGAGGTCGAGGTGCTGGAGGTGACGGAAGACCCTCGCCCGCAGGTCATGGACCACCGCCTGGCCCGTCCGCGTGAGCACGGAGGTCTCCAGGTAACGCATGCCGGTCATGAACACGACCAGGCCGACGTACAGCCCGACCCAGCCCAAGAGCTCCCGCACATAGGGGGAGCGGTCCTCGGCACCGGCGGCCCCGGTGACCGGCCCGTCGATGGCGCCGCGCCAGATCCATGTCCCGAAGAGCTCGCCGGCGAAGAGGCACATGAGCACGGCGAAGCTCGCCAGGAACAGCCGCCGGTGGGGGCGGATGAACTCCAGCAGGCGCCGGAACAGCGACGAGTCCCAGGCCTTGGTGACGACGAGCTCGGAGGGGTCGACTTCGCTGACGCTCATCCGGTCCTCCCGATCTCACTCTCCACCTCGGCCGAGAGGGACTCGGTGCGCTGTTGCTGCTCCCAGGTCGTTCGGTACCAGCCCTCCCGTTGGAGCAGCTCAGCGTGGGTGCCCGCCGCCTCCATCGCTCCCTCGGCATCAAGTACCAGGATCTGGTCGGCGTCGCGGACGGAGCTCAGGCGATGCGCGGCGACCAGGACGGTGCGCCCGGCGCCGGCGCTCCGCAGGCTCCCGAGCAGCGCCTTTTCGGTCTCCGTGTCCACGGCCGAGAGGCAGTCGTCGAGGATGAGGATCCTCGGGTCTCGCGCGAGGGCGCGTGCGATGCAGGTCCGCTGGCGCTGACCGCCGGAGAGCGTGACGCCCCGCTCGCCCACGAGCGTGGCCATCCCCTCGGGGAACTCGGCGACCTCGTCCTTCATGGAGACCCGCTCGATCAGCGCCTCGACGGCCGCGTCGTCCAGCGGCTCGTCGGCGCCGAAGCGGATGTTGTCGGCGTAGGGCTCGCTGAACAGGAAGGAGTCCTGGGGGACGTAGCCGATGGCGCCCCGCAGGACCGCCAGCGGCAGGTCTCGGATCGGCGTGCCGTCGAGGCGGACCTCGCCCTCGGTCGCCTCGAAGAGCCGGCCCACGAGGTTGAGCAGGGTCGACTTCCCCGCTCCGGTCGGACCCACGACGCCGACGGTGGAGCCCGCGGCGGCGGCGAACCGGATCTCCTTCAGCGCGGGTTCTGGACCGCGCTCGTAGGAGAACGAGACGCCGTCGAATTCCAGGCCGCCGCGGATGTCTGCGATGGAGACCGGCGCGTCGCCGTCCTCGATGGGGTTCTCCTCGTCGAGCAGTTCCTGCACGCGCTCGGCGCTCGCGATCGCCCGGGGGAGCATGCCCAGGACCCAGCCGATGGCGATGAGCGGCCAGAAGACCTTCATGGTCAGGTCGATGAACTTGAAGAGGTCACCGATCGGCAGGGTGCGGTCCACCGCAGCCAGTCCGCCGACCAGGAGGATGACGGCGAAGGTGAGATCAAAGGAGGCGTTGACGGCCGCGTGCGTGAGGCCCCGCGCCTTGCCCAGCTCGACCTGGTTGTCTCGGTTCTCGGCGCTCGTGGCCTCGAAGAGCCGGGCCTGCTGATCCTCGCGGGCGTAGCCCTTGACGATCCGGATGCCGCCGAAGTTCTCCTGAGCCCGGTGGCTGATGCCCGCGATGGACTCCTGGACCGCCACCGAGAACGAGTGCAGCCGGCCTGTGAGCAGCTTCATGGTGACCCCCATGCCGACTAGGGGGACCACCATGGCGAGGGCGAGGGCTGGCTTGATGGTGAAGAGGATCGCCAGGCTGATGGGGACGATGACCACCGCGCCCAGGGTGTACATGAGCCCAGGGCCCAGGGTCATGCGGACGGCCTCGACGTCGCTGGTCAACCGCGAGACCACGTCCCCGGATCGGCTGCGATCGTGGAACGCGAAGGGGAGCGAGGTGAGCTTGTCGAGGAGCTCGCGCTTCAGGTCGACCTCGACCCTGCGAGACACCACGACGATCAACCAGCGCTGGTAGAAGCGCAGGACGCTGTGCCCGATGGCGTAGACCGCCATCCACATGAGCACGTGGACCATCCACTCCGCGTCCGAGGCGTCCTTGGCTCGATCGAGGGCGTCACCGACGAGCAACGTGATGGACACATCCGCCAGCTGCGCGAGCGGGATGCACACCAGCCCCATGAGCAGAGGGCCGCGGTACCGCAAGAAGCGGCGGAAGAAGCGCGCCAGGATGACCAACGGCTCAGCGTTCGCTCGGCAGCGGCGCCAGGAGGCGCTCCAGTCCGCGGGCGGCTTGGGCGCCGGACGGCTTCCGCGGGAGGTTCGCCCCGGTGATGCTGTAGCTGGTCCAGCTCACGGCGGCGGCCAAGCGCTTCTCGAGCTGCCCCGCGAGCCGGGATGCGAGCTGCCGGCCGGACTCGTCCAGCAGTGGAGTGAGCCGCGAGGGGCCCAGGGGGCCGAGGCGGAGCATCACCGTCGTACCGGGGCGCGGCGCCAGCACGGCGTCCAGTTGGAGGCCCGGCGCGCCGAGGCAGGCGGGGCGCGCGGCGCCGCGAGGGCCGAACCAGAGGGTGGCGGTGTCTCCGTCCCCGGGCGCGCCGAGGGCGGCCGCTGCCCCGACGGCGACGGCCAGGGCCGGGGCCCCGCCGAGCGCCAGGTCCGTGCGGTGGTCCGAGGCGACCACGTGGAGGGTCCCGCCCTCTCTCGAGGGGACGTCGAGCCGGAGAGCGCCCGCGCTCACCTGGGTCACGGGGCACTCGATCGTCAGGGCCACCTCCACCGGTCCCGGGCCGACTCGGATCGTCGTCGCCTTGCCGTTGGCGCCTCGCACACGGCGGACCTTCAAGCGCGACCGGAGCATCTCGGCCTCCGCGCTGCGGATGGGGGCGCAGGGGAGGGGGAGCCGGAGGTCGTCGGGGTTGCCTCTCGCGGGCTGGATGTCCGCGAGGACGAAGTCATCGCGGGTGGCGCCCGGTCGGAGCGGCGCGACGAGGACGCCGGCGCAGCCGCGGTCGGCGGCTCGCGACGCGATCGCCCGCAGCGACGTCCTGCGATCCCAGGGTGTGGCTGGGACGGTCACGAGCGCGATCGCACCCTCCAGGGAGATTCGCAGGCGTTCAGCTTCGATGAAGTCGGCCTCCAGCCCACCTCCGAGCTCGACGACGGGTCCCCGTGATCTGGCCGTCGGGTCATTCCAGGCGTAGGCGGCGGGGAGTGGCCCGGAGGGCGACGCCTTGGGATCCCAGCGTTCCTTGAGTCCTGCGAAGGCCACCGATGCGATGGCGTCCTCGAAGAGCAGCACCTCCGAGCGTGTCGGGATCGCGCGGGCGACCTCGACCTCCAGACGTTCCGGTCGAAGGCCCGCGCCGCGGAGCGCCGCCTCGACCAGGTCGAGCCCCCGCTCGTGGGCCGGCGTACCCACCACCCGGGGCGACCGGGAGAGGCCCGTCAGCAAGTCCTCGAGGTTAGCCGTCGCAGCCGGCTCTGCCGCGGGCCGGTCGCCCTGGATGACCCCCAAGGCCAAGGGAGCGGCGGCCTCCCCTGTGGAGCTGCCAGCAGCGGGGAGCGGGGTCGTTGTGGAGCTCCGCGCGGGCAACCCCGTGAGGCCTCCTGCGAAGGAGGCCGGGAGCAGCGAGAGGAGAACGGCGGATGTCGGTACACAAAGGCCCATGGCTGGATCGTACCGGCGAGCGGGGCCTCTACCATGCGACCCCGTGAACAGAATTCCCTTCGATGCCGTGCTCTTCGATCTCGACGGCACCCTCGTGGCCACGGACCGCTTCTGGCCCGACGTCGCCCGGGCTGCGACGCTGGAGGTCTTTCGAAGGCGAGGGATCACCCGGGCTGTCCCGGGCGTGGCGGAGTGGATGGCCATGGTCGGCATGCCCCTGGAGCAGGCCTTCGAGTCGACGTTCAGCGACCTCGACGGTGACGCCCGCGCGGCCCTCCTCGTGGCCTGTTCCGAGGCGGGTCATACGCAGCTGGAGCGGCACGGAGCGACGCTCCTCGCCGGGGTGAAGGAGACCCTCGCGGAGCTCGCTGGACAGGGGGTGCGCCTCGGGATCGCCTCGAACTGCGCGCCGGAGTACCTCGAGCTCATGCTCGGTCGGGCGGGCCTCGATGAGTGGATCGAGGAGGGGCGCTGCCTCGCCTCGCCCGGTGTCCGGGACAAGGCCGACATGATCGAGGACCTGCTGCACACCTTCGGCACCCGCCGCGCCTTGATGGTCGGGGACCGCGCAGGCGACCGCGACGCGGCCTGGGCGAATGGCCTGCCCCACGTGCACATTCCAAGGGGCTACGGCGGCGGAAGCGATGACGGCGTGGAGGCCGAGGCGGTGCTCGCCGGGATGGAGCAGCTGGTGCCCGCCTGCATGGCGCGGGCTGAGGCCATCGTCAGGTGCCGCGCGCGACTGGGAGCGGCGCAGCGGATCGTGGTGACCGGCCTCCCGCTCGCTGGCAGCAGCAGCGTCGCGGCGGATCTGGCGGCGTCATTCGCAGCCCCTGGTCTCCCGGCTGTGCGGGTCTCGAGCGGTGACCAGGTCAGCGACGCCGGCTCCGCCTGGTCGCGGAGAGAGGGGGTGGCCCAGATTGCGGACGTTCACCTGGACGAGGCCAGCGCCGCACTGGCCGCCGCGGACGCTCTCGTGCTCGTCTCCGCACGCACCGAGGTCCTCGAGCGCAGGGCGCGAGGACAGCGCATCGGCCTCGCGCCATTGGAACGCCTGGTCGAGGTGCTTCCCGCGGCCCAGCGCCGCCTCGAGGAGCTCCGCTGCTCGTGGGCCCCGTCCGCTGTCGGGGTCGATGCCAGCAACGCCCTGGCCCTGCGCGTGGACTGACCTCGGCCTAGCGCTCGGCTTCCAGCTTGGCGCTCTCGATGCGCAGGCGAGCGATCTCACGGATGAAGGGGGATGCCACCTCGGTCTCCGCGTCGGCCTCGGCGATCGTGGCTTCGCGCCAGCGCTCCAGCGCCGCCTCCTTCTCACCGCAGAGCCAGTGGGCGTCGCCGAGGAAGAGCAGGTTGAGCGGGATGGGGGCGACGTCGACCGCGGCCGCGAGGGTGTCCCGGCCCTGCTCGAGGTCCTTGAACGGCCACGGCGCCCGGGACTGGAAGCGCCCCTTCAGTCGCAGCGGAGAGGCCCCCTCGAAGTCGGGGCTGGTCGCGGCGAGCCGCTTGATCTGTCCAGGGAGCGTGGTGGCGGCCCCGCTGGCGAGTGCTTGCAGCGTCGGCATCGACCAGAGCCGCAGCCCGGTCCCGAGGGTGCTGAAGAGCTCTGCCGCCGGGTCCTCGGGGCGCAGCCGGAGCGCACGCTGGGCGAACTTCGCGGAGCTCGAGGCGAGGGAGCGAATCTGCGACTTGAGCTCGGAGGAGACCTCGTCCTCCAGGTCAATCAAGACCTCAGGGGGCGGGAGCGCGGCGGGGGTCGAGTTGAGGGCGAGGGTCGACTGGAGGCGCAGGTCCGCGTTGAGGACGAGCGCGCGGGCGGCGGCCATCAGGGTCTCGTAGCTGGCGTCAGCTGCGCGTGCCTTCGTCAGCAACGCCGAGCACTCGACCCTGGACTGCTGCAGCCGAAGACGCGCGAGCGGTGCCAGGGCCGCTTGGTCGGCGGGAGTGAGCTCCCCTGACAGCGAGGCGCTGGGCGCGCTGGTGGGGCGTGAGTCAAGGTCGGGGGGGCCCGTGGCCGAGGCGTCCCCAGGTGACGCCGCCGACTCTCGAGTCTCGGCAGAGTCTTCCCCGGTCCGGGGGGCGGCCGCGGCCGAGCTCGCTTGCCCACTGGACCCGGTTACAGGATGGGTGATCTCAGCCTCCGGCCCGGTGACTGCAACCGCCGGCCCGCTGACCTCAGCTCCTGGCCCGGCGAGGTTCGGTGTCACGAGGACCTCTTCCACGGGGCGGGTCGAGGTGCAGCTCGCCATCGCGAGCGCGCAGAGCCACAGGGCAGCGGCGAGTCCGCGAGCGCCTGGCTGCCGTGTTGTGAAGTGTCGTCCCATCAGGTTCTATTCGGCCCACGCCTTCGAACCGATGCGGCGGATTGCAGCGCCTTGACTATGGCGTGAGCGGTGGCCGTTGCGGACAATCTTCGGCCACTCGCTGCGGCCCCCCTGGCCCACGACCCCGAACGCATGTTCAAACGTATCCTCATTGCTAATCGTGGAGAGATCGCGCTGCGCGTGATCCGGTCCGCTCGTGAGATGGGCATTGAGTCCATCGCCGTGTACTCCGAAGCGGACGCGCGAGCCCTGCACACGCGCATGGCAGACGTGGCCGTCCCGCTTGGGGGCAAGCTGCCCTCCGAGAGCTACCTCGATATGGACAAGATCCTGGCGGCGGCTCGAGAGACCGGCGCCGAGGCGATCCATCCGGGCTACGGGTTCCTGAGCGAGAACGCGGAGTTCGCGCGCCGGGTGGCCGAGGCCGGCCTCGCCTGGATCGGGCCGCCCGCCAATGCGATCACGACCATGGGGGACAAGATCATCTCTCGGCGGGAGATGAAGAAGGCGGGCGTCCCCTGTGTCCCGGGGCTCGTGGACCCCGTGGACGACGTGGAGGCGGCGACCCGCGAAGCGGAGGCCATTGGCTATCCCATCGCGATCAAGGCGGCCGCGGGCGGCGGCGGCAAGGGCATCCGGATCGTGCGCGAGCCGAGCGAGATGGCCTCTGCCTTCCGCACGGCCTCGGGCGAGGCGGTCGCCTCCTTCGGCGACGGCCGTGTCTACCTCGAGCGCTACCTCGATTCCCCGCGCCACGTGGAGGTCCAGGTGATGTTCGACGGGCACGGCAACGGGGTGCACTTCTTCGAGCGCGAGTGCTCGGTCCAGCGCCGGCACCAGAAGCTCGTCGAGGAGGCTCCCTCGAGCATCCTCGATGAAGAGTCGCGGCGGGCTATGGGCGAGGTCGCGCTCCAGGCCGGACACGCCGTGAACTACTGCGGTGCCGGCACGGTCGAGTTTCTCTGGTCTGGCGGGGAGTTCTTCTTCCTCGAGATGAACACCCGCCTCCAGGTGGAGCACCCCGTGACCGAGATGATCACGGGCGTGGATCTCGTCCGGGAGCAGCTGCGCGTCGCGGACGGTCAGCCCCTGGGCTATGGCCAGGAGGACCTCTCCATCCGCGGGCACTCGATCGAGGTGCGGATCAACGCCGAGGACCCCTTCAACGGCTTCCTTCCCTCCACGGGCGTCCTCCACAACCTCCGCGCGCCCGGCGGGCCGTGGGTCCGGCTGGACACCGCCATGTATCGCGGCCTCGAGGTGGGGCTCGAGTACGACCCGATGCTCGGCAAGCTCATCGTCTGGGGTGCCGACCGGGAGGAGGCGATCGCTCGGATGATCCGCGCCATTCGGGAGATGAACGTGGGCGGCGTGCACACCAGCTTGCCGGCAGCGCTCCAGGTGCTGATGCACGAGCGCTTCATCTCGGGCGATTACGACACGCACTTCCTGGAGGGCCTGACCATCGAATCTCCCAAGGAGTACGAGGGGCTCGCCGCGGTGGCGGCGGCCATCTATCGACACCACCAGGCGCGACGGAAGGCGCTGGCGCCGAGCGCCGCGGGGCGTTCAGGCTGGCAGGCGCGAACGCGCGGGGAGCTCACGGGTCACGTGGGTCGAGCCGGCGTTGCCGCCGCCTCGGAGGTGCAGCCGTGAAGACCTTCGTCAAGTTTGGAGAGACCACGCACGAGGTCGAGTTGACCGAGCGCCTGGGCGAGCTCATCGTCCACCTCGACGGCGAACGCTGTGAGGTGGAGTACGCCGAGGCCGACAAGCTCGGGCAGATCGTCCTCATCCACGATGGCAAGAGCTACGCCATGTCCATCGAGGGCGGGCCCCATGACATCGCGATCACCATCGCCGGCCATCGCTACGACTGCGAGCTGGAGGACGAGCGGGAGCGCGCGGCCAACCTGGCGGCGCGGGCGGCCAACAAGGGCGGCGGCCTGCTCAAGGCCGTGATGCCCGGCGTGGTCGTGGAGGTGCTCGTCCAGGCCGGCGAGGCCGTCACCGAGGGCCAGCCGCTGCTGATCCTGGAGGCCATGAAGATGCAGAACGAAATCGGCGCGCCTGGCGACGGGATCGTCAAGGCGCTGCACGCGTCAGCGGGCGACGCGGTGGGGGCGGGGGACAAGCTCGTCACCCTCGCGGCGCCCGAGGCCGAGTGACCTCCAGGGAGTGAGCCCGCCGGGCGGCCGCTGGATCAGCGGCCGCCGCCGTAGCCGAGCGCCTTGAGGTTGGCGTCCACGGCCGCGGGGATGGGCTCGTCGGGGGAGCTGCCGCCGAGCCGGCCCGCCTGCTCCCGGGTCCGCGTGTCCCACCGGCGGAGCGCGCCCAGGAGCTCTCGCACCTTGTCCGGGTGGTCGGTCGCCACGTCCGAGGACTCCGACGGGTCGAGGTCGAGGCGGTAGAGCATGAGGTCGAGCTCCTCGTCGGGGGCCAGCGCCGCGCCGGCCTCCGCCGGCGGCGTGCGCACATGGAGCTTCCAGGACCCGAGCCGAGCCGCGAGGAGCCGCCGCCCGCCGGCGTGACGCTCGCGCTGGCTGACGATCAGCCGCGGCGCGGGGGGCCCCGCGGTCGCATCCCGGTCTGCGCCCATGAGCGGCGCGAGGCTCACACCCGTTCCCACGTTCGGGAGCGGAGCGAGGGCGGCGAGGTCCAGGATCGTCGGCGCCAGGTCCACGAGCCCCACGGGGTCGTGCACCTCGGCGGGACCGTGGGCCCGACCGCCGGGCCCGTAGATCATGAGGGGGACGTGCAAGAGCTCCTGGTGCACGGTGTGGGAGTGGTGGAGGGAGCCGCGCTCGTCGAACTCCTCCCCGTGGTCGGCGGCCACCGCGAGCATCAAGGAGCGGCGGCGCTTCGTGAGCTGCTCGAGCACCACTCCGATGTCGGCGTCCATGGCGCGGACCTCGGAGTGGTAGAGCTCCCGCAGCCAGTCAAGCTCCTCCGGCGTCAGCCCGTGGCTCCCCGGGACCTCACCGTCCCGGATCCGGTTCGCGTCGAACCGGTCCCCGATCCGCGCGCGGGTCTCAGCCGTCGCGCGGGGACCGCCCAGGGCCTCGACGTCCCGACGCTCGTAGGGGCCGTGGGGCTGGAAGAAGTGCACGTGCAGGAAGATCGGCTGATCCCTGGGCTCGTTCAGCCAGCGGATCACCCGCTCGGGACGCGCGTTCATCTCCAGGTGCTCGTAGCCGCGGGCCAGCCCGAACGTCTCCCCGAGCCAGGGGTTGTCCAGAAACCCCGCCGTGGCGTAGCCCTGGGCGCGCAGGTGTTCGGCCAGGGTGACGACGCCCTGGGCGAGCATCGGCGCGCCGCTCACCGACCCGTGCACGGCGGGGTCGAGGCCGGAGAGCATCGAGGCCACCGACGGGTGAGTGTGGGGGGCGGGAGCGGTGGCGGCGGTGAAGCGCACCCCGAAGCTGGAGAGCTCGTCGAGGTGCGGCGTCGTGCTCCGGGCGGGGTCGTAGGACCCAGCGGGCTGGTGGAAGCCCACGGCGTCGAACCGTGTCGTGTCCAGGGTCAGGAGGACGATGTCGGGGGCGTCGGAGGAGAGCGGGGGGAAGGACGCCTCCAGCGGCGGGAGTTCGGTCCGCACCGGTCCGCGGTCCGCGGCGCCCATGCCGGCGAGCGCGGCGAGGCCGAGGCCGGTCACCGCGGCGGCGCGGGCGACGCCGCCGGCGCGGTTGAGCCACGCGGCGAGGGCGGAGACGATGGCGGATGATCCCACCGCCATGAGCACCCCGCGGCGCCGCGGCACGTCCAGATCGAGGAGCTGGAACAGGGCCAGGGACCACAGCGCTCCGAGCAGCCCGCCGAGGATGGCCCCTCGGAGGCGGCCGGCCCGTACGGTGAGGGCCGCGCCGATGGCCGCGCCTGTGAGGGCCGTGAGCGTGGGGGGGCCGAGGCGCGGTACGAGCCCCCCGAGGGTCCAGGGGCCAACGTCGGGGACGCGTGCCATCCACGCCATCAGCGCCGCGGCGACGGCGAAGGGCGCGACGAAGCGCATGGACGATGAGATCCCCATGGCCCTAGGCTAGGCCCCATGCCGACCCCGGTGACCCCGAATCCTCTCGAGCCCGACGCCGCGCCGGGTGGGTCCATTCCGCGGCGGTCCTCGGCGCGGCTGGCCCTTGGCGGGGGCGCGGTCGGTGCCGCGGCCGGGCTGGCCCTGGGATTCCTCGCCGGCGGGGTCGGTCCGTCCGATGCCGTGGCGGCCTTGGGCGGCGCCGCCCTCCTCGCCTGCGGTGCGGTCGCGCTCCGCGGAGCTCGAGGTCGCGGGCTCGCTCGCGTGCTCCTGGTGGCGTTGATCCTCGGCGGAGGCTGGGTCCTCTCGCGGGGAGCCGAGCCCCCCGCACCCCTGTCGAGGGAGCAGCTGGACCGCTCGTCGGGATGGCTCCTCGTGACCGTCGAGGACGCGGCTCGGCACGAGCGGGACGTCTGGACTGAGATGCTGTGGATCGCACCTGCCACGCACCTCCCGGGGAATCTGGCGGGGGTCCTCACGGGACGTCACCCCCTTGAGATGGGGTGGCCTCTCGGGGCGGGCCGGGGCTCACCCCGCCCGCGCGACGGGCCATGGACCGTCGGCGAACACCAGGGCGCCCTCGGCTTCGAGTGCGCCCTCTTCGGCGGTGAGGACCTCCCGGGCTGGGCACGCGGGGACGCCGCGCCGCGCGCCGGTGGCCTGATGGACGCCCTGCGCTGGATCGCCTCGCGGGAGGACGCGCCGCGCTTCGCCCACGTTCACCTCGCCACCTGCTCTGCCGAGGAGGTGGCCGCCGGCAGGCGGCGCTGCGATGAGCTGAGCCTCCCCGCCGCGGTCGTCTGGCTGGAGGGCATCGTGCCGGAGGAGGAGGCCAGCGCGCGCTTCCTCACGGGGGCGGGTGCGGAGCGGCGCGTGGCCTTCTGGGGCGTTCCTCACCCCGAGCTCCCTGGGGAGCGACCCGCGGCCTCCCTCTGTCGTGCGGGTGTGCACCTGCATGACCTCATGCAGCTTCCCGGTCTGGGCGGGCCGAGCCCGCCCGCCGTCCAGTTCGAGGTCGGGCCGCGGGGTGGACCGCATCGGCTCCTCGCGCGCCTTGCGGATGCCCGCCAGGGCCACCTCGACCTCGCCATCGAGGTCACCCCGCTCGGGCCAGACCCC
The DNA here is from genome assembly GCA_905480285.1 of uncultured bacterium. Classification (GTDB taxonomy): domain Bacteria; phylum Planctomycetota; class UBA1135; order UBA1135; genus Saltatorellus. Next base: position 15,834 of record CAJQPT010000001.1, read on the forward strand.
GTGCGGGACTGGCAGCTGGGGGGCGCGGCGCAGGCGAGCCTCGCCTTCCGGAACGTCGTGCGTGGCACCTGGGGGGGGCGCGGCGAGCGCCCCGAGGGGCAGGGCGTCGACGGGGCGAGCGAGGCGGAGCTGCAGCGGTTGGCGATGCGCGAGCAGCGCGCGCTCGAGGAGCTGGAGGCGTGGCGGAGACAGATCGTGGGGGATGGGGATCCTGACGGCTTGGTTCGGTAGCCTCGGGCCATGGATTCCCACGAGGAAGGGCGGACGAGCGGAGAAGGGGGGATCCCGGAGCCCGCGGCGACGCCGCCTCCGGCTCCTGGGGTGGATGCCCGCGCCAGGTCGGCGGTCGAGCCATCTGATGGCGCCAGCGCGGCGCCCGAGGCCGCGCGCGCGAGCCTCCTGCTCGTGGACAACGACGCTCGGATCGTCGAGCTGCTCACGTGGTTCCTGTCCCAGCGCGGCTTCGAGGTGCGCACCGCGGGCTCGTTCGTGGAGGCGCGTGAGCGCCTCGCCGAAGGGGCGCCGGACCTCCTGGTGTCCGACGTGGACCTCGGCGCGGAGTCCGCCGTGCAGGAGCTCCCGCGCCTGCGCGCGGACGGGATCCTGCCGCGCACGCTGGTGGTCTCCGGCTACCTCGACGCGGCCATCAAGGCCGCGTTGACCGCGCTCCCGGAGGTGGTTGGGACCCTCGCGAAGCCCTTCGAGTTCACCGACCTGGAGGCCGCGATTGATCGTGCGCTTTGGGGAGAGGGGGCCGGCGAGGGCGCGTCGGCGGACCCCGGGGACTTCGAGGTGCCTCGACCGGAGAGGGCTCCGGCGGCGCCGCCTGAGGAAAGCCAGTCCGGGGGTGGTGCCGCGCCCGACGAGGACGACGATGACGACGGGTGGATCGAGATCACGCCCGGTTCCTGAGCCCCAACCCCTGATCCGAGGAGCACGACGTTGACGCGACTGCAATGGCGCACGGCCGGTGAGTCCCATGGTCCGACGCTGATCGGCATCGTGGAGGGCGTCCCCGCGGGCCTTCAGCTCGACGTGGAGCGGGTCGACCGCGAGCTCGCCCGTCGTCAGCTCGGCTACGGCCGCGGGGGACGCATGAAGATCGAGACGGATCGCGTGGAGATCCTCTCCGGCTGGAAGGGCGGTGTGACCATCGGCGCGCCCATCGCCTTCGCGGTGAAGAACAAGGACTCCGTCATCGAGCGGCTGCCCACGCCCACGAATCCCAGGCCGGGACACGCGGACCTCGCGGGGTGCCAGAAGTGGGGTCACCGGGATCCCAGGGCGGTCCTCGAGCGTGCCAGCGCGCGGGAAACCGCGGCCCGAGTGGCCGCTGCGGGGATCGCGCGCCAGGTGCTCGAGGCCTTCGGGGTGGAGGTCTTCGGCTTCCTGACCGGGCTCGGCGGGGTGCGGTGCAGCGGGGAGGCGTGGGGTGCGGCGGAGGGTCGCAGGCTTGAGGTCCGGGCGTCCTCGGAGTTCCTCAGCCTCGATCCGGCGGCGGATGGCGCCATGCGCGAGGCCGTGGACAGGGCCCGCGAGGCCCAGGACAGCCTCGGGGGGACCTTCGAGGTCCGAGCCCTGGGTCTTCCGCCAGGTATGGGGTCCTGCGCGAGTGGGCCCGAGCGGCTGACCGCTCGCCTCGGGGGGGCCCTGTTCTCGATCCCGGCCATCAAGGGCGTGGAATTCGGGCTGGGAATGGAGGTCGCCGAGCGCCGGGGGAGCGCCGTGCACGACGGGATCTTGCCAGGAGAAGGGGCCGAGGCCTTCAGGAGGGCGACGAACCGGGCGGGTGGGCTCGAGGGAGGCATGTCCACGGGGGAGCCCCTGGTCGTCCGGGCGGCCATGAAGCCGATCCCTTCGATTCGCCAGGGGATGCCCTCTGTGGACCTCCACACCGGTGAAGCGGTCGTGGCCACCTACCAGCGATCAGACGTCACCTCTGTGCCTGCCTGCTCTGTGGTGGGGGAGGCGATGGTGGCCATGACCCTCGCCGAGGCGTTCCTGGACAAATATGGAGGAGACTCCATGGATCAGGTGGCTGCTTCCCTCGCGCACCACCGCGACGAGCTCGGCCGGATCGGGCGTCCCGAGGTGTAGCGTCGAGGATCCGGGGAGGTCCCGAGGATTTCCCACGGAGAACCTTGACCCCTCAACCGCGATCCCTATCCTTCTCGCTCCACTCGCCGCCTTGGCGTGCTCTCGTGTATGCGAGCGCTCACCAGGGTTGCTGGAGGCCGCCAGGCACAATCGCCAGTGTGGCTCAATTGGTAGAGCAGCTGATTTGTAATCAGCAGGTTGCGGGTTCAAGTCCCGCCGCTGGCCCCACCAACTCCGGCAGCGTCCGGTCGCCACAGGCGATCCGGAGGTTGGCCGCTCACTCAAAACGTAAACCGACTCGAGGATGACACGGGAGCGTGCCTCTTCCCGCCCTGCTGCAGCCATTTGGCCGCGCAGGCACCAGGATGAAGGCGCGCGATCGGACCGATCGTCCCGTCGGTCGTTCGCGCACCCGCAGACTGCGGGGCGGCCCGCTTGTCGGCGCTGCTCCACCAGCCTCGGGTATTCCGGGCGGGGGAATTCCCGAGCGGCCAAAGGGGTCAGACTGTAAATCTGATGGCTCAGCCTTCGCAGGTTCGAATCCTGCTTCCCCCACCAGCCTCCCTCTGCGATCCAGTATGGGTCTCAGTCCCATGGAGGTCTTGCCCAGGGGTCAAGCGTGAACGGCGACGGACGGTTCGGTTGCGGTTGGTGGCGACCCCTCCCAGGCTTTCTGCCTGTGGTTCTGCTCCGCTGTGGTTCTGCTCTGCGGGGGCTCTGCTCTGCGGGCTTTGCCGTTCCGGCTAGGCCGTTCTGGCCATGCCCTCCCGGACACGCCTATCAGGCAGAAGCCTCGCTCCGCGCGGGGCGCGCGCTTGATGCGCTCCACCTTGCGGGTGTAGTTCAATGGTAGAACGGCAGCCTTCCAAGCTGCACACGGGGGTTCGATTCCCCCCACCCGCTCCATTCACCTGACGCGCGGCCTGCCGCGCCACGGAGACCCTCCTCGAGTCGAGGCCAATCGCTGCTGTAGCTCAGTGGTAGAGCACTTCCTTGGTAAGGAAGAGGTCACGGGTTCAAGTCCCGTCAGCAGCTCCACCCACGCGCCTCCGTCCCCCCAGCTCCAACACAGGGCGCCCCCTTCGGCGACCGTGGGGGAGTGCGGGGCGGGCAGCTTTCTTCCACCTTCAACCAGCTTTGGTTGGAGGCTTCCCTATTCAGATTTCACCGATCGTGCCGCATTAGCGGCTCCCCGATCCGGCGTCGACCCCGCGCGAGCGGTGCGGCGTCACACCACCTCCGGGACCCGGCCAAAGGCCGGCGAACGGGACACCCAAGCGACGAGACACCAGAAATGGCCAAGGAAGTCTTCGAGAGGAACAAGGACCACGTGAACGTCGGGACCATCGGTCACGTCGACCACGGGAAGACCACCCTCACCTCCGCCATCTGCCGTCACCAGGCCGCTAAAGGCCTCGCGAAGGCAATGGCGTTCGACATGATCGACAAGGCGCCGGAGGAGAAGGCGCGCGGTATCACCATCTCGACGGCGCACGTCGAGTACGAGACCGAAGCGCGTCACTACGCTCACGTCGATTGCCCCGGACACGCCGACTACGTCAAGAACATGATCACGGGTGCCGCCCAGATGGACGGCGCGATCCTCGTGGTCTCCGCAGCGGATGGCCCGATGCCCCAGACCCGCGAGCACATCCTGCTCGCCCGTCAGGTCAACGTGCCCGCCATCGTGGTGTTCATGAACAAGGTCGACCAGGTCGACGACGATGAGCTCCTCGACCTCGTCGAGATGGAGATCCGCGAGCTCCTCTCCAAGTACGAGTTCCCCGGGGACGACATCCCGATCATCCGTGGTTCCGCCCTGGGCGCCGAGAACGCGCTCAACGACGGCAAGGGCCCCGATGATGACGCTTTCAAGTGCATCGACGAGCTCATGAGCGCCGTGGACAGCTACATCCCGCTCCCCGAGCGCGACGTGGACAAGGACTTCCTGATGCCGGTTGAGGACGTGTTCTCCATCAAGGGGCGCGGCACCGTCGGCACCGGTCGCGTCGAGCGCGGCATCGTCAACACGGGCGACGCGCTCGAGATCGTCGGGATGCAAGAGGAGATCGGCAACACCACCTGCACCGGTGTTGAGATGTTCCAGAAGACCCTCGACGAGGGGCGCGCCGGCGAGAACGTCGGTGTCCTCCTTCGTGGCGTCGACAAGGAG
>CAJQPT010000002.1 GCA_905480285.1 uncultured bacterium
CTTAGTTCCACTTTACCCAATGCGGGACGAGGCGCCGCAAAAACTCGCCCGGCAGATCAGGCGCTGGGAGGAGCTCTCCGCGCCCCCGCGGCTCTCTCAGGAGAGCTTTGACCCCACGTCCACAAACTGGACGCCCCGGAAGCGGGCTGGGGCTGCGCCATGGCTCATTTCGGCAATCTGCATCGGGTTCCCCTTGCCACAATTCACCACACCCCAGAGCCGCCACTCCTCCGGTCCCGCGACCCGATCGCAGCGCTTCCAGAAGTCCAGGGTCGAGCCCTGGTACGTGGGGAGGCGGAGGAGACGAGATCGCCGCCCGCCGCGGATCTCCCAGCCGACCTCGCACGTGAACTGGAAGTTCCGTCGCTCCTGATCGATCGACCAGGTCTTGATCGTGTCGGCCAGGATGGCGCCGTCCTCTGTGTCCGCGAGCAGCTCGTCCAGGGAGCCGTGTCCGGGGGCCAACGAGACGTTGGTGATCCGGTCGATCGGCGGGGCATACCAGCCCTCGGCTCGCGAGACCGACCGGCTGCTCTCCGCGCCGGCTCGACCCGCGCTGACGCGCCCACTCTGGAACGCACGGAGCCTCCCGTCCCTGACGATATCAAAGCGGCCTGAGGGCACACCGTCGTCGTCCCAACCACGGGTATCGAGGCCTCCGGCGACGGTCGAGTCGGCGACGAAGCTGACACACTCGGACCCGTACTTCAGCGAACCAGGGTCGGTGGCCGCTGCAAAGGAGCCGCCCGCGAGGTCTCGCTCCTCCCCAAGGACCCGGTCCAGCTCGGTCGGGTGCCCCACGGATTCGTGGATCTGCAGAGCGAGCTGCCCCCCTCCGAGGATCAGCGTGCGTTGGCCAGGCGGGCAAACGTCGGCGTGGCAGAGCGCGATTGCCTCGTCGCGTACGCGCTCCGCGTTCCCCTCGAGGTCAAGGGCCCGCACCACCTCGAAGCCCCCGCTCCGGAAGTCTCCCTCCAGCGCATTGGGGTAGCTCCGCCGCTCCACCACGCCGCGGGCCCGCGCAATCGCCTCGATCCGGCCGCCGGAGCGTACGAGCACCTGGTGCGTCGAGCCCCCGTCCGAGGTGGCCATCCACTGCTCCTCGCGGCGCAGGCTCATGCCCGCAAGTCGCGAGACGATCTCGCGCCGGCCGCCAAGGCGCTCGCTCGCTCGCATCAGTAGGTCGAGCTTCTCCTCGAGCGAGACCGTGAAGGGATCCTCCTCCACGGGCGTCGCGTACTCTCCGCAAGCGTCCGCGCGGCCAGCCAGGCGCACGGGCACCCGACGAAGGGGCGCGAGGTCCCGGGCTGATGCGAGGCAGCGGCGCACGAGCCCGCTCACCGCGTTCTGCATCGCGGGATAGGGACCGGGCGCGGCCGCGAAGCCGATGGCGCCGTCCTTGAACACCCGCACCGCGATCCCGAAGTCCTCGGGCGCATCGGACTCCTTGAGGGCGCCGTTCTGGATCACGAGGCGCTCCTCGGCGCAGCGGACGATTCGCGCGTCCGCGGCGTCGGCGCCCCGCGACATGGCCTCGTCTACCGCGCTACGCGCGAGCGCCTCCATGGAGTGCGCCGGGTTCGTCTTGACCGTCGGGTTGACCATGGGACTCAGGACCTCGCCTTTGATGTGAACTGGAAACCGCGAATCAGCAGGGACGGCGCCACCAGCTCGCCGCCCATCAGGGACCCCACCCGGGTCGCCCGATCGCCGACACCGTCCACCGCCCCGAGGGCCTCCACGAGCGACTGGGTGAACCGGAGGTTGCCGATGGCGCGGCCAACGACCCCATCCTTGACACGGAAGACACCGCCCCGCGTCATCCCGGTCAGCACGAGCTCCCGCGGCTCCACCACGTTCACGTAGTGCAGCTGGCGAACGAGCAGGCCGTCACCGAGCCGCTCAAGGAGCTCCTCCCTCGAGAGGTCCCCCTCCGCCACCACAAGGTGCCCCGCAGAGGGGCCGTCCGTCGAGGGTTGGGCCTGCGAGTGGCCTGTGTTGGGGAGCCCCAACTGGTGCGCCCAGGAGGCGTCGGTCACTGGACCGTGTGCGGTTCCCGAGGAGACAAGGGCGTGCGCGCCTCGGGGTGTCCCCTCCCCATCGAACCGCAGACCCCGGAGGTCGGGGTGGGTGGGGTCGTCGGAGATCGAGATCCCCTCGGCGAACAGTCGCTCCCCCACGCGCCCCGTGAGAAAAGAAGACCCCTCGTGGAAGCCTCGGGCGCCGAACCCCATGCCTGAGGTGAAGGTCATCAGCGCCGCCACCGCCTGGGGCTCGAGGAGCACGTCCATGGGCGAGGCCCCGACATCCTCCGGATCGCGCGCACGGACGGCGCTGGTCACCGCGTCCTCGATCACGCCCTCCACGTCCACCTGATCCACGAAGCAGCGCACTGACGCGGAGCTCGCCGAGCCCCCGACGGTCTCGGCGTCGGCGCCTCCGTCCGCGCAGGTCAACGCGAACTCCGCCCGCGAGGTGGCCCCATGCACCCGCCGACCCGCCGAGTTGACGAGGCTGCGCGAGGCGACGGTCGTGCGCGCCAGCCCTCCCCCATGGAGTCCCTCTGACTCGCAGCGTCGGAGGGCCGCCTCGATCCACTCGGCCTTCTCCTTGAAGCTGTGGTCCTGAGTCGGGCGCGAGGGCGCGGTCCCCTCGACCTCAACCGCGCCACCCAGAGGGACGGCGCCAGGGTCCGGCGACGCCACGCGGGCGAGGATCTCTGCCCGCCCAAGGGCGTCGAGGACACTCGCCTCGTCAAGGGACCCAGAGCTGGCCTTGGCCTCACGAAACCCGCCGCCATCGCGGAACCGGACGCGGACCGCGAGGTCGTAGCGCTCCCGGTCTGCGGACTGGGTGGGCCCCTCGTGGCCGAAGCGCACAAAGCGGTCCTCCACACAGTGGATGGCCACCTCGGTCTCATCCGCCTCGCTTGCAGCGAGCACGGCGTCAGCAATCTCGAACGCGTGGTCTTCTTCCAGCAGCGCCATGGCTGTGTCCTCCTGCTCAGATTGTCGCGACCCGGACCCGGCCGATCAACGCCGGCGCGCCCGGACCCGCGCTCACTTGACGACGAAGTTGACGAGGCGGCCGGGCACGACGATCGTCTTCACGACCTGCTTGCCCTCCATGCGATCGGCCACGGCGGCCCGCGCGGCCGCCTCCATTTCCTCTCGGGAGGCCTCCCGCGGCACCATGACCTTGGCCCTCAGCTTGCCGAGGATCTGGACCGGCATCTCGAACTCGTCGGCCTTCAGGTAGCGCTCATCCACGGCCGGCCAGGGGGCGTGGTGCACGCTTCCGCCGTGGCCCATGCGCGACCAGATCTCGTCCGCGAAGTGGGGCGCGAAGGGCGCCATGGCGCGCACGAGGCGGCTGGCCTGGGTCCCGTTGAGCCCCTTCGAGGCCGCCCCCTTGAGGAACTCCATGAACGCCGCCACCGCGGTGTTGAAGTTGAACGCCTTGAACGAGTCGTCCACGCGCTGGAGGCACTGGTTCAGCGCACGCTCCACCTCGAGGGCGGGCCCCTCGGGGGTCACCTCCGAGTCATCGCCGAGCCCCACGCGGATGGGCGCGTCGCCGTCGGGGTCCACGAACAGGCGCCAGGCGCGCTCCAGGAACTTCCGGGAGCCGGGCACGTCGCGCGGGTTCCAGGGCTTGGAGTCCGCCAGGGGCCCCATGAACATCTCGTAGAGCCGGAAGGTGTCGACCCCGTACTGCTCGCAGACGTCGTCGGGGTTCACCACGTTCTTGAGCGTCTTGCTCATCTTCGCGATGACCTGCTCGAGGGGCTCACCGGTGGCCCTGGAGGTGGGCGGGTCGGACTCGAGGTTGACCTCGTCGGCAGGGACCAGGCGGCCCGTGCCGTCCTTGTAGGCGAAGGCGGTCAGCATGCCCTGGTTGAACAGGCGCTGGAACGGCTCCTTGGTCTTCACGACGCCGGCGTCGAAGAGGACCTTGTGCCAGAAGCGCGCGTACAGGAGGTGGAGCACCGCGTGCTCGGTGCCGCCGATGTACAGGTCCACGTTGCCCCAGTAGTCCTCGGCCTCCGCCGAGAG
>CAJQPT010000003.1 GCA_905480285.1 uncultured bacterium
GGCTCGACTCCAGGGTCGACTCGGAGTCGATCCTGGCGGCGCGGGCGGCCTCCTGCAGCCGCAGGAGGAGGTTCTGGATGTGCTGGACCACCTCGGTTGTGCTCCTCAGGAGGCGAGCTCGGGCGCGGCGGGGTCGGTCGACGGGGCCACGTCATCCTCGGGTTCGGCAGCCGCGCTGGTCGCGGGCTCCTGCACGGGGCCGAGCATGTCACTGAGGACACGGGTCACCTCACCGCGAATCGCGTCCGGCGTCGCCGGCCCGCCGCGGTCGCCCGTGGCAGCCGCAGCTGGCCCGAACTCGTCGGACATGGCGACCTCGTTGGCGAAGCGCACCGCCGCCGACTCCATCTTCGTGGTGATCGAGCGCGCCTTGCGGGAGAGGTAGGCGTGCAGCAGCAGCGAGGGGATCGCGACGACCAGGCCGAACTTCGTCGTGATCAGCGCCTCGGAGATGCCCCCCGAGAGCTGCTTCACGTCGCCGGACCCGAAGAGCGTGATCTGCTTGAAGGTGTTGATGATGCCCGTGACCGTGCCGAGGAGGCCGAGCAGGGGCGCCGACGCCGCGCAGATCGCGATGAACGGCAGCGCGGCCTGCAGCTTGGTCTTGGTGATCAGGAGGCGCTCGTACATCACCTCCTCGATCAGGTCCCGGGACCGACCGAGGCTCGCGACACCCGCCGTGAGCATCTTGCCTGCGGGCCCGCGGAGCTCCTTCACCCGGCGCTGGGCGCTCTCCGCGTCGCCGTCCGCCACGGCGGACATGAGCGCGTTCATGGCCTTGCGACTTGGCGTCCGCACGAAGAGCAGCGTCAGCCACTTGATCACCGCGACGAGCGCCGCGAGGGCCGCCATGCCGAGGATCGGATAGATGATGACGCCGCCCTTCTGGACGTGCTCGAGCAGCGTCTCGCGGGTGGCCTCCATCTTGTACGCGTTCCCGAGCGTGGCGTCGAAGGGGGCCATCCCGGCGCCCTTGGCCACCAGCTCCGCTGCGGCCTCCAGGTCCCCAGGCTCTGCGAACCCGCGGACGGTCGGCTCAAGGGAGCTGGCCGGGGCGCTCACCGTGCCGACGGCGAGGCCGTCCTCGGAGGCGAAGTAGGCCGTCGGCCCGAGGAGGACGAAGGTGCCGTCCTTGACGAACCCGGCGCCGTCGATGGCCTGCCCCTGCATCCGGAGGCCGCCGGCCATGTCGGTGAGGCGCTTGAAGGAGGCGTCGAGCACCCGCAGCTGCTCCGCGAAGACCTCGGCACCGCTGAGGTCCGAGGACTCCTCGGCGGCCGTGATCTCGCGCAGGAGATCCTCGTACGCCGCGAGCTCGGAGATGTGCAGCCGCGACTCGAAGTTGCGGCGGTACTCGGCGAACTGGGCGCCCAGGAAGGCGACCGCCTGCTTGCGCGCCGCGATCGAGTTACCGAGCCGGGCGAGGGCCTTGGCGCCCGCGTTCTTGTCGTTCCGCAGGGCCTGCCGCTCAGCCTCCGCGTCCAGGAGTTGGCGCTGGAGCTCGGAGACTTGCCGGCTGAGGGGGAGCTTCTCGTCGAGCGCGCGCTGACGCAGGGCCTCGAGCTCTGCTTGCGCTGCGTCCAGGTCCTTGAGCACCCCGGCCGCGACCTCGTCGAATCGAACGTCTCGGTCCGGAGCCTCCTGGGCCTGGGCGGGAGATGAGGGCGGGGTGACCGCGACCAGGGCGCCGACGGCGACCCACTTGTTGATGTGGTGGAGCATGGCTGGGTCTCGCCTCAGTCGACCTTCACGGGGAGCTGGACGAAGGCGGCGGCGGTGTCGCCCTCCTTCATGGCAATGGCCGCCTGAATGGCCGGCGCCGCGGCGTCGTCCTGACGCCAGACGTACCCCTCGGGGCCCGGACGCCCGGTGCCCCCGATGGTCCCGTCCTGGTTGACGTAAAAGGCAGCCGAGACGCCGAGGTACAGGACGTCGACGTTGACCGATTCGCCGTTCCCGAGCTCGCGGTTCTCGTTCGCCACGTGCACGTCCGCGTTGAACTTGTCCGCGGCGTCGAGGATCCCGGTCACGTTGACGAAGCGGCTGGAGAGGCTGAGCTTGGTCTCTGCTGGGTCCTTTGGGAGGCCCGAGACGAGCGCCGAGAAGACGTCGTTCTCACGGAGCGGCGCCGGCATCAGCGTCACCAGCCCCGCCGCGCGCTCCTCGAGGTCCCCGATCACTGCCTCGAGGGAGGCGGTCGCTGCCTTGAGCTCCCCCTCCTCGGCCTCGAGCTCGGAGGTACGCGCCGACGTGTCGTCAATCTCCCCCTTCAGAGCGTCGACGGCTGCGCGCTCCATCGCCACCTGCTCGGTGAGGATCGCGATCTGGTCGGCGAGGAACTCCTTGTCCTCCGCGAGCCGCGCCTTCTCCTTGCCGATCGCGCCCCGGAGGGTGACGTACTTCTCCATGGCCGCCCGGGTGAGCTCGACCTTCGAGTCCTGGGGCTCCTGCACCTGGGGTTGGGCCACGAGGGAGCTCGCGAGGAGCGCCGTCGCGCCGGCAAGGACCAGGGCGCCGAGGGCCCGCGGGGTGTGGTTCTGTCTGATTCGGTTCATCGCACATGTCCGCCGTCCAGGCGGTTCGACTGCATTCAGAAGCTGAAGTCCGCGCTGAGGCTCAGGGCGTACTCGATCCCGCGCGTGTAGGAGGTATTGGTGACGTCAGGCCCGGTGAAGTCAGATCGATAGACCTCTTCGATCGTCGGGTTGGTCAGGTTCTTCGCCTGGAGCTTCAGCGACAGGTGCTGAGAGAGCCGCTGGGTGAGGCTGAAGTTGAGGGTCCCGAACGCCTTCTGGTAGACGGCGGGGATGTAGTTGCTGATCTGGCCGACGCTGTCCCCCGTGACGAGCGTGTCTCCTCGCACCGTGTAGAACAGGCCCATCTGGGTCCCCGTGTCCGGCACCTGATAGGTGAAGTACAGGTTGTAGAGGTACTCAGGCGCGTTGGTCGCGTCGCGGGAGGTCAGGTTGACACCGAGACCGCTGAACACGTCCACCTGGTCCTGCGGGAGCTGCACCGACGAGTCGATCAGCGTCGCGTTGGCTCCGACGGAGAGGCCCTCGAGGCGCTCCCACAGGGGTTCGAGCCGCTGCCGGACCTCGAACTCGACCCCGCTCAGGCGGCCCTTGGGGTAGTTGACCGGCGTGGTAAAACCGAAGTCGAAGACGCGCTGGATGTACTCGATGGGCTGGTCGATGTCCTTGTGGAAGTACGACAGTGAGACCAGCGATTCCGCCGTCGGGCGGTAGTCCACCCGCAGGTCGTAGTTCGCGAGCCCCACCAGCTCGAGGTTGGGGTTACCGATGAAGACCGGCCCCCCGAGGAACTCCTGCTGGAGGATCGGGACGAGCTCCTTGAACGTCGGGCGCGCCACGGTCTGGCTGTAGGCCGCGCGAACGGACCAGTTCTCGTCCACGTCATACACCGCAGCGATGGACGGCAGGACGTCGTCCTCGGTGTAGGGCTCCGCGATCTCAGCCAGGATCTCCGGCGTGAACTCCGAGACCGCGGTCCCGTCCGGATCGAAGTACTGGGCGTCCGCTCCCGGGTCGAGGCGCGTGACGATCTCGGTGCCCTCGAGCCGGACGCCCCCGATCAGTGAGAGGGAGGCATTGATGGGCACATCGAGCATCCCGTACCACGCGTCGACGTTGAACTCGCCCTCATAGTCGACGTCGAGATCAAACTCCTGGCTGATGGGGTGGTTCTCATTCCCCCAGTTGGAGCTCCAGAACTCATTGAAGCCGCCGGAGTAAGTGATGAAGGGCTCACCGTAGTTGCTGAAGCTCTCCTGATCGAACTCCCGGTCGACCTGGTCATCGAAGTAGCCGACCTTCAGGTAGCCCTCGTCGCCGCTCCACTGCTCGAAGGGGAGCTCCCCGTTGAGCTGGATCTGGTTGCTGTCCTCCTCGATCGTCTTGAAGATCCGCTGCAGGTTGCCCAGCGTGAAGTTGGCCGCCGGCTTGAAGGCCTCGAAGAAGGGATCGTTGACGCCCGGCGGGATCCCGAAGGTCGGGTTGCCCGGGTCATAGCTGGGTGGCCGCCAGAGGGAGCCGAACAGTCGCTTGTCGGGTTGATCGAGGTCCGCGAAGCTCGACGCGAGCTTCCAGTCGAGGATGGGCGCCTTCAGCTTGATCGAATCACCGAGCGAGACGGACTCCATCTCGAGCTCGTGGCGACCGCTGAGCTGGAGCGTTCCGGTGGTGCGCTCCGTGTACTCAAGGGACTCCGTCCTCAGGTAGGGCGCCGCGTCCGTCTCGCTCCCGTAGTTGCCCGGCCCCGCGGGGTCGTTCGGGTCGTAGCCCGGGAAGAAGTACTCCTTGCCCCGGGTGTCCTCGGCGAGGGTCGCGCGATCTTCGGCCGTATGGGAGTAGAGGTAGTCCAGCCCCACGCTATGCCCGTCCCACTCAGCGCCGAGAGAAGCAAGCCCGCCCCACTGGACCAGCTGAGAGGCCTGGGTGACATCGAAGAGCGACGTGACGAACTCTCCCTCGTTGACGCCGCCCTGCCCGGTTTGCGGGGTCAACCCCGGCCCGACCACGCTGTTCACCCACCAGCTGTCGTCGACGCCGTTGTCGAAGAAGGAGCTGTCCTTCTCGTAGAAGAGGCTGAGGAAGCCGCCCACCTCCACGCCGCTGTCGAGCTCGCGCCCTCCGCCGAGGGCAGTGCTGAACTTGTAGTCGGTAGGAGCGCTGGAGGGGGAGACCCCCACGGCTCCCGACCAGTTCTCCCCGAGCGGCTGGATCGGACGCTCGTCGGCCTCGAGACCGAGCGCGCCGACGCCGCCGCCGCGGTACGAGAGGAACCCGGCCTCGTTGGTGGCCTGGGTGTTGTAGCTCGTCTGGGCCGAGAAGTTGAAGATCGGCTTGTCGGGGATCCGGTTCAGCACCAGATTGACCGCCCCGCCCGAGGCGTCTCCCTGCTGGTCGGGAGTGAAGGTCTTGGAGACCTGGATGCTCTCGATCACCGCCTTGGGAAACTGGTCCAGCTCAACGGCGCGCTTGTCCTCGTTCGCGGAGGGCAGCCGCACGCCGTTCACCTGGGAACTGACGTAGCGGTCCGGCAAACCTCGAATGACCGGGGTCGAGTCCGCCGACACCGTGGCCCCCGAGACCAGTCCGAGCGCCTCATCCGCGCTGCCCACCGAGGCCTGAGAGAGCAGCTCGCTCCCCACGGAGTCGATGAGCGAGGGCGCATTGAAGCGCAGGTTCAGCAGCCCGATCTCGCCCGCGCCGCCGAAGCTCATGGGCGGTTCGAAGACGAACTTGTCAATCTCGGTGAAGTTGTTGGTGAGCTCCGCATCGACGATCTCCAGGGCGCCCTCCTCGAGCACGACCTCCACGACCTCGCTGCTGAAGCCGGGTCCGGAGAAGACCACCGTGTAGCTACCCGCCGCCAGGCCAGAGAAGACGTAGGCCCCGCGGGCGTCCGCCTGGGCGGACTTCCCAAGCTCGACAATCTCCGCCCGGGCGCCGGCCGCGGGCTCGTCGAA
>CAJQPT010000004.1 GCA_905480285.1 uncultured bacterium
GCTCTACAGCATCGAGGGCGGCGACCACGGGTGGCCCCGCGGCGGCCGGCGGTCCGTGCCAGCGACGAAGCTGATCTGGGAGTTCTTTGAGGCCCATCCCCGCCGCGAGGGCGCGGATCAGACGGAGCCTGAAGGTCCGGCCAAGGTTCCTGGCGAGTCGAGCACGTCGCCGGAGCGGAAGAGAGAGGCCGAGCGGGCCGGGCGCCTCGACGGCCGCCGGGGCGAGCTACGAATCTTGAACAGTCCAGCGTTCCGCGGCTGATCGCGGCCCGACCTCCATCTGGAGTTCTGCCGGAGGCTTTCGCTATCCTGTGCGGGTGATCATCGCCCTCACGACCCGACCCCGCTGAACGCGACGCTGGCCCGGAGTTTCCGGGCCCGCATGAACGCGGGGGCGCCCCCCGCGACGGCGCCCCATGCATCGAAACTTCATCCTCGCCCTCGCGCTGGCCGTCGGCTGCGCTGGACCCGCAGAGCGGGAAGACTCCCCCCCCGGCGGCGGGTCCGCTGCCGAATCCCTGGCTGGCCGCAGACTCGCCCTTGAGCTCACGGTGACGGTCCCGGAGCTGGCGGAAGAGGGCCCCCTCCACGTGTTCGTCCCGCTCCCGCGCGAGGCCTCGGCGCAGCGTGTGGAGACCTTGACCGTGATCGCCCCCATCGAAGGCTCGATCCAGGCCGACGGCCTCGGGAACCGCTTCTGGCACGGCGAGAGCGCGGGGCCACGTGGGGAGTTCCAGATCCAGGTCAACGCGACCGTCGAGCGCCTGCCGCGTAGCAGCTCCCCCGTGGCCGGCGCCGCCCTCACCGAGGGCGACCGCGAGCGGCTCTCGCCCTGGCTCGCCTCCACGGACCGCGTCCCCCTCGGCGAGGCCACCGAAGAGGAGCTCCGGGCCATCCTCGATGAGCTCGGCCCGTCTCCTGCCGGGGCCGACGCCCGCGCCCGTCAGATCTACGAGTGGGTCGTGGACAACGTCGAGTACAGGAAGACGGGCACCGGCTGGGGGAACGGCGACATCTTCTGGGCCTGCAGCGAGCGCTACGGCAACTGCACCGACTTCCACACGCTGCTCCTCGCCCTCGCGCGCACCGAGGGCATCCCCGGCCGCTTCGAGATGGGCTTCCCGATCCCCATGGACCGCCCGTCCGGCTCGATCGGGGGCTACCACTGCTGGGTCGAGCTCTGGCTCCCCGGCGCAGGCTGGATTCCGCTCGACGCGTCGGAGGCCGCCAAGCACCCCGAGGACCGCGAGCTGCACTTCGGGGGCGAGGAGCCGGACCGCGTCCTGTTCACCCGCGGCCGCGACCTGCGCCTCGGAGACGACCACCAGGGTCCCGCCCTCAACTACTTCATCCACACCTTCGCCGAACTCGACGGTTCCAGACTCGACGGCGTCGAGCAGACCGTCCGCTACGAGGAGATGCCATGAGCAAGATGTTCGTTGACGTCCGACGCTGTATCGGATGCCACGCCTGTTCGGTCGCCTGCAAGACCGAGCACAGCGTGCCCCTGGGCACGTTCCGCACCAGGGTCCGCTGGCTCCCGGAGCCCGGCGATGGGCGCATGACCTTCCTGCCCGTGTTCGCGGAGACCTGCGACCTCGGCGCCAACCGCGCGGAGCACGGGCTGGAGCCGGCCTGCGTCATGTCTTGCCCGACCAAGGCGCTGGCCATCGTGGATGAAGCGCCCCCCGAGTCACGCCCCCTCGAGCGCAAGGGCGACACCCGCGACGGCGTCGTCTATCGCGGCCACGCTCGCTGGCAAGAGGACGCCATGAACGCCGGCGTCGCGCTCTCCCCCGAGGACCCCGACCCCATCTACGAGCAATGGTAAGCCTCGATCGACGCGAACTCCTGACCCTCGCTGGCGGCCTGGGCGCCGCCGCCTTCTCCGGCGGGCTCCTCTCGGGCTGCAGCTCGAGCGGTGACGGGAAGGCCCTCCCCTCCATGGGCGACGCCATGGCCACCCGCATCAACTACGGCCGCGCGAAGGCCGTGCCCACCATCTGCTTCGGCTGCACGACCCACTGCGGGGTCATCGGCTGGGTGCAGGACGGGCGCGTGCGGCAGATCGAGGGCAACCCGAAGGACCCGAACACCCAGGGCGCCATTTGCGGCAAGGCCCAGGGCGTGATCCAGGCCACCTACGACCCCCAGCGCATCGTCTACCCGCTCAAGCGGGTCGGCAAGCGCGGCGAGGGCAAGTGGCGCCGGGCCACCTGGGAGGAGGCCATGACGGAGATCGGCGGCAAGCTCAAGACCCTGCGCGACGAGGGCCGGCCCGAGGAGCTCGTCTTCCACTACGGCCGCGACAAGACCAAGGGCTTCACCAGCCGCTGGACCGACGCCTTCGGGACGCCCAACCGCCTCAACCGGCGCTCCATCTGCAGCTCGAACCGCCGCGTGCCGCTGATGAGCATGTACGGACGCGAGTTCGAATGGGAGTCTCAGGACCTCGAGCGCACGAACTACGTGGTCAACTTCGGCGGCAACCCGATGGAGGCCTATCAAGGCGGGCTCTTCATGATCCGCCGCCTCATGGACGCGCGCGTGGACCGTGGCGCCAAGCTGGTGACCTTCGAGGTCCGCCCCTCGGCCACGGCGTCCATCAGCGACGAGTTCCACACGGTGCACCCCGCGAGCGACGGCGCCATCGCCATGGCCATGGCCCACGTCATCCTGCGCGAGGGACTCCAAGACACCGCGTTCTGGAACACCTGGGCCAACGTGGACCTCGACACCATCCGTGAGCAGGTCAAGGACTACACCCCCGAGTGGGCCGAGGGGATCTCGGGCGTGCCCGCGGACGACATCGCCCGCATCGCGGTGGAGTTCGCCAAGGCCGCGCCCGCCTGTTGCACCATGTCCAACCGGGGCAGCGCCAAGCACTACAACGGCGTACAGGCGGACCGCGCCATCCGCATGCTCGACGTGCTCGTTGGGAACGTGGGCAAGCCCGGCGGCTTCTGCCTGTCGACGCTGCGCATGTGGAAGAACCGCTACGGCCAGTGGGGCCTGCCGGTCATCGACCAGCCCGGCCCGAAGCCCTCCAAGCCCAAGGCGTGGCGGCCCGGCACGCGCGAGTTCGAGATGCTCCCCGCGGACGTCCAGAAGCGCGTCGCCGCATTCCCGGAGATGTGGCAGAAGAAGTACTTCGGCGAGCTCGCGACGCCGTCGGAGTACCCGCTCTCCTGGCACTGGTACAACATGCGCGTCGGCCAGCTGGTCTACCCGTACATCAAGGAGGGCCGTCAGAAGGTCGGCGCCTACATCAGCTACACCCTGGGCGCGGCCTTCGGGTACCCCGAGGCCGACGTGGCTCGCGAGGTGCTCATGGACGAGGAGCTCGTGCCCCTGCACGTGGCCATCGACATCAGCTACAGCGAGCAGGCCGCGCTGGCGGACTGGATCCTGCCGGACGCCACGGCGCTCGAGCGCTGGGACGCGCACTCCACCAACAACTACGGCCTGCGCCCCTATACCGGGATCCGCCAGCCGCTGGTGGAGCCCATGGGCGAGGCACGTCCTGTTCAGATCATCCTGCGCGACCTCGCGCGGACGATCGGCGGCGGCATGGAGGCCCACTTCGACTTCGAGGACCTCGAGGACTACTACCGCGAGTGGTATGCCGAGGTCCCGGGCGACTGGGAGACCCTCAAGCGCGAGGGCATCTGGACCGATCCCGAGCGGCCGCTGGATCACGAGCTCTACCTGCGGGAGGTGCCCGCCGACGAGCTGGTGAACCACAGCGTCGACCCGGAGACGAAGATCGTCACCGCCGACAAGGGAGCCAAGCGCGTGGCCGTGGGGATCGAGCTCGACGGCAAGATCGTGCGAGGCTTCGATACGCCCACGCGGCGCATCACCGTGCAGGAGCCCCTGTATCCGCTGGCCGCCGCCCACGTGGGGCTTCCACTCACCGACATCAACGCCCTGGAGCTCCCCACCTGGGGGCCGGTGCCCGAGCACGTGGACCTCGCCGAGGACCGCTTCGTCCTGACGACGTTCAAGTGGAACGTCCACACCCAGGGCCGGAGCGCGGGCTGGAAGTACAGCTCCGAGATCGTGCACACCAACCCCGTGTTCATGAACCCGAAGACCGCCCTCCTCCTCGGGCTGACGGAGGGCGACGAGGTGACCCTCACCGTCTTCCGTCCGGCTCAGCACACCTATCGCGCCGGCGAGGACGAGCCCGTGGGCACGTTCACCCAGAAGGTGCGCCTGCTGGAGCGCGTCCACCCCAAGGTCGTCGCGGTCTCGCACCACATGGGGCACTGGGAACAGGGCAACGTGGCGCGCGCCGACATGGAGACCCCCTCGAAGGGCGAGGTCGGGTTCGGCTCGGAGTGCGACGCCGACGTCACGGACCGCGTGTGGTGGTCCAAGAAGCGCGGCGGCTCCGGCGGCGGTCGGCACCTCAACGACGCGCTGCCTATCAACCCGACGCCTCTGGTCGGTGGTCAGAGCTGGTTCGACAACGTCGTCGCCATCGAGAAGGTATGAAGGAGCTCGCGCCGCTCTACGAGCTCCTGGCTCGACTGCTCACCTCGGAGGTCGACGCGGCGCTGCTCACCGCCCTGAAGGCTCCGGAGGCCAGCGTGCTCCTCGAGCGCCTGGCCCCCGGGTTCCTTGAGGAGGAGCCCGACCTTGACGAACTTGCGGGGGAGTTCGCGGCGCTGTTCCTCATCCCGGGGGGCGCCCCGCCCTTCGCGAGCGCCTGGGCTCCGGAGGGCGCACCGGAGGAGCTCCCCGAGCGCATCGCCACCTTCGTCCACAAGGCGATGGAGGTCCTCTCGGTCGAGCAGAGCGGCTCAGCCGGCCGCCTGTCCCTGGACCACGCCGGGCTCCTGTGCGCGCTGGTCGCGCGTGGCCTAGAGGGCGACGCGTACCAGCAAGATCTCGCCAAGCACGTCCGAGAAGAAGCCCTGGCGCCCTGGGCGCCGCGGTTCGGGGAGGCGGTCGAGGCCAAGGCCTCCAGCAAGGTCTACCAGGCGGCCGGAGCCTTGCTGGTGAGTCTGCACGGGGACCCGGCGCAAGCCGAGACCTGAGACCCGAAGGGCCCTCGGCTCCACTGGCTCTCGACTCCACTGGCTCTCAGCTTCACTGCCGTTGGGGACACTGCCGTTGGGGACACTGCCGCTGGGGACACTGCCGCTGGGGACACTGGCACTGGGGCGCCCAAGGGAAACCACCCGCGCGGGCGCGCCTCGGGCCAGGGCCTTCCCGGACTTGGTGGGTTCGCCCTGGATCGGACCAGATCGCACCGACACATCCCGAACGCATCCATGCGGCCGAGAAGAATCGAACGACCCGTGGCTGCCCCAAGCCGCCCTGGACAAAGGACTAAGGCCTGTATCCAAATAGGTCCCCGATGCGTCGCTTGAACTCCCCGCCGCAAATAAGGTATACCCCTAGGCGTTGTCGCCATGCGCGACCGCGACCCCACCACGACTGCCCCGGACGCGCGCTCCTGCCAGAGCCGCGACCGAAGTCGGGGCCCGACGCCGGCCCGGGTCTCTTCCTTGGCCTCTGCTCGCTGCCCTGGCTGCGCCCTGGCGAGCGGCCCCTGGGGACCGCCCGCTGACGGTTCCTCTCCGAGTGAGGCTCGCTCAGCAGGGGCCGCTGGATCGCTCCACCTGTTCCGTCGCGGCGGGTCAGGCGCTGCCCAAGGACCTGAGAGCCGGAGTTTCGTCGGAGGCCGGCCGAGTGCGAGCCCCCTGGAGGAGCAGGCAGGGCGCCTCGCCTCCTCGAGACCCCTGACGTGGCGAACCTGCTCGCGCCACGCTTGCGCCCCTGAGCCTGGCGATCACGCCCCCTCCCCCGCCCCTCCACGACCAGCATCCACCCCGGATCGACGGAGGCGGGCGGATAGGATGCGATCATGCTCCTCGCGCTGATCCCCCTGTCGCTGTCCCTACCCCAGGCCAGCGTCGACATCTCGTCCCTCCCCGTCCGGGCGCCCGCCCCCCTGGCGCCCCTCGCGACCGACTGGCTCCTCGACGAGGTCGCTCGCCGCGCCGAGGTCTACCGCGATGAGCAGGGCCAGACCATCGTCCTGGACAACGGGCTGCTCCGGCGCTCCATCCGGATGACGCCGAACGCGGCGACGGTCAGGCTGGATGACCTGATGACGGGGAGGTCCCTCCTCAGGGCGGTCCAACCCGAGGCCATGGTGACCCTGGATGGGGTCCCCCACGCCATCGGCGGGCTCACGGGGCAGCCCAACCTCGCCTACCTCGACCCCGAGTGGCTCGCGGCCATGGAGGCCGCGCCCGGTGCGTGGCGCGTCACGGGCTTTGACGTCGGGGTACCAAGCGAGCGTCTGGCCTGGGCGAGAGTTCGCCACCATGCGCCGGACGTCGCCTGGCCTCCCCCTGGTATCTCCCTGCGCCTAGACTTCAAGGAGGCGTCCGGGGATGGCAGCGCGCCGCCAGGCGTGACGGTCTCCGTCCACTACGAGCTCTACGACGGCGTCCCCGTCCTCGCCAAGTGGGTGACCGTCTCGAACGCGGGGAGCCGCACGGTACGCGTTGACGACTTCACCATCGAGCGGCTGGCCGTGGTGGAGCGCGACTCCATCGTCGAATCCAGGGAGGGCGAGCCCATGGACCCGCCGGACCTGCGCGTAGAGACCGAGTACTCCATGGGCGGACTCTCCTACAAGAACAGCCGCCGCCACGGGTACCGGTGGCTCGAGGATCCCGACTACACGAGCCAGGTCAACTACCTCAAGGGCACGCCCTGTCTCCTGGACGTCGGGCCGGAGAACCAGGTCCTGCGCGACGTCAAGCCCGGGGAGACCTTCGAGTCCTTCCGCGCCTTCATCGGCGCCTATGACTCGGAGGACGTCACGCGGCGCGCGCTCACGGACGGTCGGATCTACCGCACCATCGCCCCGTGGGTGACCGAGAACCCGCTGATGATGCACGTGAGGCACGCCGACCCGGACTCGGTTCGGCTCGCCATCGATCAGTGCGCCGAGGTGGGGTTCGAGATGGTGATCCTCACCTTTGGCAGCGGGTTCAACGTCGAGGATTCCTCGGACGCGAACCTGGCTCGCATGCGCGACTACGTGGCCTACGGCGCCGCGAAGGGCGTGGAGGTGGGGACCTACTCGCTGCTCTCCTCTCGCCGCGTGACCCCGGCGGGAGACAACTGCCTCAACCCGCTCACAGGGGAGCCTGGCGGCGAGGGCATGATCCACGGGGGTACGCCATCCCTCGCTTCCGCTTGGGGCCAGCGCTACCTCCAGACCCTGCGGACCTTCTTCGCGCAGACCGGCGCCATGCTGCTCGAGCACGATGGGCCCTACCCTGGGAACCTCGACGCCGCGGCGCGCCCCCCACTGCAGCAGGGCGTCGAGGACTCTCGGTACGTGAACTGGATGCTGTCGCGGGACCTCTACGCCGACCTCCGAGCCAGGGGCGTCTACATCAACGCCCCCGACTGGTACTTCCTCGCGGGCACCAACAAGTGCGGCATGGGCTACCGGGAGGTGAACTGGTCCCTGCCCCGCGCCCAGCAGGTGATCCACACGCGCCAGAACATCTTCGACGGGACCAAGTACAAGCTCCCCAGCATGGGCTGGATGTTCGTCCCGCTGACCCAATATCACGGGGGTGGCGCCGCCGCGACGGTCGAGCCGCTGGACGAGCACCTGGACCACTACCGCGCGATGCTTGCGAGCAACCTCGGCGCCGGCGTCCAGGCCTGTTACCGCGGGCCGCGCCTCTTCGACACGCCCCGCGTGAGGGACGCCGTCAAGGCCCACGTCGACTGGTACAAGGCGCACCGGGACATCCTCGAGAGCCCCGTCATCCACGCCGCCTCCCGGAGATCAGACGGTCGGGACCTCGACTGGATCCTGCACGCCAACCCGTTGCTGGACGAGCCGGCACTGCTCGTGCTTCACAACCCGACCGACCGACCGATCAAGAGGTCCATGAGCGCTGACCTCTACTTCTCCGGCCTTGAAGGCTCGGTGACCGTCGAGGGTGGAAGCGGCGCCGACCTCCCGGCGGCAAGGTCCCTCGGCGAGGTCGCCCTGGACGCGAGAGGTCGGGCGAACATCGACGTCGAGGTCGCCGCCCGTGGCATGGCGTGGTTCAGCTTCCGTCGCCCTTGAGGCGGGTGCCCTTGCCCCGGTCATCTGACCCCGCGCACCCCGCCCGCCGCCGGAGAACAGGCGGCGCTACCGCTCGCGCCCCGGCTCAGGTCGTCTCTTCGACGGGTGCTGAGGCTCGCTTGCGCGCCAGCAACATGCCTGCGGCGATGAGCGCGGCCCCCAGCCCGTAGAGGATGGGTGCCCGGCTCAGGGTGCGGGGATCCGATCCGATCGCTGGCTCTGCGTAGTAGACCTCCGCGAAACGGGCGTCCACGTCGGCCCCCGCGGCGATCCACTCGGCCTCGTTGAGCCGCAGCTCCGCCCACCAGGCCTCCGACTCCGCGAGCTCTGTGGCGAACTGCGCCTCGAGCTCCTCCACCCGGAGGCTCCGGGTCTCCCCGGACTCCGGGGTCTGCATGGAGAGCGCCTTGCGCGCCTTTTCCCGATAGGCCGCCGCCGCGCCCGGATCGTCGCACGACTCCGCGGCTCGCAGGAGCGCGCGCGCCGCGAGCCCCTTGGCGTCCTGCTGGAAGTCGGCGAGCAGCAGGTCGCTGAGCGCCTCGAGGAGAACTGGCGAGGAGTGGTTGCCGAACCGGATCATCCCGGCGACGCCGGCGACTCCCGCCGCGATGGCCTCGGACTGCGCCTCGGGCGCGGCGGGATCCAACTCCAGGCGGGCCGCGAGGAAGGCCCAGAAGTTGGGCGCAGGCGCCGCGCCGATCTGGCTCGCGGACTCCGCGCAAAGGGGGAGCTTCACCTCGGCCGCGCCAGCGCGCTTGGCCAGGACGTACTGAACAAGGAGGAGCTGGTAGACCTCTCGCCCGAAGTGCGCCTCCGGGTTGACGGCGAGCGCCTCACCGATGAAGCCTGCACCGACCTCGAGGTTGCCGGCGTGCACGTGGAAGGTCCCGAGGTTCGCGAGGGTCTCGTACCGGCGAGGGTCTTGCTCGAGCAACGCCTCCATCAACGCGATCGCGCGCTCATCCTCGCCCAGCTTCGAGTGGGCCACCGCGAGGTCATCGACCAGCTCGGGCCCGACCTCGCCGCGCTCCATACGAGCCGTCCGGTCCGCCACGCGCCAGCGATAGTACGCGTCGCTGTGCCTCAGGAACTTGCCCGAGACCACCTCGAGGACGCTCGGGAAGCGCTGGCGCTCCATCAAGCGCGTGTCACGATCCCAAAGACACGCGGAGGCCGCTGCCGCGTGGACGGCACCTGCCATCAGCAGGCCACAACCCAGAAGAACCCAGTATCGCATGGCCGGAGCATAACCCGGCACCCCGCCAGCGGAACCTGCGGGCCCAGCGTCCCTCTGCAGGGCCGCCTCGGCTCTCTCCGCCAGCCCACCGTGGCCGGGAATTCCCTGCGAAGAGTCAATCCCATCCCCGCCCCCACCGGCTTGAGCGGCTAGCCTCGCGCTGCAGGTTCAGCATTCCACCCCCGCCCCCCCAACGGAACCCATGCCCAATTGCGCTTCGCCCGAGTCCACCGTCCAGCTCTACATCGACGGCGTGAGAACCGGCAGTCGAGAGGCTCTTGAGACCGCCTTCCACGCCGACGCACGTATGTTTGGCGCCCTCGCCGGCCAGCGGGTGGACGTCGCCGTATCAGAGCTGGTGGCGATGGTGGCCGCCCAGCCCGCCGATGTGGACGGGACCTTCAAGGCGACGATCCGCTCGATCGAGACCCACGGTGACGTCGCGGTTGCGGTGGTGGACGAGGAGAACTTCTGGGGCGCAGTGGGCTTCACGGACATCTTCACCCTCTCTCTCATCGAGGGCTCCTGGCAGATCGTCTCCAAGACCTTCCATCACACGGGCGGACTGCCCCCCGGCGCCTGAGGGCTGCGGGCCCGCAGCCCTCATCCAGGGTCGAGGGCGGGCCCACGGTCCACGGTTGGGCTGCGCCGAGGAGGGACGCCCCGCCGAGGATTGGGCGACTCAGGTCTCCAGCTTCTTGCCCCAGCCGCTCTGCGTTGAGCGCTGAAGGACACGCCGCAGCTCGACCAACTCGGAGGTCCGCCGCCTCACGGACCGCTCCATGAGGTCCAGCTCCCCCCGCAGCCGCTCGAGGGCGGACACCTGGCGCCGAAGACCCTTGAGGGCCTCCGCGGGGAGCTCCTCCTCGGTCTCGACGCCGTGCTTGCCCATCGCCTCCGCGAGCGCCTCGCCCGCCACCTTGGACCACTGGCCGAAGCGGACGCGAGCATCGCCCAGCTGGGCCTGCTGGCGCTTCAACTCCGCCTCCGCAACTTCAAGCGCGCTCTCTCCAGGCGCCGGCTCGTTCCCTGGAGAGCAGTCTGCGGGGCAGAGATCATCCGGAGTGGAGCGCAGAGAGACCGCAGCCGGAGCGGGCCGGACAGCATCCACCTCCTTCAGCTTCGGTCCGTCGAGGGGGGGCGGCCCGGGGATCATCGGCTGATCACTCGAGTCACTCGCAGTCCCGGAGCCCTCCAGGCGCTTGGGAGACGGGCGCTGCGGCCCCACAGGGCCTGGCAGGGCAGGGACCATCGGCTTCTCGGCCCTGTCCGCCGCCGTCCCTCTTCCCACCGGGCTCTTCTCGGGCGTCTTCTGCCCCTTGGACCCCTCGCCGTCCTTGGGCTGCCCAAGGTCCTCTGCATGGGAGAACTCCTGGAACCGGCTCGGGGTACGCATGGGCTCTCGCTTGGCATCTCGCCTCCAGCGAACCAGGCGTCCGAGCAGGATCATGGCGAGCCCCGCCACCCCGATGCCAGCGATGGTGTAGACCGCGGTCCATTCCAGTGAACTCAACGCGAGCCTCCATGGGAACGAAGGGTCCGCGGGAGGACCTGGTGCGCGGATCGGGTCCCTCGGCGGAGAGCGCTACCGGCGCTGGGCGCGAGGTCGGGAAGAAGGCCTTTGGCCTCGGGAAGTCGTCTCGCAGCCCATGGCTGACGAGGGAAGATGGTGGGCAGAGAGCCCCTGGAGGTGAGGTTCACGAGTCGACAGATGCGAGAGGAGTCGCGAGTACGGGCAGGCACGTCTCCGGCTCTCCTATCTATCGAGAGCCGAACCTGGGCAACCTGACTGGGGACGTGCCGATTCCTTCCTAGGAAATTCCCTCAACCGGCCCTGCGTGAGTCCTGCCCCGAGTGCGACGGAGGGCAGCTTCGACACGACCGGGCCTCACAATGGGCGAGACAGCCTCGCGCCCCCCTCCAAGGAACGCGTCACGCCACCCGCGTCATTGCCAGAGGCAACGCTCCCTCGACGCGTCCCCGGTCCGGGACTGCCAGGGGCGGCGACGCCGTCGCTGCGCGGCTTCTCAAGCGGCAACTCGCCCAGGGCCGCCATCCGTGGGCCCCAAGGCGGCGAGTCCACCGGGCCGCCGGGCTCCCCTCAACCCCTCGTCGGCGCCCCGAGGTCTCGGCCGCGCCACGAGATCTCGGCGGCGAGATCACATCAACGCCGCTGGAGGCAAGGACCGCACCGGCGCCGCCGCCCGAGTCGGAGGACGCGAGTCGAAGGACGCGGGGCGGAGGACGCGGGCGGCGGGCTGCTCGCGGCTGCCGATGAAGGGGACCCGCGCAGGGGGCCATTCAAGGAGGACCGTGAGAGCCCGTCCATCGTAGGGCGGCGCGAGCAAGCCCCCCCTCGAAGACGAACCTGTCTTCCGTGGTTCGCGAACCAGCGCCAGGTCAGAGCGTGAGCGACAGGAGGGTTCCGCTCATGGCAAGCATGAGCGCAGCGGGCAGCGACTTGATCGGCGGATCGTTCACCTTGACGTGCATCGCAAGCGCCCCGAGCATCAGCAGCACGAGGACCGAGGCCGCGGGCATGAGCAGCTCGGGAAGCCAGATCCCGGCGATCAGCCCGACCGCGCAGCCGATCTTGAGCCCGCCGACCAGGAAGAAGAACCATGTCGGCAGCCCGTAGGCGGTGAACTCCTGGCGGAGAGACGTGGAGTCCCCGCCCCGGTATCCCGTGGCGCTCCCGGCACGAAGCAGCCAGACGTTGAGGAGGCCGAGTCCGAGGACGACTTGAAGCACGAGAGGGAGGTTCAGATCAGGCATGACGGATGAGGGTTGTTGGTGTGCGGAGTGAACGGCCAGGGTGTCGGGGTCACCGGCGGCCCGTGGCGACGAGGGCCTTGAGCGCGGTGAAGTCAGCGAGGGCGATGAGGTTGAGGGCGACCATGATCAGCGCGGGGACCACCCCGGGCGGGAACATCGTCAGGTTGAAGGCCGCGATCCCGAGGGTGATCGGCAGCTGAACGAGCGCGCCAAGGAAGCGCCAGCGCGGGACGAGCAGCATGACACCCGTGACAAGGTGCCCAAGAACGACCCACACAAAAAGGCCCCCGTCCCGCATCAGCCGCCACATCTCGACGCCGAGGTCGTCGCCGCCCACGGGCGGCTCGATGACCTGCAGCACGTGGTTGGCCGCCGACCCCAGGAGAGGGATCGAGAGACCCGTGCAGGCGAGGGCTCGTACCCGGCTCATGAGCCGACCACCAGGGACGATGAGTCCGGTGCACCGCTTCGGCGCGGCATCGTGAGAGGGTCGCGCGTCAAGGCTGAAGGAGCCCCCCGGCCGCGCGGTAGGCGAGGAACCCGTTCCCCACCATCAACAGGAGCGCAGGGCTCATCTGCAAGAAGGAGTCCCGGACCCGGATCCGAGCGAGCAGCGCGAAGAACATCAGCAGCGCGAGGCCCCCGGCAGCGAACGGTAAGAGCGCGGGGAGCTGGTAGCTCACCAC
The DNA here is from genome assembly GCA_905480285.1 of uncultured bacterium. Lineage (GTDB taxonomy): Bacteria > Planctomycetota > UBA1135 > UBA1135 > Saltatorellus. The sequence goes on from CAJQPT010000004.1 coordinate 12,821, forward strand.
GAGCCCGAGCCCCCCGAGGATCTCCAGCGACCCCGTCAGCACACGAAACCTGGCGACGCCAAAGCGCTCGAACTCGGAGGCCATCGCCGTCGGGTGGAGGCACATCCCCCCGTAGCCGAGGAAGACGATCGCGGACACGACCCAGCAGGCTTGGAGGAAGAGGTCCATCACGGACTGTGGCGTTCGGACGCGAGCGGCCGCTGGATCCGCCTCGACGGGGGATCCGCGACAAATCTCCCAGCCCGAGGCCAGGTCGGCGCGGCCAGAGGCTTCCAAGAGCAGCAGGACCGAGCCCCCCTACCCGGTCTCGCCCCAAGGTCTCGTCAGCTCCCTCCGGCTCCCCTGACATCCCCGTCCCCTTTCCGCCCGTTGGCTCCCGCAACCCCCGTGGCACCCCCAGCCGGCCCTCGTGCCTCACGCCGCCCACTCAAGCTGCGCCTGCCCCCCTCAACAGCGCAGCGTCATCGCCACCGGATCGCGGCCGCAGGGGCGAGCGCCACCCCGGGGTTCGACTCCGGTAGAGTGTTCGGCCCCATGTCGCCTGAACCGTCCCCCGAGCCCCACGCAGACGCCCAGGCTGACCTCAAAGCCAGGCGCGCCGACGACGACGCCGAGCGCGCCCGCCGCGCGGCTCAGGGCGCCGTCGCGGACCCGGCAGCGGTTCTGGCCCACGTGGAATGGCTCGAGACGCTCGCGGCCTCGGAGGAGTGCCTGTTCGATGTGGACGAGGCGACGCTCCTTCGCCTCCGTCAGGCCGCCGGCCGGATCGCCCTGCCCGATCGCCTCACGCGTCGGCGCCTCGCCAAGGCGCGCCGCGGCCAGGAGCGCCGCAAGGTCCGGGAGCAGGATGACCGCGCCCTTGAAGCCACCAGCAACCGGGCGCTGAAGCGGGCCCTCGCGTTCCCGACGGCGCCGAAGGAGCTGGCCATCACGGACGAACAGCGCGCCCTGCTGGAGCACCAGGCGCGCGAACGACCCAAGGAGGATCGCGGCCAGCTCAACGAGCCGCGCAGCTGCTACGTCTGCAAGGAGCCGTACACCGCGCTGCACCACCACTACGACTCCATGTGCGGCAGCTGCGCTGACATCAACTGGCTGAAGCGCACGGCCACGGCCGACCTGCGCGGACGCGTCGCGCTCGTCACCGGCTCACGGGTCAAGATCGGGTACGAGATCGTCCTGTTCCTGCTCCGCGCCGGCGCGCGGGTCATCGCCACCACCCGCTTCGCCTGCGACGCCGCCCGCCGGTACGAGTCAGAGCCAGACTTCGCCGATTGGCGCGACCGGCTCGACCTGCGCGCCCTCGACCTGCGCCACACGCCCACCGTGGAGGGGTTCTGCGCCGAGCTCCTCGAGTCCGAGGCGCGGCTGGACTTCCTGATCCACAACGCCTGTCAGACCGTGCGGCGGCCACCCGATTACTACCGGGACATGGCGGCGCGCGAGAACCCCGCCGAGCTCCCGGAGCGGCTGCAGGCGCTCCTGGGTGAGCCCACCGCCGAGCGCGCTCTGGCGCTCCACCGGACCCCGAGCAACGTCGCGCAGCTCAGCCAGATGGATCTCCTGGGTGAGGGCGACCAGGGGCATCTGTTCCCCGAAGGCCTCACCGACGGCGAGGGGCAGCAGCTGGACCTGCGCCCCTCCAACTCCTGGCGACTGCAGCTCGACGAGGTGCCGACCGTCGAGATGCTGGAGGTCCAGCTGGTGAACTCCATCGCACCCTTCGTGCTCAACAGCCGCCTCAAGCCCCTGATGCTCGCGGTGGAGACCCACGACAAGCACATCGTCAACGTCTCGGCGATGGAGGGGCAGTTCAACCGCGCCCTCAAGACCACGCGCCACCCCCACACCAACATGGCCAAGGCGGCGCTGAACATGATGACGCGCACCTCCGCCGCGGACTACGTCAAGGACGGCATCCACATGAACAGCGTGGACACCGGCTGGGTCACCGACGAGGACCAGCTGGAGCGAGCCACCGAGAAGGAGGTGGCCCAGCGCTTCGCCCCGCCCCTGGACTCGGTCGACGGCGCCGCCCGCTGCGTCGACCCGATCTTTGTGGGCTTCAACACCGGGCACCACTGCTGGGGCCAGTTCCTGAAGGACTACGGCCCGACGGACTGGTAGACCGGCCGAGCGCCTGCCCGCCCCGCGGCTGGCCCTACGGCTGGCCCCACGGCTGGCCCCACGGCTGGCCCTACGGCTGGCCCTACGCCGGGGACCCGTCCCCTACGCCAGGGACCCGTCGTCGGAGTCCACCACCTCACCCGCCAGCAACGCCGCGGCCACGCGGCGCTGGCGGGCCTCGCGAGCCGCGTCCTCCAAGCCCGGACGAACCGAGACCTCCGACGCTCCAAACGAGAGGCTCTCCAACCCCCACGCCGGCCGGGCGGTCACTCGGCCAAGGTGCATGTCACCGACGCAGAGGATTCGAACCTGGGTCATCACCGGCCGCGGGGCAGCCCTCCCAAGGACGCGCCCCGCAGAAGGCGAAGGCAAGGATACCCAGCGCCGAGTGCGCTCTGCTCCGGCGGCGCCCCTGCCAGGCCCATGGGAGGGCGGCTCACGGGCGAGCGCGATGGCTTCCATGGGTCCCAGGCCCTAGCCTTGCCCCATGCGCTCCATCTTCACCCTCGCCGCCGCGCTCCTCGCCCACGGTCTCGCGCTGGCCCAGTGTCCCCTCGAGGTGAAGGGATCGGGCGAAGACCAGCCGTTCCGGGTCACCGCCAGCGCTACCGACCAGGTCCTGCTCGTGGACCTCATCCTGGACGATGAGTGGCACGCCTATGCCCGGGACGTCGGCGGCGGCCGCCCCGTGGAGCTCAGCGTCGACGCCGGCTGTGACTTTGCCGCGGCGGGCAGGGTCGGCCTGCCCGAGACAGAAGGCGCACGGCTGGAAGGCACCGTTCGCCTGCGCCTTCCACTGGAGCGCACCGGCGAGGGTGACGAGCTGCGGGCGACCCTCTCGATCCAGGTGTGCGACGCGCTCGAGTGCCTCGTCCCCATGACGCTCACCCTGAGCGGAGAGGTGAAGCCACTGGGCGTCCTCCTCGTGGTCGCCGAGGCCGACGCTCGAGCCGAGCGCATCGCCGGCTGGCTCGTCGAGCGAGGCTTCGCCGTCGAAATGGCGACCTACGCCGACGTGACCCTCGAAGCCTGCGACGCACACGACGTCGTGCTCGCGGACTCCAACGTCTTTCAGGCCCATGGCGTGGACCGCAAGACGATCCAGCGCTTCCCCCGTACCGCGACCCCCGTCGTGGCGGTGGGCTTCATCGGCACGGAGCTCGTCGAGGCCCACGGGGTGGCGATGACCAGCGGGTACATATGAATCTGCATGAACCACCAGGGCCACGGGGTGGCCCTCGACCATGCGATCTTCAACACACCCAACGCGGTCTCGTTCCCCGTCTCGGAGACGAAGGAGCGCGGACCGAGCCAGGAAGGCCACACCTCGCCCCTCTATCCCGACGGCATGCCGGCCACCTACGGGGTGGTGGACTTCGAGGTCGACCAGCCGGACGGCTGGAACCCGACCCTGGTCTCCCACGAGGGCTTCTTCACCGACGTTCCCGGGTTCGAGAGCCTGGTCGAGGGCCAGAGCAGCAAGATGCTCGGCAGCCTCGCGCTGGCGCGGCAGGGCAGCTACTTCTACTGGGGCTACTCCATCGATCCCCAGAGGCTGACCGACCCCGCCGAGGACACCCTCGAGAACGTGGTGCGGTACATGGCGACCAAGCGCGGCGAGCGGACGACTCCGTACGTCTGCAAGACTCGTCGGAGCCTCTGGGTCTACCTCGCGCTGAACCGGGAGTCTGGATACCTGCGCGGCATCGAGGAGCACTTTCCCGGGTCGGTCCTCGAGGCGTCCCGAGAGGACTACGAGCCCACCCCGGCGGGCCTCGAGGCCTGGCTCGCGGAGAACCTCCCCTATGTGTTCAGCGGCAAGGACGCGGCCCACCGCGGTGAGCGCTACAAGACCATCTACGAGGTCGACCTTGACGCCAGGACCCTCGGCACCCCCAACGCCGAGCGCGCGAGCCTGGAACGCTGGATCGAACTCGCGGCGAGCGACGATCCGAGCAGCGTCGAGCGCGCCGTCACGCTGCTCCGACGCTACGTCCACCCCGATATCGCTCCGGAGACATGGGGCGAGGCTCCGCGGTGGTATGCCACCTGGCGGGATCGCCTCGTCTTCGTGGAGTCCGCGGGCTTCTGGTGGATGGAGGATCCGAGGCTCGCCGCTGTGCCCCGCTGATCGATACAGCTGTTCGACACAGCTGATCGACACCCTGATCGACACCCTGATCGACACCGCTGAGTGACGTCGCCGATGGACCTCCCTGCTGGGTCTCACCGACCGGGCGCGCGGCAAAGCCCACGCCAGGGCGGCACCTGCCCGACCAGGGGCTCATCAGACGCCCGCACCTGCAGCGCAGGCTCTGGACCGGGTGGTCGCCCTGCCGCCCCGCTCAGTAGTTGAAGAGGTCGCTCGCTCGAACGACCTCGCCTGCCGCCGCGCTGAGCGCCGCGCCGACCTTGGCCTTGGCCTTCGGCGTGAGGCGGCGCCCCTTGCACGCCCGCGCCACCATCTTGTGGGTCAGCTGCTCCGTCGAGGCCTCCACCAGGTCCTGGGGCTTGAGCCCGTGCCTGAACATCACCTCCACCAGGGGCTGAACCCCGAGGTTCCGCTCGATCTCTTCCTCTTCCGGCATGGGCACAGGGTGACCTCCGGGCGGCCGCGCGGGGCGAGGATTCTCGCCCTGGCGGAGGGCCCGCCGCCGACTCTCGCCGACGGAGTCCCCTCCGAGCCCAGCACCGCTGCGCACAGCGGACACTCGGGCCGTGGGCGGCCCCATCACCATGGCACCGCGTCCGCCCTGGCACAGCGTCCGCCCCGGCACAGCGTCCGCCCCGGCCCAGCGTCCGCCCCGGCCCAGCGCGGCCCCTGCCCAGCGCAGCCCCTGCCCAGCGACATCCACCTCGGCCCATGTTCAGCCACGCGATAGGCTAAGAGGGTGCTCTGGCTCCCCATGATCGTCCTGACCGCTGGGGTCTACCCCGAAGGGACGACGGAGCTCGCGCAGGAAGAGGGTCGGATCGATCCCGTGGTGATCCGGATCGAATCCGGCGCCGACCTCGAGGCGGCCGCCCGCCGGGTCCGCCTGAGGCTCTCCCAGCACCCGGGCGCCGACGTGCCGGGCGCCGATATTCCAAGCGCCGACATGCCGAGCGCCGACATCATCGTCGAGCTCGAGCAAGGCACCTATTCACTCGCGGCCCCCCTGGTCCTCGACGCTCGCGATGGCGGAGGCACGTCGCGCCAGGTGACCTGGCGCGCGGTGCCAGGCGAGACGGTGACGTTCAGCGGCGCGAACGCGGCGACGCCCTGGCGCGAGGACGAGGACGGGAGCTGGTCCGCGCCAGCCAGCGGCCCCCTGGTACGGCAGCTCTTCATGGGCGGCGAGCGCCGCCATCGCGCTCGCTGGCCCCGCGAAGGCTGGCTGCGACTGGAGAAAGAAGGCCCGGACAGGAGGACCTCCTTCCGCTTCCGCTCGGGCGACCTCGCCCCCTGGGAGCGGCGCCCCGCCGCCGGGCTGGCCGGGTCCGAGCTCCTGCTCCTGCACGACTGGTCCATGAGCCGCGTGGGCGTGGCCTCCATCGACGGGGAGAGCCGCTGGCTTACCGCGACCGACACCATCGGCGGGTACCTTCCCTTCTTCTTCCTGACCAACTTCGAGCCCCACCCTCGATACGCGCTGGAGAACGTCGCCCCGGGCTGGAGCCAGCCCGGCGACTGGTGGCACGACGTGGGCGCCGGACGGTTGCGCTACCTGCCGATGCCGCGAGAGCAACTGGGAGAGGCGCCCCCCACCGTCCCCGCACTCCAGACCCTGGTCGAGATCAGGGGCACCGAAGAGGCGCCGGTGCGCGGCCTCGCCTTCGAGGGCATCACCTTCGCCCACACACGGGCCATGTCACCGACCGGCGGGTACGCGGGCATCCAGGCCGCCTTCCATGACCAGCGCGCCGACGCGCAGCCCCACCCCGAGCGCCCGTCCCCTGCCGCGGTGCACGTGCGCTTCGCCCGCGGCGTCCGGTTCGCCAACTGCCAGTTCCGCGCCCTCGGCGCCAGCGCCCTGTGGCTCGCCGAAGGCGTCCAGGGCGCCCAGGTCCAGCGGTGCAACTTCGAGGATGTGGGAGCCAACGGCCTGATGATCGGCACCCCGAAGGAGCCCGGCGAGGCGGACGTCGAGGGCCTCCTGACCCGCTCGGTCACCTGCGCTGACAGCACCGTGGAGCGCTGCGGCGCCGTCTACATGGGGGCGGTGGGCATCTGGATCGGGATCGCCCGGGACGTCCATGTCCACCACAACGAGCTCCGCCGCCTCCCCTACACCGGCATCTCCCTCGGCTGGATCTGGAGCCCGCGCCCCAGCCCGAGCGCAGGGCATGTCATCGAGCACAACCACATCCACCACGTGATGCAGCGGCTCTCGGACGGCGGCGGGATCTACACCATCGGGCGCCACCCGGACTCCCACCTGCGGCACAACCTGATCCACGACGTCCCCATCAACCTGGGCCGCGCCGGGAGCAACGGCTTCTTCATCGACCAGGGCTCCAGCGAGCTCACCATCTCGGAAAACGTCGTCCACTCCATCGCGCGCTCCCCCGTGCGCTTCCACATGGCGGGTCCCTGCACCCTCGAGGGCAACACCCTCGTCAGCGCCGAGTCGGTGGCGACCTTCCGCTACGACAGCTGTGACCCGCAGACGATGAGCCTGGTCAACAATCAGAACTTGACCTCTCCCCCGTGGCGTCCATCGAAGACCCCGCCCCTCGAGGTCGGCCCGCGACCGCCAGCGGGCCAAGGCCGCGCCCGTCCAGACCGCCAGGCTGCCCCGACTCCAC
>CAJQPT010000005.1 GCA_905480285.1 uncultured bacterium
TGCCAGTACTGCGGGAAGCAGCCGGGCCAGGCGCAGCTGTCGGTGGACCACGTCATCCCGCGCTCCAAGGGCGGCGAGACCTCCTGGGCCAACTGTGTCCTCGCCTGCCTTCGATGCAATCGCCGGAAGGGCAACAAGCTGGCCTCCGAGGTCGGCATGATCCTCCTCCAGGAACCCAAGCCCCCCGCCTGGTCACCCATCTTCGAGGTGACGGGCGCCGAGAAGCCCGCTGCGTGGCGACGCTTCATCGGCGAACAAAACTGGGTCGAAGCATCATGAGCCTGCGAGCCCACCCTGTCCGCTACACCCTCTTGCCCGCGCTCCTCATCGCGACCGCCATCGGGTGGGTCTTTCACAAGTACGTCGGCGGGGCCCTGCTGATCGGCTGGTGGATCGGGATCAACCTGGTGACCTATCCGGTCTGGTGGGTCGACAAGCGACAGGCTCGGCGCGAGGGCTTCCGGGTGCCCGAGTGGACGCTCCACCTCCTCTCGCTCCTTGGCGGGGGGCTGGCGGGGGTGCTCGCCATGCAGTCCCTCAGGCACAAGACCCAGAAGGCGGTCTTTCGCGTCGGGCAGCCCATGCTGCTCCTCGCGAGCGCGGTCGCCATGGGCTGGTGGATGAACCGCTGAAGCCCAGCCAGGCGTCGGCTAGGCCAGCTTGAAGCTGAGCGCCAAGGCGGTCGAGAGGATCGGGTACTCGACCCTGAGCCGGAAGACGTCGAATTCCGACGCGCTCCAGCCCACATTCTCGAAGACGAAGCTCCGCATCTCGTCATACCGGGGCACCTCGGAGGTCCGAATCGGGCCGGTCGCCGGCCCCATGAAGACCGGGGCCTCGGTGAGGGGCATCGGGTGGCTCTGGCCTTCGTAGCCGGGCGAGAAGTCGCTCCGGATCACGACATCCGGGACGACCCCTGGGAAGAGGCTCCGGTGGACCAGGACATCGAGGATGAGGAGCCGGACCGGACAGGAGATGGTCGCCATGGCGCCGGCATTACGGCTGCCCTCCTCCGCCGTCAGCGGGCCAACCGGCCGGACCACGTCGCCGGTGACGCATGAGATCGCGCCGGTGGCACCGACTCGCTCGGTCGAGACCATGTACTGCCGGCCTCCCCCCTCGCTCACGCGCGACTCCACGCGGAGCCCGGGATCGCTGAAGAAGAGCGAAGCGGCATCATCAGGCGCGTCATCCAGGTCGAAGAGCGGCTCGATCGACGCCTCCCTGGTCGTGCGTAGGTCGTCCTGCCTCGGCCAAGTGATACCCACCGGCCATGACATCGCGGGGCGGAGGAACTCGAGCCCGAGGAGGCCGCGGAGATTGGCCATGTCTGCGAATCCCCTGTCGGCTGAGGGCGCGAGGAAGGCGCTCCGGAGCTGCACATCGGCCGAGGCGCCCCAGACGTAGGAGTTCCCCTCGAAGGCGATCCGGCGATGCGCGAGGTCCGCCTCTTGCCTTCCCTCCACCGAGTGCGCCGCGAGGAGCATGTCGAAGCGCTTGCGGTCCCCCGCGTGCGACTTCACGACGCGATCAAGAGCCTCCACCGCAGCGTTGACTCGTTCGAGCGCGCTGGACTCGACTCCCTTCCTGCGAGCGGCCACCAGGAATGAGCGGATGCCCGCGGAGCGCGGAAGGTAGCGAGCTGCGGTGAAGGCGTCGGGGCACTCCACCGCGTTGAACACTCGCCATGCCAGCGCCTTGTCCACTTCCAGCGCGTGCTGGAGCTCGGAGGCGCGCGTGATGGGACCTGGCAACAGGCTCATGACCCCATCCAGATGCCGCCGGAGGGCATGGATGGCTGTGGACGCCTCGGATTCGAACCCCGAATTCGAGGGGATGGGGTCGGTGCGGCTCGACACGGACCGCTGAGTCTGCCGCCTGGACATGTAAAGATCATCCCCCAGACCGGCCAGGCGCGAGGTCAAGGTTTCCAGAAACTTCTCCAGAGTTCGAAATTGGTGATACGCTCACCACCTGATTATTGCGAATCCGTATTCGGCTACATCCCCAGCTCGGGCCAAGAGTCCCGACACGCCCGAGCCCCCGCTCTCTCCTCCATATGAACTCCACCATCACTGTCGCCGGCTCCTCCCTGCTGGCCTTCGCCCTCTGCGCCCCGGCCTCTGCTCAGCTCTACGGTGGCTTCTCCTTCGGAGAGTCCTACCTCGAAGAAGTCGAGACCGGCACGGTCTCCCCCCTGCTCCAGTTCGACCTGTTCGAGGTCTTTGGTGCTGCAGCCAATGACGCCGAGCAGTTCATGTGGCTGGTCGGCGGCACCCCCGGTCGCCTCTCCACGTGGGAGTACGGGAGCCCCAATGGGCCCGTCGACGTCGGCCCGATCGTGACCGACACCGGCGGCCTCTACCGCTGGGACGGCATGGGCTACGACAGCATCAACGACCGGTTGATCCTCGCGCTCGCCTTCCCGCCGTTCGGCGCTCCCTCGACGGCCCGCGGTCTCTATGAGCTCGATCCCAACACGCTCGTGGCGACCCAGGTCATCTCCTACAGCACGAACGGCATCTCAGCCTCCATCAGCGGCCTGGGCTTCAACCGTGCAGACGGCCTGTTCTACGCCCCTGAAGATATCGCCCTTGAGATCGTAGCCATCGACATCGATGCCGGGACGGCCACCCCGGTCCCCGGCTCCGCCTACATCTCTGGCTCGGCCGACGTCGACGGGTGCACGGTCGGCAACAACAAGGTCTACCTCATCGACGACGACCCGACGTTCCCGCCGCAGGTCTTCAACCTGGGCACCGGGACGTACGACGCTCCGCACGGCATCAACGCCTCTGGCGCCACATCCACGAGCGCCGCGGCGTGGCTCCCGCGCTCCCTCGATCCGGGCGCGGTCTACTGCAACGGTGCGATCAACTCGACCGGCGTCGGCGGCGCGATCGAGGCCGACGGAAGCCGCTTCATCGGCGACCACGACATGACGCTGCGCGCGTCCTCGCTCCCGCAGAACGCCTTCGGGTTCTTCCTCGTCTCCGACACGCAGGGCTTCACGGCGAACCCGGGTGGCAGCCAGGGTGACCTCTGCCTCGGCGGCTCGATCGGTCGCTACGTTGGCCCCGGCCAGATCCAGTCCTCTGGGTCCACTGGCACGTTCAGCCTCGAGATCGACCTGGGGGCCCTTCCGACGCCGACCGGTTCCGTCTCCGCCATGCCGGGCGAGACCTGGAACTTCCAGGCCTGGCACCGCGACTCCGTCGGCGGCAGCGCCGTCTCAAACTTCACCGGCGCCGTCGCCGTGCCGCTCCTCTGATGGGAGCCTCCGGGTGACCCGGAGCCTGAAGCCAACCAATGCGCCCCCGCGCAGGCCGACCAGCCTGCGCGGGGGCGCGCTCGTTGGTGAGGTGCTCGGATCCCTCAGCGATCCGCGGCGCCATCCTCGAGGAGTCCAGCCAGGGCCTCGAGCGTCGTCACCGGCGCAGCGCAGGCGAAGTTGGTGCACACGTACGCTGTGGCCTTGCTGTCCACCGGCACGAGGGGCTCGGTGAAGGGGCAGGCGGCGGCCAACGACGCACCCTCCTCACCGGGCGGACGGAGCAACACCACGTCGTTGGGCGCATAGCGGCGGGCGAGCAGGGCCAGCATGGCCCGTGTCTCCGGCGCCTGCGGCGGACCCACGACCACGATCTCGCGGGTCGTGGAGGTCTGAAAGTCCACGGCCGCCAGGAGCTGCGTCGAGTAGCTGGGGCTCTGCTCGACCTGAGCACTGAAGGCCCGAATGGTGCCGGCGGCAAGTTCCTCGTAGCCCGTCTCCCCGGTCATCCGTGAGAGCCGCTGGAGGGTGCAGGCCATGACCGAGTTGCCGGAGGGGCGCGCGCCGTCATAGATGGTCTTGGAGCGAACCAGCAGCGCCTCACCGTCATCGGGACTCAGGAAGAACCCGCCAGCCTCGTCGTCATGGAAGTGCAGGACAGCGGTGTCGACAATCTCACGAGCGGCTACGAGATAAGCGACCTCGTGGGAGGCCTCGAAGAGGTCCAGGAGCCCCTGGGCCAGGAACGCGTGGTCTTCGAGCATCCCGTGGAGCCCCGCCTCCCCGCCACGCCAGCGCTTCAGGAGCCGCCCTGAATCGGTGCGCAGCTCCGAGAGCACGAAGTCCGCCGCCCGCCGAGCGGTGGCCACCAGGGCCTCGTCGCCAAATGCGCGGCCAGCTCGCGCGAAGGCCGAGATCATCAGACCGTTCCAGTCCGTGAGGACCTTGTCGTCCTTGAGCGGGTGGATCCGCCCCTCGCGGGCCTCGAAGAGCCGCGCCCTCATGACGTCCCAGCGCGCTCGCTCGGCGTCGGAGAGGGGCGCATTGAGATGGAGCACGTTGCGGCCCGTCCGCTCCCCGGTCGCCTCGTCCCGGTAGTTCCCCTCGTCGCTGGTCCGGAAGCGCTCCCGTACGAACGCTGCCTCCTCGGCGTCGAGCACCTCGCCGAGCTCGGCCTCGGTCCAGAGGTAGAAGAGCCCCTCCTCCCCCTCGCTGTCCGCATCCTCCGCCGAGTAGAAGCCGCCCTCCGGCGAGGTCATGTCCCGGCTCACGTACGCCAGGATCTCGCGGGCCGCGCGCTCATACGTGGCGTCACCAGTCACGAGCCAGGCGTCCACGTAGGCGAGGCTGCAGAGCGCCTGGTCGTAGAGCATCTTCTCGAAGTGCGGGACGAGCCAGTTCGGGTCCGTGGAGTAGCGGTGGATCCCCAAGCCCACCTGATCGAACACGCCGCCAAGGCGCCAGGCACCCAGGGTCCGCTCGACCATCTCCAGGGCGCGAGCCGAGCCGGTGGCGCCGTGGCGCCGAAGGAGGAAGGTCTGTTCGTGAGGCACGGGGAACTTGCGGGCGGCGCCGAAGCCGCCCCGGGCGCTGTCGAAGCGCCGGGAGAGCTCCGCCTCTCCCTCGGCGAGGTGCTCCGCCGTCAGGTCGCCCCCTGGAGCACCCGCCACCCGCGCCGCGAGGTCCTCGGTGATCGCTTTCGCCGATTGCAGCACCTCCTCACGACGTTCGCTCCACGCTGTCGAGAGCGCGGGGACGAGCTCGAGCATCCCGAAGCGCTGGCCGATGGACTGCTTCGGGAAGTAGGTCCCCGCAAAGAAGGGGCGCTTGTCCGGGGTCATGACCACGGTCATCGGCCAGCCGCCGCTCCCCGTGAGCGCCTGGGTCACCGACATGTAGAGCTGGTCGATATCCGGCCGCTCCTCGCGGTCGAGCTTGACGCACACGAACGCCTCGTTCATGAGCCTCGCGACCTCTGCGTCCTCGAAGCTCTCGTGCTCCATCACGTGGCACCAGTGGCACGTGGAGTAGCCGATCGAGAGGAACACCGGCACGCCGCGCTCGGCCGCGAGCTCGAACGCCGCCGGGCCCCACTCGTGCCAGTCCACGGGGTTGCGCGCGTGCTGGAGGAGGTAGGGGCTGCCAGAGAAGACCAGCCGATTGAACTCATCGCCGCCGTCCGCCGGGAGCGCCGCGATCTCCTCTGGAGAGGGTAGCGGTGCCCTGACGCCGTGCGCGGGCTCGTCATCCTGCGGCGTGGCGCCGGTCATGGTCGGGATGGAGAGGGCCGCGCTGACGCAGAGGGCGACGAGCATCACGAGCCGGAGAACTCGGTGAGCTTCTTGATGAGGTACGGAGGCGTCACGACCCCCGAGTACCCGTCGAGGTAGTTCCCGTCCGCATCGGCGAAGAGAACGAAGGGCAGCATCATCGCGTCCTCAACCTTCTGGGCGAGGGCGATGACCTCGTCCTCCGGCTCATCGCAGTCCGAGGCCACGGCCACGAAGCCGGCCTGGAGCATGGGCGCCACGTCAGGGCGGGGAATGACAGCCTCCACGAGGCTGCGGCACTGGCTTCAGAGTTCGCGCCCGAACTCGATGAAGATCTTCTTCCCCTCCGCGGCGGCGGCGGCCTTCGCCTCCGCCATGGTCGTGTACCAGGTCAGGGTTCCGCGGTCGTCAAAGTGGGGGTGGCTGGAGGCGCTCATGCGGGGAGCCTAGTCCGCACGGCGGGGCTTGCCACCCCACCGCCGCCGATTCCGGCCGCCTCGTTGCCCCTAGCCCTTCTTCAGCTTGAGGTAGGCTTCCATGAAGGGGTCGAGTTCACCGTCGAGCACCTTCTGGACGTTGCCCTCCTCCACGTTGGTCCGGTGGTCCTTGACCATCTGGTACGGGTTCAGCACGTAGGAGCGAATCTGGCTGCCCCAGGCGATCTCACCCTTCTCGCCGTAGAGCTTGCTCATCTCGGCGTCGCGCTTGGCCTCCTCCATGGCGAGGATCTTGGCCTTCAGCATGCTCCACGCCGTGGCGCGGTTCTTGTGCTGGCTGCGCTCGTTCTGGCAGCGGACGACGATCCCGGTCGGCAGGTGCGTCAGGCGGACCGCCGACTCGGTCTTGTTGACGTGCTGACCACCGGCGCCGCCCGCGCGCATGGTGTCCACCTTGACGTCCGACTCGTTGATGTCGATCTCGATCGAATCATCGGTCGCAGGGGTGACGTCCACCGAGGCGAAGGCCGTCTGGCGACGAGCCTGGGCGTCGAAGGGGCTGATGCGAACCAGCCGGTGCACGCCGGTCTCGGCCTTCAGGTAGCCGAAGGCGTAGGGCCCCTCGATGTGCAGCGTCACGCCGCGGATGCCGCCCTGGTCCTCCTCACTCAGCTCGACCTGGGTGAGGTCGAACTCGCGGCGCTCCGCCCAGCGTACGTACATGCGCATGAGCATCGAGGCCCAGTCACAGGCGTCGACCCCGCCGGCGCCAGCGCTGATCTGGAGGAACGCCCCCATCTGATCGCTCGGCCCGCCGAGCATGACCTTGAACTCGAGGTCGTCGAGCGTGTCCTTCGCTCCCTCAAGGGTGGCGTCCAGCTCGCTGGAGACCTCCTCGAGCTCACCCCCTTCCTCGGCCATCTCCAGCAGGAGCTCGACCTCTTCGAAGCCGCTCTCCAGGCTCCTGACGGGCTCCACCACGTGCCGGAGCCCCTTCAGCTCCCGGACCAGCTTCTGGCTCTGGTCCTGGTCATTCCAGAAGTCGGGGCTGACCTGCAGCTCCTCGATCTCCTCGAATCGTTTCAGCTTGATGGGGTAGTCAAAGACTCTCCGTCAGCAGACTGAGTCTGCCGCGGAGCTCCTTCGTACGGTCGCGGTAGTCGGCGGGGGTGGGTGACATGAGGCGCAGAGGATAGGGAGCGCCCTGCTCCTGGACCACCGCCGAACGGTCCTTTCAGCGGTCAACTCCCCGCCGGTCTCGCCGCGAGGTGGAGGGTCCCCGCCGCGGGATCATGGATGAGCGCGGCCCCGGACACCGCCCGGGCGACGACGGCCTCGAAGCGGCGGCGAGGCCAGCCCAGCTCACCCCGCACGGACTCGGAGTCCCTGGGCGACCCCGATCGGAGCCGCGCCGCGACCAGGTCCACCTCCAGACGGGCCAGGACGCTCCGACGCGCGCGCCCCCTCATGACGATGCCCCTCGGCGCGAGGGCCAGCGACGCGAGGAACAAGACGCCCGCCGAGGTGGCCATCGGGCCCGCCGGGGCGACATCCAAGGCCATCCCCAACTCGTGTCCCACGGCGGCGCTCACCAGCGCGAACACACCGGCCAGGCCGAGGACATGCCGCACGTCGTCCACCCACAGGACCGCGGCTGCAGGTGGCGCGATCATCAGGGCCACAACGAGGATCGAACCGGCTGCCTCGAAGGACGCGACCACGGTGAAAGACACCACCGCGAGCCACGCCACGTGGATCCGACTCGGTCGGAAGCCGAGGCTGGCCGCCAGCTCAGGATCGAAGGTCAAGAGCTTGAGCTCCTTGAAGAGGAGCAACACGAATCCGGCGACGAGGAGCAGCGCGGCAGAGACGGACCAGAAAGCCCGCGGACCCAGGTCGCGGCCTCCGAGCTCGAGGCGATCGAGGGGCGCGAGGGCGAGGTTCCCCTCGATGATGCAGTCGGCGTGGAAGTAGG
>CAJQPT010000006.1 GCA_905480285.1 uncultured bacterium
CGGTCCACTCGAGCCCGATCAGGGATCCCGCCGCGGAGACGGCGGTGGCGTCCGCTGCCGGGGCCTCCTCTTCCTGGGGGGCGGCCCCCAGGGACGCGGAGAGCGAGAGGGCGGCGACGAGCGAGGGGGCGAGGTGGCGGGGCGTGGGTTGGCGCATGGCGCCAGACTACCCCGTCACCAGGAGAGGATCAGCGCTGCGGTGCCGACGAGCGCGCAGTAGGCCGCGAAGTAGGGGAAGGAGCCCTTGCGGAGGACGAGGAGCAGCGTCCGGAGCGCACTCCACCCCACCAGCCCAGCCAGCACGGCGGCTCCAAGCACCACGACGCCGTTGAGGCTGCCGAAGCCCTCCTCGAGGGCGCCAGGCAGCTCGACAATGGCGGCGCCGGAGATGGCGGGGATGCTCATGAGGAAGGAGAGCCGCGCCGCGTCCTCCGCCGAGAGCCCTCGCACGAGGCCCGCCGAGATGGTGGACCCCGACCGCGAGACGCCGGGCCAGATGGCCGCCGCCTGGGCGAATCCCATCACTACGGCGTCACGCATACGAAAGACCGGCGGCTCGTCAGGGGGCGAGGCGGGCGCATCGAAACGGCGCCGGCTAAACTCGCCCACCAGCAGCGCCACGGAGGTGACCAGCAGCCCGCAGCCCGCCGCCACAGCCGTCCCGGCGGCGGCGGTGATGGAGTCCTTGAAGACGAGCCCGATGATCGCCACCGGCAACGTCGCCACCACGAGCCAGACCCAGCTCATGTAGCGCCCCTCAAACGGGTCTCGCAACAGGGCGAGGACGTCCTTCCGGAAGGCCCAGACGATCGCGCCCAGGGTGCCCACGTGGAGGGCGACGTCGAGCGCGATCCCACCGGTCTCGAGGCCGATCACCGATTTCCCGAGGACCAGGTGACCCGAACTGCTCACCGGCAGGAACTCCGTCAGCCCCTGAATGATCGCGAGGAAGAAGACGCTCCAGACGTCGCCCTCCGACAGGCCCGCAGCCTCCTGCACTGCCTGCCCTGCAGCGCGCCCCGCGGCGGCCGCCTCGGGCATGGTCGCGTAGAAAATGGGGAGCACGGGGGGGCCCGATCAGAGGCTGTTCGCGGCCGTCACGGGAGCGATGAACTCCATGCCGAAGGCCTGGGCCACCGGCTCACAGGTCAGCTTGCCGCCGACGGTGTTGGCGGCCGACGCGAGCCCGGCGTCACCGATGATCGCCTGCTTCGGACCGAGCCGCGCGAGGCGGCGGGCCCACGAGAGGGTCGAGTTGGTGAGGGCAAAGGTGCTCGTACGGGGCACGGCGCCTGGCATGTTCGCCACGCAGTAATGAACGACCCCGTCCACGACGAAGGTGGGCTCCTCGTGGGTGGTGGGGCGCGTCGTCTCACAGCAACCTCCCTGGTCCACCGCGACGTCCGCGATGACGCTGCCCTCCTTCATGAACGCCAGGTGCTCGCGCTTGATGAGCTTGGGGGCCGCTGCGCCGGGCACCAGGACCGCCCCGACCACGAGGTCCGCGGCCTCGAGCTTCTCCCGAACGCTCATGGGGTTCGAGTAGATCGTCATGCAGTTTGCCGGGAGGATCTCGTCCAGGTATCGCATCCGCTCGTGGTTGACGTCCAGCACGGTCACGTTGGCCCCCAGGCCGGCCGCCATGCGCGCTGCATTCGTCCCGACGACGCCGCCGCCGATGACCACGACCTCCGCAGGCGCCACGCCTGGGACGCCGCCCAGGAGCTGTCCCACTCCACCGGCCGGCTTCTCCAGGTACTTGGCCCCGGCCTGAATCGACAGCCTTCCGGCCACCTCGCTCATGGGCTCGAGCAGGGGCAGCTTGCCCCCGACCTCGAGGGTCTCGTAGGCGAAGCAGTGGGCGCCGGTGGCGAGGATGCCATCCGTGAGCTCCCGATCCGCAGCCAGGTGAAAGTAGGTGAAGACGGTCTGTCCCGCCCGCATGTGCGGCCACTCGGAGGCGAGGGGCTCCTTGACCTTCATGATCATGTCGCAGCTCGCCCAGACCTCGGCCGCCGAGGCGCCAATGCTGCATCCGACGCCCTCGTACAGGTCGTCGCCGAGGCTGGTGCCCTTCCCTGCCAGGGTCTCCACCATGACCTCGTGGCCGTCCGCGATGAGCTGCTCGGCTCCCGAGGGGCGAAGGGCCACGCGGTACTCGTGGTTCTTGATCTCCTTGACGACGCCAATCTTCACGTGTTGATCTCGACTACTCAGAGGGGGTCTCGGCGGACCAGTCTGGTCCGAACTCGAGGATGGGGGCTCCCTCCGCAGTGACCTGGGAGGGATTGAGGGGGGCGGGCACCGGGGACTGCGAGCAGACCCGGGCGGAGAGTCTAGGCCCGCGCTGGGTCCGCGGGAACCGCCAGCGGTCGGTCAGGCGACGGATAGCACGGGAAAAAGCGTTGAGGCCGCGGCCCTTCGCGGATAGATTCTCGCGCCGTCGAGGACCTATAGCTCAGTTGGTTAGAGCGCTACGTTGACATCGTAGAGGTCAGTGGTTCGAATCCACTTAGGTCCACCACCCAAAGCCCTCGCCGGCGGCCCAGTGCCCTGCGAGGGCTTTCTTCATGGCCCTTTCAGGAGCCGAAGGGGTGGCTCGTGCGGGACGGACCCATGCACTGGCCCATGCGGGGACGGGCCAGAGGGATCCAGGCGCAGACCGGGTCCCGAGGCTGATGGGGTCTGGTTTCAACCCGCTGAGGTCCTCCTGCTGGCTGCCTGCAGCGGGTTTCGACCGCGGCCCGATCGCCGGGGTGGAGCGCTGGAAGGCGAGACACTGGCCTCACCACGGTCGGGAGCATGATTCTGCTCACGAAGTCAGGGGGCCGGCGTACGAGAATAGGAGCGCCTCCGCCCCACCCGCTGGAGCCGCACGGTGCCACGGACCCAACTCATCCCCCCATGACTCAACCCAACCGACGCCCCCTCGGCCTCTTCCTCGCCGCCCTCTGCCTCGCCGCCGCGAGCGGCGCGCCGCTGTACGCCCAGCTGGGTTCAGCTCCCGCACAGGGCGAGGTGGACCAAGGTCGACTGGAGCTCTACGAGTCCCTGCGCTCCATCGAGCGCGAGACACCGGAGGCTCGCGTCGCCCAGGCGGTGAAGCCCTCCGTGGTGTACGTGGAGACCGAGATGGTCCAGAACGTCCGCACGATCTTCGGCTTTCAGCGCCAGGTGATGTCCGGCTCGGGCTCAGGGGTGGTGATCCACCCCTCGGGATTCATCGTCACGAACTACCACGTCGTGGAAGGCGCCCAGCAGATCACAGTCTCCTTCGATGGCGATCCGAATCAGTACCCCGCGCGGCTGATGTCCTCCGTGCGCGAGGAGGATCTCGCGCTGCTCAAGATCCAACCCCTGGGAGTCGCCGCGGGGGTCACTGCGCCCGAGCTCCCGGACGACGACGGCGCGGCCGACCTGCGCCCGGCCGGGGAGAGCGCCTTCCCCACGGTCCGCATGGGAACAAGCTCGGACCTGATGCCAGGCGAGCGCGTCGTGGCCATCGGCAACCCCCACGGCCAGACCTACACGGTCTCCACGGGGATCATCTCCGGCCTCTACCGCGAGGTCCCTGTCCCCGGGCGCCAGCTCCACTTCCGCGGGCTCATCCAGACCGACGCCTCGATCAACCGCGGAAACTCCGGCGGCCCCCTGCTGAATATTCACGGTGAACTGATCGGGATCAACACGGTCATGAACACCGACGCAGAGAACATCGGCTTCGCCATTCCTGTGGACCGGGTGCGCCAGGTGCTCACGGACAGCCTGTTCCCCGACGCCCGCCGCTCATGGCTCGGCTTCGACGTCGAGGAGCGGGCGGGTGAACTGACCGTGACGCGCGTCTGGGACCAGGGTCCCGCCGCCGCAGCCGGCATCTGCCAGGCCGACCAGGTGGTGTCCCTGAACGGGGTGCCCATCCCCGACTCCGAGTCCTTCCTGCTCCAGTCACTTCAGATCGACTCAGGCGCGGACTTCACGGTGGGGATCATCCGCGCCGACAGCGGGACGGGAGGGGCCTCCGAGATCGTGACTCTCCGCTCGTGGGACGACATGAACGGCAGGTTCTTCTCCGAGATCGGGGTCACCGTGACGGAGCGGCAGCTCGGTCGCAGTCGCTTCCTCATGGTCCAGCGAGTTCGAGATGGGAGCTCGGCGGCAGAGCTTGGACTCCGCCCCGGCGACGTGATCCCGGCCGTTCGCCCGCGGACCCGCCCGCGCTCCGGGGCCATCCGCCTGAGCGACAAGGCGACCCTGCAGCTGGTGCTTGACCGGATCGAGCCGGGGACCGAGATCGAGATCGACGCCTACCGCGACCTGAATGGAGACGCCACCTATCAGCGAGAGGAGCTGCTCAAGGGGGTTCTCGTCCGATAAATCCGGGCTTGAGGACAGCCGCGTGGATAAGCTGCGCCGATAGAGGTGGGTAGCAGAGCGACCGCCATCGCGTAAGCGACGGCCGCGCCATCCCCCCCCTCTTCCTCCGGCTCGACCCGCCCCACCACCGCGGCCCATGCAAGCCCTCGCTCAGTTCACGGAACGCTTCGGCAGCATGGTCTCGAGGCTACTGCTGACGGCCCTCTACTACGGTGTGCTCGGCCCCGTCGCGCTCGTGTATCAGCGCGTCTGCGACCCGCTGCACCTCAAGCGGCGCCAAGCGGGGAACTGGACCAAGTGGGAGAGCACGAACGAGGACGTGGCCGCCGCCCGGCACCAGGACTGACCGCCCACCATGAACGTCCTCGGCCTCTCCTTCTACTACCACGACTCTGCCGCCGCACTGGTGAAGAACGGTGTGCTCGTGGCGGCCTCCGCGGAGGAGCGCTTCAGCCGCAAGAAGCACGACTCAGGCTTTCCCGAACTCGCCATCGAGTTCTGCCTGAAGCAGGGTGGCATCACGATCCACGACGTGGACTACGTGGTCTTCTACGAGAAGCCCTTCGTGAAGTTCGAGCGCATGCTGCTCACCGCCATGGCCACGTTCCCGAAGAGCGCAGCGGTCTTCCGGGAGTCCATGCAGCGCTGGATCTCGGACAAGCTCTGGATCAAGTCGATGATGAGCAAGCGCCTCGAGGTGCCGCGCTCCAAGTTCCTCTTCGCGGACCACCACGTCTCCCACGCGGCGTCGAGCTTCTACACGTCGCCCTTCGAGGAGGCCGCGATCCTCACCGTCGACGGCGCGGGTGAGTGGACCACCTCCACCATGGCCGTCGGTCGCGGGAACAAGATCGAGGTCCTCAAGGAGATGCGCTTCCCGCACTCCCTCGGCCTGCTCTACTCTGCCTTCACTGCGTACTGCGGCTTCGAGATCAACGAGGGCGAATACAAGCTCATGGGGATGCACCCCTACGGTGAGCCGAAGTACTGCGACGAGATCTACAAGCTCCTCGATGTCGCCGAGGACGGGTCACTCTGGCACGACATGCGGTACTTCAAGTACCACCACTCGACCAACGACACCCTGAGCCCGCTCTTCGAGGCGCACTTCGGCCGGCCACGCCGAGACCCGAAGCATCAGGACACCTCGCTAGACCCGTACTACTGCGACATGGCCGCGAGCATCCAGCGGGTCACCGAGGAGATCCTGCTGAAGATGATCACGCACCTCCACGAGATCACGGGGCTCAAGAAGCTCTGCCTCGCCGGCGGCGTGGCCCTGAACTCGGTGGCCAACTACAAGCTGATGCGCGAGGGGCCCTTCGAGGACGTCTACATCCACCCCGCTCCCGGCGACGACGGGTGCTCGGCCGGCGCCGCCTACTGGGCCTACAACCACCTGCTCGACCAACCGCGGGGCCCGGCCCTGGAGCACGCGTACCTGGGCAGCGAGCACGGGGACGACTCCATCCAGTCGTTCCTCGAGGCGAACGACATCCCCTATCGCAAGATCTCGGACGACGAAGAGTTCTTCGACTTCGTTGCGCGGACCCTGGAGTCGGGCCACGTCTGCGGCTGGATGCGCGGCCGCTGCGAGTGGGGTCCACGGGCCCTGGGCAGCCGCTCCATCATCGCCGACCCAAGGCGCATGGAGATGAAGGAGAAGCTCAACTCGAAGATCAAGTTCCGCGAGTCCTTCCGGCCCTTCGCGCCGTCGGTGATCGAGGAGCGCGCGGACGAGTTCTTTGACATCCCCGAGCCGGAGCGGCACTGGCCCGCGCGCTTCATGCTCTACGTGGCGCCCGTGCGCGAGGAGAAGCGCGACGTGCTGCCAGCGATCACCCACGAGGACGGCTCCGGCAGGCTCCAGACGGTCTACCGCCAGACCAACCCGGCCTACCACCGCATCATCGAGCGCTTTGGCGAGCTCACCGACGTGCCGGTGATCATGAACACCTCGTTCAACCTCAAGGGCGAACCCATCGTCGAGTCGCCCGCCCACGCCTTCAACACGTTCTCGCTGTCGGGCATGGACTTCCTGTTCATGAACAACTTCATCGTCGAGGCAAGCGCCAAGAAGAAGATCGCCGAGACGACCTTCCACCTGCGCCACGACGGCGACTCCGTGACCCAGATGGTGTCCTGAACCGTCCGTGATGAAGACCCTCAACGTCATCCTCGCGCTGCTCGTCACCGCCGGCATCGCCCTCGGGGTCACCGAGCTCGGCCTCCGCGCGCTCGGCTTCACGCCGACGGTGGTCAACACGGAGTTCGACCCAGAGCTCGGCTGGCGGAAGACCCCCGGCAAGACCATCGAGCGCTCGACCGGAGAGTACGACGTCACGCTCACCAACGACGGCGCGGGGCTCCGGGACGACTACGACGCCCTCGCACCGGCGCCTGAAGGCACCCAGCGCGCGCTCTTCCTCGGGGATTCCTTCGTGGTCGGGTACACCGTGGACCGCGAGGACCTCTTCGTGGACCAGCTCGAGCGGGCCCTGCAGACCGAGGGCCGCCCGGTCGAGATCATGAACGCGGGGACCCAGGGATACTCCACCGATCAGTCCCTGCGATGGCTCGAGTTGAACGGTAAGGCGGTCGCTCCTGACCTGGTCGTCTACTTCGCCTACGAGAACGACATCTGGTGGAATCAGAGCCCCACCTACCTCGGCCAGGACAAGCCCCTCTACGACAGCGAAGGCCTCCTCGTGGAGCGAGGCCTCGCGCCTCCGCCAGCGCGGCACTGGAGCCGCCGCTCAGCTCTCGGCGAGGCCTGGTATCGACTCCGCGGCGCCCCGAGCGTGCCCCTCATCACGTCCGGAGAGATCACGCTCTCCGCAGAGCTCTCCTCACGGCTGACGGACCCGCCGCCTGCGGTCCTAGAAGCCGAGACTCGCACCCGCGCCCTGATCGCCGCCATGTCAGCGCGCTGCGAGGCCCTCGGCGCGCGCTTCGCCGTGTGCCCGATCCCCTCGAAGACCCAGGCGAGCGCCCCGCCCGCGGTCGCCGGCGCCCCCCTGGACCCGGCGCGGCCCCATGCGCTCTTCATCGAGGCCGCGCGGGCGACGGGCGCCATGGTCTTCGACCCGCTGGTCGCCATCGAGTCCTTCGCGGCAGAGGCCCCGCCCTACTACCGACGGGACTTCCACCTCAACGCCGACGGCAACGTCGCGCTCGCCGTCTCCCTCCACGGGGCGCTGGAAGGCGCGAAGCTCCTTCCTCCCCTTGGCGAGGGCGCGTCGCAGACTCTCCCCACAGGACCCGTGAAGAGCAGCGGCCAGGTGCCCGTCTGGGTCCTCTGGTATCTGGCTCTGACGGGCGCGCTCGGAACCCTATACAGGCGGACGTATCCGGACGAGAGCGCGCTCGTTGGCTTCGGCAGCGTCGCCGCCCTCCTCGCCGTGGTCTTCAGCACGGGCCTCGGCGTGACGTGGCTCGTGGAGGCGCTCCCACCCCAGGCCTCCCAGCTGACGATCCTCGGCCTCCTGCTGACCATCCTGACCTTCGTCCTGTTCAAGCTCGGAGACCGGATTGGCACCATCGCGGAGCTTCTGCGGTCCTTCACCCTGCGCGGGCACTGGTACCTGATGCCGCTGCTGAGCGTGCTGCTCAGCGTCGGCAGCCTGCTGGTCGTGGCGGCCTCCTCGCCGCTGGTGGCCCCCTTCATCTACACGCTCTTCTGAGCATCCGCGGCCGGCGCACCACCTGCCCGGCCCGCCGCGCCGCTCGCACCGATGAATGCCAGCTCAGAGGACGATGCGGTGAGGGAGGACGCGGCTGAGGGCTCGTTTCAGCGTCCCCTCTGGCCCTCCCTGCTGCTGCCGCTCCTGGCGGCCGCCTGCGTGCGGATCGCGGTGGCGATCGCATTCAGTGGGACGGACCCCGCGGGCGACGAGCGCGCCTATCTCCTTCTCGGAGAGCGATGGCGCCTCGAGGGCACCTATGAGGGCATCTGGGCCCCCGGGTACCCCGCCCTCATCGCCGTCCTCGGCGGCCTCCTGGGCGACACCTCCACCGCGGCCCTTCGGGGGCTGCAGGTCGCGCTCGGGCTGTGGAACGTCGCCTGGATCGCCGCGCTCGCCGCGGTCATCGGCGGCCGCAGGGGCGGCGCCTGCGCCGCGTGGATCGCCGCGCTCTACCTGCCCCTCGCTGGCTTCGCCGGGCTCCTCTACTCCGAGCCGCTCCACCTCGCGCTCTTCACCCCGGCCCTCGCCCTGCTCGCGGCCGCGAGCCGCCGCTCCAGCGCGGCCTCGCTGCGAGTAGCAGCGGGCGCGGGCGTGCTCCTGGGGCTCGCGGCGCTCGTCCGAGAGAGCAGCCTCCTCTTCGTTCCCATCCTCGGCCTGTGGCTCGCACGGAACGGAGCCGCCGGCGGCGCGTCGCGCGCCTCCCTCGCGCTGACGATGGTGGCCTGCTCGCTCGCGACGATCCTCCCGTGGACCCTGCGCAACGCCGCCGTGCATGGGCAGCTGGTGCCCATCGCGATCTCCACCGGCGGTAGCGCTCACGTCGGGCTCAATGCCCACGACGTGAACTACGACCTCGCCGGACTCGGCGGCGCCCCTGCCCGGGCCCCCGGCGCCCTGCGAGCGGCGATCCGCGGTCCGGCGCCCGAGGCCTGGAGCGCGGAGAGTCAGGGCGCGCCCGCAGCGCGAGCCCGGGCGAATGTGACCCAGGGCCTGCGCTATGCCGCGCGCCACCCGGCCTTCTTCCTTCGGAGCCGCGTCGTCGAGCTCGTGGACCTGCTGAGCCCGCTCTCCTTCCCTGTCCGCAGCCTTCGGCTCGCGTCGCCTGGCCCGCCGCTCGGGGGCGCCGGCGCCCGTCTGGCCTTCGCGGCCTGCGCGGTCCTCATGGTCCCAGCGCTCCTCCTGCTCGCGCTCCGGGGCTGGTGGGCCATGGAGGCAAGCGCCGCCCACCGCGGCCTTCTCCTGAGCGTCAGCGGCGTGGTCGTCCTCTCCGCCCTCGTCAACGGCATGAGCCGCTACCGGCTTCCGGCGCTCCCGCTCCTGATCGGGTTCGCGGCCCTCGCGCTGATCGGGACTCGGGCCGACGACGGCAAGACGCGCCGGCGAGCGGCCACCGTGATCGGCGCCGGGCTGCTCCTGCTGTGGGTTCCGTCCATCGAGGGCGTTCAACAGACGCTCTCTGCGCTGCGCTGAGCGCGGCATCGTGTAGCTTGCGATCACTGATGAGGCCCAGCCCCAACATCGCCCCCGCGGAGCCGCCCCCCGTGGCGGCGCCGACCGAGCACCCGAGCCAGGCACGCTGGCTCCCGGGGGGCTGGCTCGCGCCACTCCTGTGCGCAGCCGTGGTCCGGGGCCTGTGGCTCATGTCCGCGGCGGGCGGCGCCTTCCGCGGGGACGAACCCGCCTACGTTGGGCTCGGGCGCGCCTGGTCCGAGCTCGGCGCCTACACGGGGCAGTGGCCCCCCCTGCACCCGGCGCTGATCGCCGCCTGCGTGTCGGTCTTCGGCGAGGCTGGGGAGACCGCCGCCCGTGTGGTCCTGACCCTCCTCTCGGTGTGGTCCTGCGCGTGGCTCATGGTGCTCGCCACCCGCGCCCACTCGGAGCGCGCGGGTCGACTGGCGGGGTGGGTCGCCGCCCTGTACCTGCCGCTGGTCCCCTTCGCCCACGTGCTCCTCAGCGAGGGGCTCGCCATCGCCCTCCTGCTCCCGGCCTGCGCGCTGTTGCTGGCGGTGGCCGCCGGGGAGCTGCGCGGGCACCGCGGGACCGCCGCGCTCGTGGGCGCGGGCTTCGCCGTCGGCCTCGCCTGCCTCACCAAGGAGGCCTGCCTCTTCTGGCTCGGGGCCCTGGGCCTGTGGGGCGTCTGCTCCCTCGGCCGTCCTGCTCAGCTGGAGTCGCGGCGCTGGTCCACGGGAGTCCGCCGGGCCGTCCTCTTCCTGGGCGCCGCCGCCATGACGATCGCGCCCTGGTCCGCCCGGGCCAGCGCGGACCTGGGGTCCCTCCAGCTCCTCGGACGGACCGCCGGCCTCAACGCCTACATGGGCTGGAACCGCGACTACATCAACTTCGACCTCGTCGGGCTCGACGTCCCCGATGCCGGCGCACCGGGAGCCTCGCTCCGCGCGAGCCTCCTGGAGCCGCCCGCGGACATGGAGCAGTGGCGGTTCCAGTTCCTCCCGGACGTCGCCGAGCGAAACCGGCTCGCGGTCGCCACGGGACGGGCGTTCATCAGGGCCCACACGGGCTTCTTCCTCCGCACGCGCGCGGTGAAGGTGGCCGACCTGCTCACGCCGCTGTCCTACATGACGCGCTACCTGCGCATGCCTCCGCCCGACCCGGAGGTCGCGGGCGTCAAGGCCACCGGCGGATACTGCAGCGTCCTGACCTCCAGGCCGTTCAGCGTCCCCCTGACCCTGGTCTCCATCGCCATGGTCTTGGCCCTCCTCCTGCTCGCCGCCTACGGATCCATCATGGTGCCGCTCTCTCCGGGAGCCGCGGGGCTCGTCGCCGCCGCATGCGCGGCCACCGCGCCCCTCGCCCTGGTCGTGGCCATGTCGCGCTTCCGGGCGCCGGGCGAGGCCCTGCTGATCGTCCCCGCCGCCGCTGCGCTGGCGAGCCTGCGCTGCCCTCCAGCGCGCGGGCTCTTCCGTCGATCACTCTTCGTCGCCGCCCTCGGCTTGCTCCTCTGGAGCTGGACCCTCGCCGTCGCCCCGATCCTCGCATCCCTGGAGGAGCTCTGATGAGCCCCGAAGACGACCCTCAAGGTCAGGTCGCCCCAAGCGAGCCGCACGGCGAGGGCCCGGTGCAGTGGCTGCTCGCCCTGGGGCTGGGCGCCGCCGCGGCGATCACGATCACCCTGGGCCTGAGTGGCGCCCCCACCACAGAGGAGCTCCTCGAGCGGGCACGGACCCCGGACGACCCGCGCACCCAGGTCCAGGCCATGCACGCCCTGATCCTGCGTGGCTACTGGGAGGAGCGCCCATTGGAGGAGCTCACGAGCCACCTCGAGTCCAGCTCGGCCGAGGTCGGTGACTTCGTGACCCGGATGCACGGGTCGCTCCTGCGGCCCCGCTGAGGGCCCTCCATCGTGCCGGCCCCACCGGATCGGCAGTGACGCCGGATCGGCGGCGCCACCGCATCCGAGTAGCCGCATCAGAGTAGCCGCAGGATCGGGGGAGCCGCCGCCGCGGGGTGGCCACCGCCGGAGAGAGGTCTCCGCCGCGGAGGATCAGCGGTCGAGCAGGCCGCCCGCCACGAGCGCCTCGAGCACGGCCCATGCGGCGATCCCGTACCCGTGCACACTGGGGTGGCTCTGGTCCACCTCACCGTAGGGCCGAACCTCGCTGTCCATGAACGGCACGAGGAGGTCCACGACGGCGACCCCCTTGAGGCCGACGAACTCGGTCAGGTCGCGCTGGATGCGCGCGATGATCGCGAGGTCCGCCTCGTACTCCGCGGCGGGCTTGTCGGCCCGCGCCGCCTTGAGAGCGTCGACCTGGCCCACCGACGGGAAGATGGTCAGCACGGGGGTCACCCCGTCGGCCTTGATGTCATCGAGCAGGGCGCCGAGGTCCGCGAGGTTGCGCTCCACGTAGGGCCTCGCCTCCGGGTGGCCGCTGTTGTGCTCCACCAGCGGCCGGTTCTTGTCGTAGTACGGCTTGATCTCCTGCGCGGCCGCCTGGTCGAAGCCCTCGAACTCGAACTTGGGGTACTTCTTGCGGAGCTTGCGGACCCAGTAGTCCAGCAGCGCGGTGCCCGCCAGCGGGTGATCGAGGGGCGCCAGGGTGCCGGTCACCCCGTAGCTCAGCGGGTCGAGGTCGTTCAGGTACCAACCCAGGACCACCACATCCGGAGCCATCGGTCGAACGAGCTTCTCGTAGAGCCGATGCTCCTGCCAGGTGTTGTAGCC
>CAJQPT010000007.1 GCA_905480285.1 uncultured bacterium
TGATCCGACTGCGGATATTCTGGCTGAACAACATCCGCGTTCGCTACTTCGCGGTGAAGCTCTCCGAGCGCAACGCTGCTCTCCGAGAAAAACAGAGGCTCTCCGAGCTCACTGCGACGAACTCCGCTCCAGGTGCTCCACCGACAGGCTCGGGTCCAGCCGTCGCTGATCCGTCTGGCGACATCGGACAAATCGTCGATCAGGCGGACCAGAAAGCCTGGCACACTAACCAGGCCGGGTCCAAGCTCCTTGGCACCTTGTCGATCAAAGGGATCTCAGGAGTGCCGCTCAAGGAGGACCACGCGGCCACACGCTCTCGCCAGACAATCTTTACATGGTGCACCACCAACAAGCAGATGCTCTCTGAGGGCAAGGTGCCGCTGGAGCTTTGTTACAAGTTTTCTGGTCCAGGCGAAAGGGTCATCGCGGGCATGGACCTGCCTGACGGCTCGTACTCAGTGCGGGGTTCCGCCTCCGGCTCGTATAAGGAGGTGCATGTGTTCTTGTTTCTAGAAGAGCACTTGCCAATCGCCACGCCAGAGCGGCAGAGGAGTGGCGACTGGAGGCTGTTTTACCTCGACCTGTATGCGGGCCATATGTCCTATAGGATCTGGAGCCTGTGTTGGGAGCGCATGTACGTGCTCCTATATCATGGCGGCGGGTGCACTGGCCTCACTCAGCTCAACGATGACTGGCTGCATTGGCTCTACGAACAAAAGTTGCTGGAGGTGGAGCAAGCGCACTTCAATGCAGAGATGCTCCTTCGGCCGCACAAGATCCCCACCGTCAGCAGGCAGGCGTTGCTCAACAATGCCATTTCCGTCTGGGAGACCCTGCCGCATGAACGGTCTCTGACCTGGGCGAAGAAAACTGGCGTCTCCATTGACCTCAACGGCAAGGAGGACACCAGGGGAAAAATATTGTCCTGTACTGTACTGTACTGTACTGCTGTAGTCGACTGTATACATCATGCATATTTTCGAAAACTGGTAGCTTGTATGCTACCAGTTTTATGTGTACTGTCGTATACTGTGATATACACATGCCGTACTGTACCGTTGAAGTCTAGTGTACGTAGCAAAAACATGCCCGGCTGCCTGAGGACGACATGTTGAGCGCCGATCTGAAGCCGTTCTGGCATAAGCTGGACATGCCCACTCTCCGAGCTCAAGCCAAGGCGGCCATCGATCAAGATATGCGAATTGGCATTCTTGATTCATGGAAGCAAGTTGAAGGCATGATCCTGCCGTTCCCTCGGGGCGATGTCAGCCTCGAGGGCGAGGAGTTGGAAGCTTCTCTGCCCCCCGGTGAACCAGCATTCGACGAGGAGACGGACGAGGAGACCGACATCGAGGATGCCGTTGACGCAGACCCGCTGCCCATCTCTGATGCCGCTGCTGCCGTGCCCGCCGCGCATCCGCTGCGGCCAGATCCGTCTCTGACATCAGACGCCCCATCTTCCGCACCAGATCCGTCTCCGACGGCACACGGCCAGGAGCAAGAGGCACAGAGACAGCGTCTGTCCAATTACAAGGCGATGCTCGAAGCTGTGAGAGCATTTAAGAAGAAGGATCCCGGGCTCACGAACTATCTAGAGAACCGGATCCACGACGAAGAAAAGCTCTTGCACCAAATGGAGCCTGGCAGCGCCGAGGCTGTCTTTTATCACGAGGGTGCTGCTAAGCACGACGCTGCATTGGAGGAGCTCATAGCTCTCCAGGAGGAAGTGCGGCAGGCGGACAAAGAGAAGCTGGAGGAGAGGAGGGCGAAACGAGCGACGGCGACGAGGCCCCAAGGAAAGACAGCGGATAAGTGGCAAGTCCTGTCCCACTTGATGCCGCTTCCCGATGCTGTCCAGCTTCAAATCGAAACGGAGGCCGCTCGCCGCTCGTCGCTGGTCTCCGACCGCACATCCAAGAAGGAGAAGGTGAAGGCTAAGGCCAAGAAGAAACAAGAGAGGAAGGCGGCGAAGGCCAAGGCCAAGGCCAAGAAGAAACAAGAAAGGAAGGATGCGAAGGCCAAGGCCAAGAAGGAGAAGATGGAGAAGGCCAAGGCCAGGTTGGGCAAGGGTGTGTTGAGCAAGGGCAAGGGCAAGGAGCCGACGAAAGGCAAGCGGGCCGAGAATGCCGAGAAAGCGGCCACGCCTAGGGTCTCAGACCTCACGCCTAAGGGCCTAGTGCTCGCGGCCAAGGAGAGAGCCGAAACTATCGGCACGCTTGGTTTCGATCCAGAAGTTTTCGCAGCGGAGGATTTCGGAGCCGGCCATCCGGACGGTGGCTCGCCAGAGCACAAGTTGAACCGTCTGCAGGTCTTGTGTCACCTCAAGTTGCTCTCCGAGTCCAAGGGTGCCAAGTTCTCGGCTCAATCCCTCGCCATTTGGGACGACTTCCTTGCCTGGCAAGAGCAGAAGTGGATGCGGGAGTTCCAGAGCGCTCCGCCCCAACTCGGTACCGTGGTACGCCGCAGACTCTGCAGGTGGTGGAGCGAAATCTTGACCGGGAAGATTCGCTCATTCGCAGACGAAGTGGACGCCAGGACTGAGGTGATGCGGAAAGCAAGTGCATGATCCGCTTTATGAGCTTAATTCAGTGTAGGTGCTCTTTAAACTCAACCTAGGTGCTCTCCGAGCTCTCGTCCGGTGCTCTGTGAGCTCAGCGTGGGTACTCTCTGAGCTCTCATCCGGTGCCGGGCACGCAAAAAGGTCCAGCTGCTGCTTTGTCATCTGTGGCGCACTACGCTGAGGAAATTGGAAGCTCTCCAATCTTTTCAGCGGGTCGTAGAGTTGCAGGGCGCTGTCCAGGAAATTGCAAGGATGTGGTCCCAGACATGGGCTAGGAAACTGATAGCATATGTGCTATCAGTTTTGGGCCTTGAAACCAGTTTTCAGACGTGAGCTTCCAGAAGCTACCGCTCACGTTCGCAGGAAAATTATTCAAAGGAAAATTACGTAGGTATTCAAATAAACCGGCGGTCTACGACCCACGGAACATTCCTGGACGTGCACTCGAGATTTGATGCATGCATGCTACAGTGTCAAGATTTCATACAGCATGAAAGTTGTCGCAAACTGATAGCTTGCCTGCTATCAGTTTCCTGGGTGCTTGCAGCACAAAGCCTGGAAAAGATTCGTTTGAGACACAGATTAACCAGGTACGTATGCAAAGCCCCGAACAGGGCCGGAAACACGTACATGTGCAGCATTCACAAAAACTTTGGATACATGTACGTTTGCCACTGGTACATATTCAAAGCTTCGAAGAGGCTTGGAAACAAAGTGCATGTGCAGCGTGCACAAGACTTTGGATGCAGGTACATATGCCACAGGTACATATGCAGAGCCTCGAAGAGGCTCGGAAACTGATAGCTTTTATGCTACCAGTTTTTCCATGAAGCACCCAGACGGTACGT
>CAJQPT010000008.1 GCA_905480285.1 uncultured bacterium
GGGAGGGCGAGGCGTGCCTCGGAGAGGTCGACCTCGAAGCGCAGCGCAGGCGTGGCCGCGTTGAACGTGACGAACATCCCGCTGGTCTGGGTCGAGAGGCGCCACACCGGATCGCGGACCAGCTCCTGGGCGCGGGCGGGCAGCCGATGGTACGGAGCCGCCACGTCCTCCCAGCCGCGCCCCTCGAGGCCGAGCTCGTGGGCTTCGTGGCGGACCCAGCCGTCGGGCGCTGGAGCCGCGGGCTTCGGCTCCTGGTGCGGGGCGGGGGAGCGGGCCTCGGCCGGCCGCGTGCCCAGCACGGCGGCGCCGAGGCCGGCGGCGAGGAGGTCTCTGCGCGCGATGTTCATGGGTCCAGGGTACCGTGCAGGGCCCCGCGCCCCGCTGCAACAACGATGACGAACCCCCACCTCGCTGCGCTCCTCGCCATGCTCGCCCTCGGATGTGCCTCCCCGGTGACGACGGAGGTCGCCCCGGCCGGCGAGGCCCCCCCGAACGTCGTCCTCTTCTTCACGGACGACCAGGGGTACGGGGACCTCGGCTGCTTCGGTCACCCGACGATCGCGACGCCGCATATTGACGGGCTGGCGAAGGACGGCCTCAAGCTCACCCAGTTCTACGTGGCGAGCCCCGTCTGCTCGCCGTCCCGGGCCGCGCTGCTCACCGGGTGCTATCCCAAGCGGGTGGGGATGGAGCGGCACGTGGTCTTCCCCGCCGACCAGTGGGGGCTCAACCCCGAGGAGGAGACCCTGGCCGAGCTCCTCCGCGAGCGCGGCTTCGCCACGGGTTGCTTCGGCAAGTGGCACCTCGGTCACTGCGAGGGGCTGCTACCGACCGACCAGGGGTTCGACCGCTTCGCAGGGGTGCCGTACTCCAACGACATGGCGCAGTTCCACCGCAAGGGCGGCACGAAGTATCGCTTCCGCCTCCCCTGGATGGAGGGGACGGAGGTCCTCGAGTGGGAGCCCGACCAGGCCCAGCTCACGCGGCGACAGACCGACGCCGCGCTGGAGTTCATCCGCGGAGTGGGGGAGGACGAGCCGTTCTTCGCCTACGTCCCCTTCTCCATGCCTCACATCCCCATCTACGCGTCCGAGGACTTCGAGGGGGAGAGCCGGCGCGGGCTCTATGGAGACGTCATCGAGGAGATCGATGCCAGCGTTGGCCGTGTGCTCGATGAGCTTGAGACGCGTGGCCTCCGGGAGAATACGCTCGTGATCTTCACCTCCGACAACGGGCCCTGGCTGCCCTACGGTCTCGAGGGGGGCTCGGCGGGCCTGCTGCGGGACGGCAAGGGGACCAACTGGGAGGGGGGGCAGCGGGTCCCCTGCGTCATGAGCTGGCCGGCGCGGCTGCCGGCGGGGGTGACCCTGCGGACGCCGATGAACACCATGGACCTGCTCCCGACAATCGCGGGCTGGACGGGCGCGCCGCTCCCGGTGCGCGAGATCGACGGTGTGGATGTGGGCGCGGTTCTTGAGGGTGACCCGGCGGCCGCAGCAGCGATCGAGGAGCGCCCCTTCGTCTACTTCACGCTGCGTGGGGCTCTGGCCGGGGTTCGACGGGGCCCATGGAAGCTCAAGCTCCCCGAGCTGATGCTCTTCAACGTGGAGACCGATCCCTCGGAGACCAAGGACAAGGCGGAGCAGGAGCCCGCGATCGTCGCCGAGCTACATGTCCTCGCCCGCGAGCTCGCCGGCGGTATCGAGAGCGCCGCTCGGCCTCGGGGGGAAGGGGCCACGCGGGTCTTCGACCCCGAACGCCCCGCTCCGAGCACTGAGGCGCCGTGACCTAGCGCTTGGTGATCGTGCGCTCGGTGTTCGGCGGCAGGAAGGCGCGGAGCCCGAAGCCGTCGGAGATCCAGAGGACCGGCGGGTCGCCCTTGATCGAGGGGGCCTCCCAGGCGACGTAGGACCAGTCGCCTCCTCGGCTGATGAGGAACGGCTCGTGCCTGCGCGTGTCCTCGGTGATCCGGTACCACTCGTCCTCGACCTGGACAGACCAGCCGCTTCCATCGGCCGTGGTGCTGCGGAGGGCGTCGTTCTCGCTGCCCGAAGGGCGCTGGACGTTGAAGAGGCCCTCGAAGCCGTGCCGAAGGGAGTCATCGAGGCCGCTCAAGCCTTCAACGATGCTGTACTTGGGCATCAGGCTGGAGGTCCAGGAGGCCAAGATGCCGCCTTTCTCGCTGGCGTCGCCCTTCAGTAGGACCAGGGCCTCGTCGCCGATCACGACGGGGCCCAGCAGGGGAGCGGCGTTGAGCGGGAGCGGGCCGCGGAGGGTGCCCTCATTGGGGTCGAGGATCCAGGCGCTGCCCCCTTCCGTGATGAAGAGCTGGCTTCCTTGCAGCCCGGGCATGGTCACCGGACGCCGGGCGATCCCCGAGACGTCACTGATGTTGGTTTGCCAGCGCACCTTGCCGCCCCAGGCCATGCTCGCGATCGCCCCCTTGCGGTCGCAGATGATGTACTCGCCGGTCGTCCCGTCACCGATGGGCGCCGGGACGGCGTCCACGCGACCCGTACCGACCTGGAAATGGACGGCTGGCGTGCGGGACAGTGCAACGTGGAGGTCCTGGGGGCCGGCTACAGCGATCACGCGCGAGTCAAAACCCTCCAGATCAAACCGGAGCGTCCAAGCGTCGGCGAAGGTGCCCTCCAGAGCAAACGGGGCCACGAACTGCGCGCTGTCTTCCGGCCGATCCCCGCGGCGCTCCACCGTGACGCGGACGCCCGGCGGCGTCGTCTCGATCCTCCAGGGGAGCATGATGCGCTCGGCGTCTTCGAACGTCCCGTCGAGGATCTCCAGAGCAAAGACGTGGTCCCCGCGGGCCGCGGCCTCGCGCGCCTGGTCCGCTGCATCGAGCTTGCGGCGCGTGAACGCGACCTCCTTCTCAAGGACTCTCCGGACCTTACCGGCCGGGTCGTTCTCGAGGATCTGTTCGTAGTACTTGAGAGCGCTCCCGAAGTCTGATCGCGCGAGAGCCTCATGCGCGAGCGCGAGAAACTCATCGTTCTCCCTGAGGATCCGGGCGTGCTCTGCCTCTAGCTGGTCCACGGAGCGTGTCCGTTCCCTGTTGGTGATCTCCTCGGTCAAGGAGGCCAGCTCCGAGAGGAAGCCGGCGAGCATGGGGGAGGTGAGTTCCTCCTCCGAGAGGGCGTCCTGAAGGGACTCGACCCCCTCGGAGACCTGCTGCTCCACGGTGATCTGTCGCGGGGCGTGGATCGTGGGCGGGCCCAGGGACGTGATCTGAGTCTTGAGTCGCTCCGAGATCGAGCCGAGGATCTCGGAACCGCTCCTCCACGGACGGCTGAGCACCCGGAGCGCCGGCGGGTCAGGGAGCTCGCGGTACATGTCGAGGGCCACGAGCAGGTCACCCTCCACGGCCTCGTTGCGGGCGCGGTCGAAGGTGCCGTCCCACTCTTCGGTGAGGATCGTCTCCTCCTTCCGGAGCTGGTCCTC
>CAJQPT010000009.1 GCA_905480285.1 uncultured bacterium
CATCTCCCTCGGCAACCATCCCCGCGCCACCCGGCGGGGCACCGAGCCCGAGCGTTCCCGCTGCCTCCTCGCCGCCCCCGGTTCACTGGTCCGCGCCAGGGCCCCGCCCGGCGAGCGCGCCCACCGAGTCCGCGGATCGTACGGGCTCCGCCACGAGCTCCAACGGGGAGCCACTCCCCGCCGTGACCTTCGATGCCCCCGCGGACTCGGCGGACGAGAGCCGCTGGAAGACGAGCGCGGAGCAGGCCCGACAGGAGAGCCCGCCATTGCGCGCGCTCGTCGACGTGTGCCTCCAATCCCTGACCGTCTTCAGCGGACAGCGCGTCGTCGCACGCTTCCCGATCTCCACCGCCGCGCGGGGGATCGGAAGCACCGAGGCCAGCTACCGCACGCCCCTCGGCAGGCACCGCGTGCACCAGAAGTTCGGCGCCGACGCCCCGATCGGGACCGTCTTCCGCTCACGGATCAACACCAACACCGTGGCGCCCATCCTGACCGACCCCGTAGACGTGGAGGAGGACCTGATCCTGACCCGCATCCTGTGGCTCGACGGGCTCGAGCCGGGCCTGAACAGGGGACCCGGCATCGACAGCCGCGAACGCTTCATCTATATCCACGGCACCAACGAGGAGGGTCTCATCGGGACCCCCGTCTCCCACGGGTGCGTGCGCATGCGCAATCGCGACGTGATCGAGCTCTTCGACCTCCTGCCCTGCGGCGCCGAGGTGGAAATCGTGCGCGGCGGGGACTAGCGGCCGCCGCGCCAAGTCGAAGCCGACACGCGCCGGTCGCCGAGGCTGCTCGATGGCAGCCCCGACGGTCTCAGCTCACTGGAAGTCCACCGACACGGCGTTGGTGAAGTTGGACGTCACCACCAGCTGGAAGTCCCGGTACCACGCCTGGAAGTTCCAGGTCTCGCCGATCGCCACGGCCGAGAGCGGCGGGGGCATGTTCGAGACGTCGAGGCTGAAGCTGAAGGTCCCCGAGGGCCCGGAGTTCTGGGCCTGGGCGATGAAGCGGCCGATGGTCCCGAAGATGCAGAGGTTGCCCATGCTGCCGCCGGGATTCGGGATAAACGACTGGGTCTGCGAGGCCAGGAAGTAGCCCAGGGAATTCTGGGGCAGCTGCTCCACGTCGAGTCGCACGTCATTCTCCGAGACCCGGTCGCTACCGCGCATCACGAGGATCGCAGGCAGGCCAGTGGAGTTCACCACGGGCGGGTCGCAGTAGCTTTCCCCGATGGTTCCGCACGTCCCGAGCTGGGCGCCCACCCACCGCACGCGCAGCACGTTGGCCCCGCGCGCGGTCGGGTCGCTGCCCGAGTCACGGTAGAGGTCAGCGAAGTAGAGGCCGTCGGGGCCAGCGGTGAGGGCCGAGACCGTGGCCCGGCCCGTGCCGGCGTACTCCACGAGGTTGGTGGGGCCCGAGACCTTCTGGCCCTGGGCGTCGATCTCGAACTCGGTGATGCGCTTGCCGAAGTTCTGGGGGCCGGACGCATAGGTGGGGCCGGACTCGGTCACAAAGGCGTGGTCCCACTTGGACTGGGGGAAGCCGCTGCCGTCGAAGGTCTCCTGCTCGATCCACGCCATGTCCACGGGGCCCGTGGCGGGCGCCCAGTTGTGAAGGGCGTAGTTGAACATGTTGCTGTCCGAGCCCTCCCACAGGTAGTCACGACCCGGAACGACCCTGGCGAAGCGGTCCACCGAGGGCCCGTTCTCCACCATGTAGTGGAAGCCGTCCGACGCCCGGTAACGCCCGCCGAAGGGGTTCCGCACCCCGTAAGCGTAGACGTAGTCCCGCGAGTTGATCTGCCCACCGTTGTAGAACGGGTTGCTCGTCACCGGGCTCCCGTCGAGGTTCATGCGCAGGATCTTGCCCCGGTACGAGGAGAGGTTCCG
This sequence comes from uncultured bacterium, assembly GCA_905480285.1. Lineage (GTDB taxonomy): Bacteria > Planctomycetota > UBA1135 > UBA1135 > Saltatorellus. The sequence continues at coordinate 1,899 of CAJQPT010000009.1, forward strand.
TCCGGTCGAGGCGTTGAAGCCGTCCCCCATGTGCACGAGCAGCGTGCGGTCCGGGAGCATCTGGAAGTTCGAGATGAAGTGCGACTGCCCCTGGGACTCCCCGGGCATGTTCAGGATCGTTGTCTGGGTCGCGGCGGTCCGCCCGCCGTCGACGCTCGTGAAGCGGACGACCTTCGGGAAGTGCGGCCCGTTCGCGTCGTAGAGCATGCCCGCGAACACGTCCCCGGTCACCGGGTCCACGGCGATGCCCGAGACCCCCTGCTCGCCAGAGCCGGGGAACGCCCCGGTCGGGTTGAAGTTGATCAGGTTGTCCGCGTAGGTCCCCACCGTGCCGTCGTTGGTCACCACCTTGATGGCACCGTACAGCTCGGTCACGTACAGGAGCGGGTCACCAGGGTCCGTACCGGGGTTCGGCACGAAGGCGATGTGGATGGGCAGCTCGAGGTCGGTGGCCACCACCTCCACCTGGTATCCCGGCTGGGAGGCAACCCAGGGGAGCGACAGCCCGCGGGCCTGGGTGGAGAAGTCAGGGGTGGTCTGGCCGGCGGTGGTCTCCCAAGTCGCCCCGTCGGAGGAGATCCAGTAGTAGGCCGACTGGTTCGGCCCAAGGGCCAGGGACGGGATGAGGATGCGCGTGCGCTTGCACTCGTCGTCCACCACCACGAGGTCCGTGTCGCCGAGGGTGAGCCCCGACGCGCCCCCAAAGATGCGCAGGCGCAGGTCCTCGTGCTCGGGGAGCGCCGCGAAGTTCGTCCACGTGTTGGTCACGCCGTCATTGGCCTGGATGGACAGCAGCGACAGGCCGATGCCGGACTCCAGGGAGATCTCGGCGGCGACGGCCGAGGCCGGAAGCACGGGCTCCACGCTGCCGACCGCAAAGGTCCACACGGGCTCGGGGTCCTCGACGATGTCCTCGGTCTCGAAGGGGTAGAAGGTGCTGGCGGCGCCGGTCTGGAAGGTCTTCTCGGACCAGGGGCTGAAATCCGTGACCGTGTCGCCGCTGTCGTCACGGAAGCGCACCCTGAAGATGAAGCTCTTGAGCGGGTCGAGCGAGGTGGCGCCCGCGTGCGAGCCGAGGAAGGTCCCGTCCCCGAGGTGCGAGTGCACCTTCGGGGGCCCGCCGATGCACGAGGTCCGCCAGACCCGCTCCGGCGGCATGATGGTCCAGATCTCGTAGTCGCTGCAGGCGTGGAGGTCCCCGTCGGGGTCGGCGAAGGGGCCCGCCTCCATGTGCACGTCGTAGGGGTTGAGCGGCTGGTTCGAGGACGCCGGCTCCGAGATGTCCGGGGCGAGCGGCGCGCGGTTCCCGGTCGCCACGCGGGACTGCTCCTCGAAGGTCCAGGAGAGGAGGTCGGTGGACTGGGTGAGGCCGCTGGTGGCGGCGGTGAAGCCGACCCATGCGGTGCCGTCCGTGAGCGACAGGGTGCTCGCGATGTCGAGGTCGAGCTGGATCGTGACCACCGCATCATCCACGTAGACCTGGAGGGCCCCCGGCGTGTACTCGAGGCGCACGGTGTGCGTGTCGTCATCCGCCAGGGTGGTCACCGCCGACGTCGC
>CAJQPT010000010.1 GCA_905480285.1 uncultured bacterium
GTGGGCGATTGGCTGCTCCTCCAGATCAACCGGGGCGGCGTGGATATCGACCTCGATCACCTCGAGGGGGCGGTGCGCCATATCGGCGCCCGCGAGTACAGCATCGAGCCCATGAGCGGCACGACGATCCGAGGGGCGTACACGGTCGACACGGCGACGACCCCGAGGAGCATGGACGAGTTCGTCGCCAACGGGCGCTTCGAGGGGGGCACGCTGAAGGGCATCTACCAGGTGGATGGTGACCGGCTGACCATCAGCTTCGGGGCGCCGGGCGAGGCGCGCCCGACCAAGCTCGTCAGCGAGCCGGGGACGCAGTTCACGGTCGCCGTGCACAAGCGGGTCCAGTAGCGGAGCGGCGGGTCGACCTAGAGGCAGGGCACGGACGGCCGACGCGACCTCGAACCAGGGCGGCGGCTCTTGGGGTTGTTCCCGCGAGGCTCCTGCCCGACGGGATAACTTCTGTCGAACTTCGCGGGCGCGCTCGTCGCGCGTAGGGCCCCGCGTGCCGTCGCTCATGGTCTCCTGTGGAACCACGGTTGGCTCCCGTCGCTGGCCGTCGTGAGCTGAACGCCTTTGGCGTGACCTTGGGTGGGAGACCAGATGAGCAAGAGCAACAGATCAAACCACGTCATCGCGGGCGCGTTCGGGAACATCCTCGAGTGGTATGACTTCGCCGTCTTTGGCTTCCTGGCCCCGGCCATGGCGAACCAGTTCTTCCCGGCCCACGACTCGCTGGCGGGCCTCATCCGGGTCTACGGCGTCTTCGCGGCCGGCTACCTGATGCGGCCCCTCGGTGGGATGATCTTCGGCCACATCGGCGACCGCATGGGGCGCAAGCGCGCCCTCGAGCTCTCGATCCTGATGATGGCGCTCCCGACCGTCCTGGTCGGGCTGCTCCCCACCCACGCACAGATCGGCAGCTGGGCCGCCCTGTTGCTGGTTCTACTGCGGCTCATCCAGGGCGTGTCGATCGGCGGTGAGTTGATCGGCTCGATCTCCTACCTCGTCGAGATGGCGCCGGCGAAGAAGCGCGGGCTCCACGGGAGCTGGACACTCTTCACCGCGACCGGCGGTCTCCTGCTGGGGTCACTCCTGGTCACCGCCCTGCGCGACACGCTGGGAGCCCAGGCCGTGGCCGACTGGGGGTGGCGGATCCCGTTCCTCCTGGGAGTCGTCATCGCGGGGGCCGGGCTCTGGCTGCGCATGGGACTGCCAGAATCCGACGTCTTCGAGGCGCGCGCCGAGCCGGAGGCCGGGCCGTCGCCGGTGGTGCTCGCGCTGCGAGAGGCGAGGGGGCCGATCCTGCACCTGTGCGCGCTACTCCTCCTCTTCGCCGGCGGCTTCTACATCCTGTTCGTCTGGATGCCCACCTACCTCTCGGACATGCTCGACCCCCCGGTCCCCCACTCCTACGCGATGAACTCGATCGCGATGGTGGCGCTACTGGCCATGATCCCGGTGGCTGGCTCCCTGTCGGATCGGCTCGGCCGGCGACGCGTCCTGCTCACCGGCATGGTGCTGATGGCCGTGCTTGCCTACCCCCTCTTCCTCGTCATTGACACAGGCGTGACCGCCTACGTCCTGAGCGCGCAGCTGGTGTTCGCGATGGTCATCGCGCTCAACCAGGGCCCTATCCCCGCCCTCATGGCGGAGATGTTCCCGACTCGCATCCGGTCGAGCGCCATCGGCATCGCCTACAACGTGACCCTCGGCATCGTCGGTGGCACGGCACCGCTGGCGAGCACGTGGCTGATCGCCCGGACCGGCGACCTCGCAGCCCCCGCCTACTACCTCACCGGGCTCGCCGCGGTGAGCACCGCCGCCTTGCTCGGGCTGAAGCTCAGGCAAGGAGAGCCGCTCGCCTGAGGGAGCCCCCTCACCTCCGCGGTGCCCCACAGGAGAGGCCCATGACCGATACGCCCTCGAACAACGGGCCCGCGGACCGGTCCATGACGGGGCTTGCAGCTGCGTCGAAGCGAGCGCGACCGGAGCTCGCCCCGCCCCGTGACTGGCGGCCTCTCGCCCGGACGATCTTGGCCTGGCGTACCCGGCAAGGGGCGAGGCCTCAGCGGCTGGTCGGCTCCCAGTTGACGCCGATCTGCCGAGAGATGTTCGTGCCCGGCTTGCCGGGACCCAGCTCGACGTCGATCACCGCGCCGTTCCTGTCCACCGTGAGCCGGACCGCCTCGGTGCCGAGGTCCAGGGTGAGGCGGTTCCAGAACGAGTCTCGATCGACCGCCTTGCCGTTGACGGCGGTCACCAGGTCCCCCACCTGAAGGCCAGCCGCCTCGCCGAGCTTGCCCTCACTCACGGACCCCACGCGGTACGCATTGACGGTCTTGACCTCGAACAGGACCTCGCCCGAGGGGACGGTGACGTCCATCGAGGACTGCCCCGAGTTCGACCAGGTCTTGAGCTTGTACTCGCCCGCCGCCACGTCCTCGAAGGTCGCGCGGTGCTGATCGTCGAGCTCTGCGCTCGCGCTGCCGCCCCACCAGCCGCTGTTCGGGGACCCCTCCCGCTCCAGCCAGAACCCGGTTCCTTCCGAGAGGTCCGGCGCGTGGACCACGAATCGATGGAAGGTCGGGGCGCGGAACGAGACCTCCTGGGCGCCCGGCCGAACGGTCATCTCCTGCCAGGCGATCGCCGCGCCGCCCCTTCCGCGGTTGCCCTGGGATGCCCTCTTCAGCTCGACCCGGAAGAGGCCGGGCTGGAGCCCGAGGATCCGAGCGGTCCCCTCGCTGCTGACACGGGTCGCGCTGCGTGAGGAACGCAGCCGCCGATCCCCGCCATCGTCCTTCTTCACGATGGACACCGCGCTGACCATGAACCCGGGCGAGAGATCCCCCGTCACCCGAACCAGGAGCTCCGCGCTGCGCTGGAACGACATGGAGACCTCACTCTGTCCCTGGACCAGCGGCTGGATGAGTTCGCCGTAGCCCTCGGCGGTCGCCGTCAACTCGACCGAGGTCAACTCGTTCCATTCGTTGCCGTCGAGGACCTCGCTCATGGGCAGCCAGTACGTCCCCGGCCCCCGGGCGATCGACTTCACCCGTCCGCTACCCGATCCACCGCCGGTGCGCTCCTCACGCTGTGAGAAGGAGACGTCGAGCAGATTCTTGCCGGACGGCCCGGTGCAACGCACGACCAAGAACTCGGCCATGTCCACCCCGCCAAGGGTGAGCGACTGCTCGACGAGTCCGCCATCGAGCAGCACCTCGGCCGTGACCTGCACGGGTCCAGCGCCGAGCCCCGCGCCGAGCAGGTAGCTGCCCGCGTCCAGATCCGCCACGCTGAAGGCGCCAGACGGGGTCCTGGCGAGAGACCTCTTCTCGTCAAAGAGGTCATCGGGGTCCTCGCCCTCGGCCTTCGCCGCCTCAACGATCTTCACCCAGGGCTCGATCCGCGGCACGAGGCCGGACTCGTCCTCGATGGTGACCCACAGGAGCGAGCGCGCCTTGAGCTCGAAGAGGTGTGGCCCTTCACCGTCGTGCTCCAGGTCGATGACCTTGATGTCAGAGGCCAGCTCGGAAGAGTCCGCTCGCCCGTATTCTCCGCCCTGCACGCGGCCAACCATGGCCTTCAAGGAGGCCGTGGAGCGGGTGAGGCGGATCGTCGGTTCGTCGCTTGTCCAGCGGTAGCTCCCTCTGGTCCTGCGATCGCCGACGAGCGCGATCGTCGCCTCCTCCGGGACCGTTCCGTCTGGGAGGCGCAGGTCGAGGTGGTACTCCGACACGGGCTTGCCGATGAACTGGGCGCTCTCGCCGACGCGGACCGTCTGGCTCTCGAAGACCATCCCCTCGAGGTAAGGCCTCAGAGTGAAGCGCCCCGCAGGCAGATCCGCGAACTCGAAGCCGCCCGCTGCGTCGGTCGTCGTGGTTCGCTGGCGGCGCTGCTTCTCGAGCAGGGTCTTGGCGTTGGCGGCGAG
>CAJQPT010000011.1 GCA_905480285.1 uncultured bacterium
CACGGATACAGGACCGTCTGGTCCGGGTTGCGCATGTTCGGCGAGGGGTTGATCCAGCGCACGCCGGTCTGCTCCCACCACATGTCCCGGGTCCACCCCGCCATGGGCACGACCTCGAGCTCGCACTCGATCCCGCCCCACTCCTCTCGGAACATCCGCGCAAGCTCCCCGACGGTCATGCCGTGGGTCACCGGCAGGGGGCGCCACCCGATGAAGGACTGGCGGTCCGCGTCGATGATCGGCCCCTCCACCCGGCGGCCCGTGATCGGATTCGGCCGGTCAAGCACGACCACCCCCACCCCCGCCTCGCCGCAGGCCTCCATGGCGAGGCCGAGCGTCGAGATGTAGGTGTAGTAGCGCACCCCGATGTCCTGGATGTCGAAGACCACCGCGTCGATCCCCGCCAGCATCTCCGCCGTCGGCCGCCGGGTGGCGCCGTAGAGGCTGAAGACCGGCAGCCCCGTGGCCTCGTCCCGGCCGTCCCCCACGTCGCCCTCGAGCTTGGCGAAGAGGCCGTGCTCCGGGGAGAACAGGCGCACGAGCTCGACGCCGTCGGCCGAGTGCAGGGCGTCAATGGTCCGCCGCCCGTCCCGGCAGCGGCCGGTCACGTTGGTGATGAGCGCGAGGCGCCGCCCCTTGAGCCTGGCGAAGTCCTCATCGACGAGCACGTCCACGCCGGTCCTCACGTGGGGCGCGCCCGGCGCGGCGTCGACGCCGGCCGCGGCGGCCACCGCGTCTGCCACCGCCCGCCGTAGCGGGCTCATGGAAGGGCCGGGATCCACCTGGAGGCGACTCACGAGCAGCAGATACCACACGCCCGACGACCGATCGACCCAGTAGCAAGGCCCCGTGAAGCCGGTGTGTCCGAGGGAGGCGTACCGAGGGAAGCGCGAGCCGCGCGGGGAGTCATAGGCCGACGCCACGTCGATCCCCAGCGCTCGCGCCACGGCGCCGCCCTCGAGGATGCGCGGGCGCACGAGCTCGGCGAGCGCGCCGGGCTCCAGGGGCGAGCCTTCCCCTGCAGCGCCGGCGAGCATGCCGCAGAAGCGCGAGAGGTCGGCCTCGGTGGAGAACACGCCGGCGTGCCCCGCCACCCCGCCGAGCGCGCGCGCGCGCGGATCATGCACGACTCCACGCCCCGTTCCGTCCGGTGAGGTCGCGGCGCAACGGTCCAGGCGGTCGCCGTCGAGGGGACCGTAGCTCGTCTCCCCCATGCCGAGCGGGCCGTGCACCTGGCGGGCGCAGAAGTCCTCAAGGGGTTCACCAGCCACCGCCTCCACGATCTCGCCCAGCAGGATGTACCCGAGGTCGCTGTAGATGAACTTCTCACCCGGCGGAGAGGAGAGCTCACGCGCGCAGATCCGCGCCACCGCCGCCGACGGACCGTCCGCGTAGTCGTCCAGATGGTTGACCGGCGAGAGCCCCCCCGTGTGGAGCAGGAGCTGCTCCACCGTGACCTCGTCCTTGCCTCCCCCCGTGAACGCCGGGACGATCGACGAGACGCGATCGGTGAGCCGCAGCTTCCCTTGCTGGACCAGGACCATGATCGACGAGGAGGTCGCCACCGACTTGGTCAGGGACGCCAGATCGAAGACCGTGTCGAGGGTCATGGGCACCCCCGGCGCACGCTCGCCGTGGGCGGAGCGGTGCAGGACGTCGGCGCCGCGGCCGACCACGAACACGGCGCCGGGGATGGTCCCTGAGCCGATGGCCGCTTCGATCGTCCCGCAGGCCTCGGTGAAGTCGAGGCCAGGATTCGGGCCAGGATTCGGGTCAGGTTCCGGGGCGGAGTCTGGCGCGGGGGCGCTCTGGACGGCGAGGCTGAGGGCAGCGAGGACGGCGAACATGGGCCCCCTGTACCACAGACAGCCGGAAGTGGCCTCCGATTACAGGCGCCGCTCCACGCCGAGGACCGCCCGACCGACGACCTCTCCGAGGTCAGCGAAGAAGCGGTCCGCCCGGCCGTAGTCGTAGACGCCATCACCGACCACCCCGTTCGGGTTGGTGTATAGCGTCGCGGCGAGGAAGAAGCTCCGGCCGGTCCGGCGGTCCACGACCTCAGAGTTGGTGATGCTGAAGCCGTAGGCGCGGCCGACCTTGTCGCGCACCACCAGCTCCTCGGCGGCGCGGAGCCGCAAGAGGCCCGGCAGCAGGAACTTTGAGTAGTCGTCCGGGTAGGACGACGGGTCGTAGCGCGGGTCCGCGGACGCCCCAGGTGTGGAGGCCATCGCCTCACGGATGAAGTCTCGGTCCACCTCTGACAGGCCAAAGCCCGCGCGCGCTGGCCCGCCACGCAGGCGATCGAGCGCGGGCTGAAGGTCCGGCCGCAGGAGCATGATGTTCATGTCCACCAGGTCCTCCAGCGGCATGAAGTTCTTCCGGTCGAAGCTCATGGGCCCCTCGATCAACTGCGTCCCGAGGGTGTGAGCGCGGCCGAACTCAACGCCATCCAGGAAGGCGTTCGTACCCGGAGACGACGCGGTGCGGGAGGGGAGGCTGGCGATCACGCGGCCCCGATCGTCCAGGAGGTCGATGGCGGGCACCCTGAGCTGATCCTCCGGGGCGCGGAACTCCGCGAGCCGGTGGAAGATTCGCGTGTGCGCCAGCCCTGCGGCGCGCAGCGAGCCGTTGACCCCGTCGTTGCCCGCGAGCTCGTAGAGCCGGTTGTAGGCCGCGTTGTCAGAGACGAGCAGCACCTTGCGGGCCTCGTGCCCCGCGGTGATCGCGCCACCGTCCACGTGGCTGGGGTCCGCCACCTCGAGCACATCATCGTCAAAGAGGGGGTGGAAGCGCAGCGCCGTGGAGCGCGAGATCGGCGCCCCCGCGGCCGGCCCCGGCTGCCAGCCAGCGGCCTCCGGCGCGCTCAGCTGCTCGAAGGCCGCGATCACCGCCGCCGTCTTCACCGCGCTCGCGGGATAGAAGTACTCAGGGCCCCGGTCATAGGCGTGCCGCTCGAGGGTGGGCCCGGCGGCGCCCTCCTCCACGACCACCAGCTCGATCTTGATCCGGTGGGCGTCCGCCTCGTCGAGCAGGTCCGCGAACAGGTCCGGCCGGGACTGGAGGAGCCCGGCGAGCCGCTCGTCTAGGCGGGGCGCCGCTTCCTGCGGCGGGGCGGCCGCGCAGGCCGCCGCGGCCGTGAGCGCCACAAGGCCGAGGGCCAGGCGGAGCCGCTGCCCAGGCCGCCCCCGGAGGCCACCTCCCCTCATCCCAGGGCCTCTTGCTCGAGGGCCAGTAGCTGGTTGGGGTCCATGGCCGGGCGCGCGAGCAGTGTGGACCCGTCAGGGTGAATCACGACCTCGGCCGGGAGCGGGCGCGAGTTGTAGCAGGAGGCCATGGCCGCGCCGTAGGCCCCGACGTCGTGGATCACAAGCAGCTCCCCACGCTCGAGATCTGGCAGCTCCTGGGGCTCTGGGGCGCCACCCTTCCCCTGGGTGAAGACGTCGGCGCTCTCGCAAAGGGGCCCCGCGACCATCTTCGGGGTGGTGGGCCGATCTCCGCCTGCGAGGGCGCTGATGCGATGGAATGAACCGTAGAGCAGGGGTCGAATCATCGTGTGAAAGCCCGCGTCCACGAGGACGAAGCTCGACCCCTCGCGCCCCGTCGACTTCACGCCGCAGACCTCGGTCAACAGGACCCCCGCGTCGGCCACGAGCAAGCGGCCCGGCTCGGCCTCCAGCTGGATCGGACGTCCCAGCGACCTGGACCAGCGCTCACGACCCACGGACCAGATCGCCGCGAAGCGCTGCATATCAAACGGCGTCGCGCCGGGCCGGTAAGGGAACGACATGCCGCCGCCGCACGAGACGCGCAAGAGGGTCTCACCGAAGAGGGCGACCGCGGGGTCCATGGCCTCGACCGTACGCTCGATGAACCGCCCCTCCAGCCCGGATCCGATGTGCACATGCAGCCCGGTGACCCGCAGCCCGAGCGCTTCAGCCCGCCGACGAACGGCAGGGAGTTCCTCGTGCCAGATGCCATGCTTGGAGTGGGGGCCACCCGTCGTGACCTTCATGTCGTGCCCTTCGCCGAAGCCCGGGTTCACCCGGAGGGTCACGTCCACTGCGCCTCGGAGCTCCGCGATGTCCTCGAGCATCGACGCGCTCCCCGCGTTGACGTGGAGCCCCAGCTCGGCGACGAGCTCGCGCGCGCTCCGATCCATGAGGTCGGCGGTGTAGACCATCTCGTCAGGTTCGAATCCCGCCGCCCGGGCGCGCTCGATCTCACCCGCTGAGACCACCTCGCAGCGCGCCCCTCCGTCCCTCAGGGTCCGGAGCACCGCGAGGTTTGAATTCGCCTTGACGGCGTAGCGCACCGAATCGAAACACTCGAAGGGCTCGAGGTTTCGACGAACCGCCGCCAGGTCGTAGACGTAGAGCGGCGTGCCGTGGGCAGCGGCGAGCTCGGTGAGGAGCCCTTGGCGTTGGAGGCGTCGGTCCATGGACCAGATTCTCCCTCATTGGGAGCCAAGTTCAATCCTGGAGGCCCGGCGAGGTCGCCGAGTTCTGTGTACCTTCCAAGGCGGCATGCAGCGTCTGTCCCAACTCGGCCGATCGGCCACACTCGTCGCGACCCTCGGCCTCGCCGCCGTGGCCGCCGTGCAGCTCGAGACCACCGCGGGGGCCGCCCTCGGCGGCAGCGGCGCACCCCGGAGGATCTTCGTCGATGCGGGTCATGGCGGGACCGACCCCGGGGCGATCGGCAATGGCATCGTCGAGAAGGAGCTCAACCTCGAGGTCGCCCTGCGCCTCCGGGACCTGCTCGAGGCCGACACCGAGGACACGTCAGGTGGCGGCGAATGGGAGGTCATGATGACGCGCACCACCGACGCGTCGGTGCCGCTCTCGAGTCGGACCAACGCCGCGAACAACTGGCCCGCTGACCGCTTCGTCTCGATCCATCACAACGCGTTCGGCAGCTCGATCGCGAGCGGAACGGAGACGTTCTCCTTCGCCAACGGGACGGCCGGAGCGGACCTGCGGGATCGGCTCCAGGAGGAGCTCCTCAGCGCCATGGGGCTTGTGGACCGGGGCCCCAAGACCGCCAACTTCTTCGTGCTCAGGGAGACCCTGATGCCCGCCGCGCTCACGGAGGCGGGCTTCCTCAGCAACCCCGGCGATGCCGCGGCCCTGTCCGCACCAGGGGCAGTGGAGGCCCTCGCCCTGGCCCACCTGTTCGGCATCCAGCGCCACTACGGCATCCCGCCCCACATCCCAGTGGACGGCCCCTCCACCTACTGCTTCCCCAAGACCGCCTCGGCAGGCTGCGTCCCGTCGATCGAGGCAGCGGGCACACCCTCCGTCAGCCAGAGCGACTTCGTGGTCGCCTGCGATCAGGTCCTCAGCCAGCAGTTCGGGATGCTCTTTTGGGGGCGTCAGGGGCTGGAGTTGCCGCTGCTCGGCGGATTCCTCTGTGTGGGCGGGCCCCTGATGCGCACGCCCGTCCAGTTCTCCAATGGCCTCGGCCCCGGCAATTGCTCCGGGCGCCTCGAGCTCCAGATGGACAGCGGCTTCCTCAGCGCCAACGGGATGCTCCCGGGGGACGAGATCTTCTGCCAGTGGTGGTACCGAGACCCCGGGCTCCTGCCCGCGACGCCGGTCGGGCTCTCCGACGGCCTCCGGTTCACCGTGCTCCCCTAGGGGAGCCGCCAGTCGCCCCAGCGCGTCGCGGGGACAAACCCAAGGCGCTTCGCCAGCGCGACCGAGGGCCCGTTGGTCGAGGCGACCGACCAGATCGGCGCGAGCCCCGCTTCCGCCCGCTCCAGCATGAGGGCCGCGGCGGCGCTGGCGCCGAAGCCCTCACGGCGGAACGGAGCCGCCGTCTCCACGGATACGTCCCAGAGGGTCTCGGTCTCCACGAAGGCATAGGCGAAGGCCACGGGCTCGCCCCCCGCCAGCGCCACCGCGGTCGCAGGCCAGGACTCCAGCGCCTCCAGTTCTCGCCGCATGGGAGCGGGGAGTTCCTCCACGGCGGGGTCCCCAGCTCCGATGATCTTGACCTCATGGCGACCGGCCTGCGCCGCGAGGACGTCGGGGCTCCCTCCCCATGAGAAGACCTCCACCACGCCGGCCTTCGCCGCAGCCCCCTCCGCAGACCACTCCTCCATCACCTCAGGCGCGGCGCGCAGCCGGAGGCGCCCTTGCTCGATACCTGCCGCGCGCGCGGCCGCGGCCAGCCCATCGGCGAGCCCCGGCTCCGGCGCGCCGATACCCACGGCGAGGTCATGGTCCGGAGCCAAGGCGAAGCCGGCCCCCGCCCGCTGCTGGCTCATCACCAGGGACGTCCCGCGGCGGCGGAGCAACCCACGCACCTCCACGAGCGCAGGGACATCCTCCAGATGCGCAAGGAGGTCAGCCTTGGTGGGTTCCATGGGCCAGAGGGTACGGGCGCGGCGTGGTCAGGATGAAATGGGCCGATGAACGTCGTCCACCATCAGGAACGCCGCGCGATCGAGACGCCGGGACGAGGACTCACCGATATCACCCTCGAGGTCTCGTCCATCGTCGCCCGGTCCGGCGTGGAGACCGGGCTGGCGGTCGTCTACTGCACCCACACCTCGGCCAGCCTCCTGATCCAGGAGAACGCGGACCCCAGCGCTGCGCGGGATCTGCTGGCGTGGTTCGAGCGCCTGGCACCGGACGGGGACCCGCGCTACACCCACACGCTGGAGGGGGAAGACGACATGCCCTCCCACCTGCGGGCGTCGGTCACGCGGACCTCGGAGACGATCCCGGTGGCAGCCGGGCGTCTTGTCTGTGGCCGTTGGCAGGGGCTCTTCCTCTTCGAGCACCGGACCACGCCCCAAAGGCGAGACCTGGTGGTGCATGTTCACGGTGTGGGCTCTTCGGCGACCTGAACCGCCGAGGTCCCGCGGCGGCTTCCGTCAGCGCTCGGACGCGCCGTCGTCGGTGGCCAGGCGGGCGAGACCCGGGTCGCCCGCGTCGTAGCGGCTGACCCGGAAGATCGCGTGGGAACTCTGCGGCCCACCGCCGCGGCGGCCGCCGGGGGAAACTCCAGGGGAACCTCCGGGGGGACCTCCTCCCGGAGGACCACCCCGGTCGGGGCGGCCCTGGGGCGGGCCGCTACGTCCGGCCGGTCCGCCCCGCTCGGACCCCTCGTCCGGCTTGAAGTCCTGCAGGTACTCCCAGACCACCACGTGGTCGGGGGTGACCTCCAGAACGCGGCCCTCCTCCCCGAGGCAGACGAGCGTGTTGCCGCTCTCAAGCCTCTGGACTCCGCTGATGTGCCCGTTGAAGATCGGCTCATCGCCGCCGTCCCAGGTCCAGGCGAGCTCAGGCTGGGCGGGGAGGCCATCCCCGAACCCGCCATCCTCGGTGAAGGGGATCGCGAACACGTCCGCGCTGGAGCGGTCGCCGCCCGGCCGGCCGCTGCCGTTGTTGAACACGGAGAGCTCGATGGCGCCCGCCGCGGCAAGGAACTGCGGGTCGTGCTGGTTGAACAAGACCTGCCCACCGTCCGCTCCCCAGGACGCGGGCCGCCCGAATCGATGGAGCAGATCGCCGCCGCGACCGCGCCGGCCGCCCTCGCCTGTGCGCGCCTCGGCCGTGGTAGTCGAGTGGTCGATGAACCAGATCTCGCTCGCTGAGCGGACGCTGATGGCGATCAGGTCGGTGACGGGGTCGTAGTCGATCCCGTTGGTGTGCATCCAGTCCGCTCCGCCGCTGCGGCCCCCGCGCCCGCCACGCCCGCGCCGCCCCCGGCGGGGCTCGTCGCCCCCCCCGCCGTATCCGAGGCCCCGCAGGCGCTCCTGCTCGGCGGCCTCGCGCTCGAGCTCCGCCGCCGTCCGGGGTCGCTCGCGGCGGTCGAAGTTCACGTTGATCCGGTACGGGTGCTCCGCGGGGTCGCCGTAGTTGGGCTTCTGCGGGTCACGGTCCTGGACGAGGTGATCCCACGCGTGCCACTCCCAGACCACCTCCGCCTCGGAGGCGCCAACCGGCTTGAGCTCCAGGACCGCGTCCGGCCAGATCCCGCGTTCGCCGATGCTGCCGGCGTCGCGACCGGCCGCGATGGCGTCCTCAGTGGAGACGCCCTCCCAGACGATGGCCAGGACGTTCCCGTTCGGCAGCGGCTCGATGTCGTGGTGCTGGCGGCGGCGGCTGTTGGCGAGCTGATAGTCCCACAGGAGCTCTCCGTCCCAGCCGATCCGCTGGATCCGGCCCCCCTCACCCCCGCCGCGGTACGGCGCGCTGCCCGCGTCCTTGCCACAGCGCAAGAGCGAGCCGTCCTCCAGCAGATAGGCCGAGTTGCCTGGCGTCCACTCACTGGGCCAGGAGTGAAGGGTCTCGCCAGCAACGTCCACCAGGTAGGTGGTCCGGGAACGAAGCGGCGCCACCAGCGTGGCACCACCGCCAGCCCCCTCGAGGGAGCGGAGTACTCCACGCTCCGGCTCCAAAGGAGGCCCTGGGCGAGCGCCTTCCTGGGCACTAGACGTTGAGACGAGCAGGCTGGCGAAGAGAGCAGCGGAGAGCTGAACTGGCGACATCAGACCGAGCCTAGACGCCTGATCGCTGCCCCGCCCGTCCATCCTCAGGGTCGCTTCATCGACCGCTCCGGGGAGCCCTTCAAAGTCGAGCGTGGAGCTTCTCGAAGACGTTGGCGCCGTCCGCGCGCAGCCCGTCGTGCTCGTGCTCGTTGGTGATCCAGGGCTCGAGCCCCTTGATCCTGCCCGCGGTCTCGATGGAGAGGTCGGCGGGCACGAACATGTCGTCGTGGTAGACAAGGGCCGCCACCGGGACCTTGTTTCGCCCGAGGACCTCGGGGTCGTACAGCGCGGGCCAGTCCGACTTCGCGGCGAGCAGCTCCCCCACCTCGGCGAGGCTCTGCAAGGCGCTGAACTGCTCCAAGAACCAGGGGTACACCATCTCGCCGGTGAACATCGGCGCGCGCGGCGCGACCGACGGTGCGAACTCGGGGTGCTCCTCGCGCACGCGATGGGCGGCCCAGGCGGTGGGCCCTCCCTGGGCGTAGCACGCCTCGTGGAGGATGGCGTAGAAGGGGTTCGTATCGAAGGACTGAAGACCCTCGACCCCGCGCAAGAAGGAACGTGAGAACGAGTCCGTCCCGGGAACGAAGGCCCGCTCGAACAGGTAGTGAAGCTGGGCCGCACCGTACGAGAAGCCGAGCTGGCTCCCCACGAGCTGGAGGCGCTCGGGGGTGAGCGCATCGCCGCAGGGGAGGGCGACGCCCCCGCGCTCAAGGCGCTCGAAGACGGCGCGCGCGCGCCCCTCCAGCTCAGGAAAGCGCTCGAAGAGCTGCTGGTTCTTGGTCCGGGTGAGCGGGTAGGTGCGCCGGTAGACGTCCTCTGCCCCCGTATCGAGGCCCGGCAGGCCGCCGGTGATCATCACGCCGGCGAGGCCGTCGGGAGCGGTGGAGAGGTAGTGCACCGCACAGAAGCCGCCGAAGCTCTGGCCTAGCACCGTCCAGCGCTCGACGCCGAGCTCCTCACGGATCGCCTCACAGTCGCGAACGATGGCGTCCGCGCGGAAGCGCGCCAGGTGCTCTGCCTGCGCCGCGGCGCCGCTGATCGCGGTGATGTTCTCCGGAGTCTGGGGGGTGCTCCGTCCGGTCCCCCGCTGATCCAGCAAGAGGACCCGATAACGCTCGATGGCCTTGCTCAACCACCCGCCGGACGCGAGCGGACGCGGGCTCTCGAACCCCGGGCCGCCCTGGAGGAAGACGAGCCACGGGCGGTCGCGGTGCGCCCCGTCCCCCGAGAGGACCTCGCGGCCGAAGACCTCGATCGCTCCGCCCGCAGGGTCGTCGTGATCCAGGGGCAGGCGGAAGAGGTGGTCCTCGAAGTGGAAGCCGGGGATGCGATACATGGGAGAGGAGCGGCCCGCGAGAGGCGGCGCTGCGCCGACAGTATGACCGGCCCGCGAGGATCAGGTCCGAGAAGCCTCTCCCTCGGCCACCAGCCCCGCCGCGAGGCGCTCGTAGTCCGCGCGGTCATTGTAGACCTGAGCCGAGATCCGGACCCAACGCCGACCCTTGACGGGCCAGTGCACGATGGGCACCTCGACCCGATGCCGCTCGAAGAGGGCGAGCTGAAGGGGATCCACCCGCCCGCTGGGCGGGGCGTCTGCGGTGGAGGCTGGGAGCGGAAGCGTCACGAGGGAGCCCCGCATGGAATCCGGCGCCGGAGGCTGGACCCCGAGGGCCTCGCAGAGGATCCCCTGGCCCTCGAGAACCAGGGCTCGGTTGTGGGCTCGCACCGCGGGGAGGCCACCAGGCAGGACCCCCTCCAGGAAGTCGATGGCGCTGGGCACCGCGAGGAGCGGGGAGGGGTCGAAGGTGCCGGTCCAGTCAAACTCTGCGATGAAGCGCGAGCGGCCGGGAGCGGGGGTGTTCGCCGCGTGGCTGATGACGCACGGGCGGACCGAGCCCTGGAGCTCGGGGCGAACGTGGAGGAAGCCCGAGACCTTGGGGCCGCACAGCCACTTGTGCAGGTTGCCCGTGGTGTAGTCCGCGCCGACCTGCTCCAGGTTCATGGGGAGCATCCCGGGCCCGTGGGCCGCGTCCACCAGGGTCCGGATGCCCCGCGCCCGGGCCGCTCGGACGATGTCGTCCACCGGCAAGATCAGCCCGGTGGGGCTGGTGACGTGGTCCACCAGCAAGAGCCGCGTTCGCTCGCAGCACGCCGCAGCGATCGCCGCTGCCGCCTCGGCGGGGTCCTCGATGGGAAAGGGGATCTCGGCCACCGAGACCTCCGCCCCCGCGCGCTCGGCCACGTAGCGCGCCGCGTTGCTGCAGGCGTTGTACCCGTGGCTGGTGATGACGATGCGGTCGCCTGCCTCGAGCTTGAACGAGCGCAGCACCGCGTTGACACCGTCGGTGGCGTTGCGGACAAAGGCGAGGTCCTCGGCGGGACACCCGAGGAGGCCCCCGAGGCGCGTCCGCACCGCGTCCAGCTTCCCGTAGAGGCTGCGCTCCGGCGCGAGATAGTGGATGGGATCCCGCTCCTGAGCGTCCCGCTCTCGCCGCTGGGCCTCGAGCACCACGTGGGGCGCCGCGCCGAAGGAGCCGTGGTTCAGGAAGGCAACCTCAGGATTGAGGCTCCAGTGTCGAGCGAGCGTCTGATTCATCGGGTCCAGGTGAGGTGGGCGATCAGCGGGATGTGGTCCGAGCAGCGGAAGGAGTCCATCCAGGCCGCGTGGACCGGTACGAGGCCCCGGACGAAGAGCCGGTCGAGGTGCAGGCGGTGGTCCAAGCCCAGGGTCTCCCGCGCCTTGCGCAGCGGGATCCGGCCCTTGGTCCCCCCCGGGAAGTCCGGAGCGACCTCCTCCAGATCGAGGGCGTGAGCGAGGTCCTGGACCGCCCCCATGCGTCGGTCGTTCCAGGTATTGAAGTCACCCGCGACCACCACCGGCCCGCGGAGGTGAGCCACCCGCTCCCGGAGCTCGCCCAGCTGTCGCGCCAGCTGACGTCCGGTGGGATCAAAGTTCAGCCCGTGGACGTTCACGAGGCACAGCTCTCGACCGTCGCTGAGGGGGAGCTGGGAGATCAGCGCCGCCTTGGGCGTCAGGAGGCGCAGCTCGCGCTCGGAGGAGCGCACCCGGTGGGCCGTCCGAACCGCCGCGCGAGCGACGGTCATCACGCCCTCCTCCGGGCCCACGAGGCCGCGACGGAAGCTGGTGGCGTGGTGACCGGCGAACCCGACGGGGATTGGCAGCTCCGGGCGCGCCTCCTGCAGGGCCAGCACGTGGGGGGCGCGCTCCTCCACGAGGCGCCCGAGCTCGGCTGCGAGGCCAGGGTCCAGGGCCTTGTGGATGTTCCACGAGACCACGCACAGGTCCTCGTCCGTGCGAATGAGCGGCTCGGAGCGGCCGGCCTGGAGACCGACGGGCGTCGCGTCAGCCTCACCCGGCATCACGACTCGTCAGCGGCTCCCTCGTTGGCGGCTCCCTCGTTGGCGGCTCCCTCGTTGGCGTCGCTGGCGTTCGCGGCCTTCTTGCGCGTGGGCGCCTTCTTGGAGGCCTTCTTCTTCGAGGTCGACTTCTTGGCGGCCTTCTTCTTGGTCGTCTTCTTCTTGGCGGCCTTCTTCTTCGCGGCCTTCTTCTTGGTCTTCTTCTTCTTGCCCTTCTTCTCGCGCTGCACCGCGAGCAGCTCGAGGGCGTGGTCCACCGTCAGCGACTCAGGGTTCTCCATGTCGCGCGGCAGGGAGGCGTTCACCTCGCCATCGCTCACGTAGGGGCCGTAGCGCCCCTTCAGGAGCTTGATCGAGGCGCCGTCGAGGGCCTCGACGTTCTCGAAGACCTTGATGGGCTCGGGCGTGGAGCGGCCACGCCCCTTCTTCTCCTGGGCGAGGAGCGCGAGGGCTCGCTCGTTCGTGATCGAGAGGAGGTGATCCTCCGCTTCGAGGCTCCGGGTGTCCGCGCCGCGCTTGATGTACGGGCCGTAGCGACCGTTATGGGCGAGGATCTCCACGCCGTCCGCGTCCGTCCCGAGGTTCCGCGGGAGGGATGCGAGGGCGATGGCCACCTCGAGATCGACGTCCTCGACGCCCATGCCCTTCAGGAGCGAGACCATCTTGGGCTTCTCCTTCTTGTCCTCGGTCTGGTCGCCGAGCTGGACATAGGGCCCGTAGCGGCCGGTCTTGATGTAGATCGGCAGGCTGCTCTCGGGGTGGTGGCCGATGGGCTCGTCGCCCTTGGCCTTGGCCGCCAGGATCTTCTCGGCGAACTCCACCGTGACCTCGTCGGGCGCGGTCTCATCCGGGAGCGGAGCGGTGGTCTCACCGCGCTGGAGGAACGGGCCGTAGCGGCCGACGCGGACGATGACGTCCTCACCGTCGGCGTTCTTGCCGATGGCGATGGAGCACACCGTACGCGGGTCGATGTCCTCGGCCTTCTCCTCGAGCATGGGGCGCAGCCCGGGGGAGACGTCGAGGCCGCTCTCATAGAACTTCCGCAGGTACGGGAGCATCTCGTCCTCGCCGCGGGAGATCGCGTCGAGGGCGGCCTCCATGGAGGCGGTGAAGCTGGGGTCGATCAGGTGACCCATGTGCTGCTCCATGAGCGACACCACGGCGAAGGCCGTGAAGGTCGGCACCAGGGCCGAGCCCTTCTTGAAGGTGTAGTCGCGCCGGAGAATGGTGTCGATGATCGAGGCGTAGGTGCTCGGACGACCGATCCCCTCTTCCTCGAGCATCTTCACGAGGGTCGCCTCGGTGAGCCGCGCGGGCGGCGAGGTGTGGTGCTCCTCGGCGGAGATCTCGGACCCCTTCGCGGTGTCGCCCTGAGCGACCGGCGGGAGCACGGTCTCCCGCTCGGCGAGCGCGGAATCAGGGTCGTCGGCGCCCTCGACGTAGGCCCGGAGGAAGCCGGGGAAGTCGATCACGTTGCCGTTGGCCTGGAAGACGGCCTGGATCGTCCCATCCGCCTCGCCGACCTTGAGCACCATGCGGCGCCCCTTGGCGTCCTTCATCTGACAGGCGAGCGTGCGCTTCCAGACCAGGTCGTAGACCTTCGCCTCGTCCTCGCCGAGCACCTTGCGGATCTCGGAGGTCGGCACGATCTTGTCGCCCGCCGGGCGGATGGCCTCGTGGGCCTCCTGCGCGTTCTGGACCTTGCCCTTGTACATGCGCGGCTTGTCCGGGAGGAACTCGGCGCCGTACGTGGACTCGACCGCGTCCCGGGTCAGCTCGATGGCGAGCGTCGAGAGCGTCACCGAGTCGGTCCGCATGTAGGTGATGAAGCCGTTCTCGTACAGCCGCTGGGCGGCCCGCATGGTGCGCTTCGCATCGAAGCGGAGCTTGCGGTTCCCCTCCTGCTGGAGCGTGGAGGTCGTGAAGGGCGGCGAGGGGGTGCGGGTGAAGGGCTTCTCCTCGGCCGAGATGACCTTGAAGTCGCCGGCGTCCAGCTTCTCCCGGAGCGCCTTGGCCCCCGCCGAGTCCAGCAGCGTCACGTCATCGCGCTTCAGCTTGCCGGTGTCCGGGTCGAAGTCCTTGCCGCTCGCGACGCGCTTGCCGCCGAGCGAGTTCAGGCGAGCCTCAAACTCCTTGCCTTCGCCGTCGCCGCTGGTCGCGGTGAAGCGCGCCGTGAGGTCCCAGTACTCCGCGTCCACGAAGCGCATGCGCGCACGCTCGCGGTCCACGATGATCTTCGTGGCGACGCTCTGGACCCGACCGGCCGAGAGGCGCGGCTTGATCTTGCGCCAGAGGATGGGCGATACCTCGTAGCCATAGAGGCGGTCGAGGATGCGTCGACTCTCCTGGGCCTCGACCATGTCCTTGTCGATCTCCCGGGTGTCCTGGAGGGCCTCAAGGACCGCGCCCTTGGTGATCTCGTGGAACACCATGCGCTCGTAGGGGACCTTGAGCCCGAGCACCTCGACGAGGTGCCACGAGATCGCCTCGCCCTCACGATCCTCATCCGTCGCCAGCAGGACGCGGTCGACATCGGAGAGCATCGACTTCAGCTCGGAGATCTTCTTCTTCTTCGCCGGCTGGACAACGTAGAGCGGCTTGAAGTCGTCCTCGACGTTGACGCCAAGCCTTGCCCACTTCTCCTTCTTGAACTTGGCGGGGATCTCCGCCGCGTTCGCCGGGAGGTCACGGATGTGCCCGACGCTCGACTCGACGATGAAGTCCTTACCCAGGAACTTCTTGAGGGTCTTCGCCTTGGTGGGCGACTCGACGATGACGAGGGTCTTGGACATGGGTGGGGAGAGTGGTCCAGGGCGTCCGAACCAAAGGCGGCTCGGGGTCTGGGGAGGGGCGGCGCTTGGCGTCTATATACACGAACCTGGCAGGCGCCCCTTTCGACTGGCGGAAGGGGCGCCCCCGTGGATGGAGGCGCGGGAGTCTAGCGCTCCTTTCGTCCTCGGGGGGTCCATCTCTCCTGTGGACGGAAACCAGTGGCTTTTCTCCCTCGCTCGCCTGGAACTTCGCTCTGGCCTCGCGGCCGGCCCCACCTCAGGCCCGGAATCGAGAAGCGGACGACTCCCGCGCGGGTTCACAAGAGATTGCGCCTCCCTCGTCGCCATCCCGGCGAAACTTTGACCATGTTCAAGGATTCAGACCTCGTCGACGCGCCCAGCCGCGTCAGTGCCCAGGCTTCCAGTTCCATCCCCATGAGCGATCCCCGTCGCCTCTCCGAGAGCGCGAGCCGCCCCGAGAAGACCCCCGTTGGCCCGCTAGAAGACGTCCAGGGCCGCGGTGACGTCCGGGGAATCCGACTCGAGTGCGCCGGCGTCACGGACGTGCGCTACCCCGCGACCGCGGTCGACCCCGACGGCATCGAGCGCTCAACCATCGTCAAGATGGAGATGTCCGTCGTCGTGCCGCCCGAGTCCAAGGGCACGCACATGAGCCGCTTCATCGAGATCGTGCAGGCCGACGACCGGCAGCTGGGTCCCGAAGCCGTGCTCCGCATGCTCCGCGAGATGCAGGGCCGGCTCGACGCCGCAGAGGCGCGGCTCGTCCTCGAGTACCCGATGTTCATGGAGCGCGAAGCACCGGTCTCGAAGTCCAAGGGCATGATCGACATCGACTGCGGATTCGTGGGCCTCATCAACGGGGACGAGATCGACCTGGTCCAGAAGGCCGTGGTGACGGTCACCAGCCTCTGCCCCTGCAGCAAGGAGATCAGCGACTACGGCGCCCATAACCAGCGCGGCGCGGTCACCGTCGAGGTCCGGACCCTCAAGGACAAGAACGGCACCCCCGTCACGCTCCCCATGGGCGACCTCATCTTCGCCGCCGAGGAGAGCGCCTCCTGTCGGATCTACCCGGTGCTGAAGCGCCCCGATGAGCGCTGGATCACGATGGAGGCCTACGAAAACCCGGTGTTCGTGGAGGACATGGTCCGTGGCGTCGCCGAGCGGCTCCAGGCCGACGAGCGCGTCGCCTCCTTCCGGGTCCACGCCCGGAACTTCGAGAGTATCCACGGCCACGACGCCTTTGCGGAGACGTCCTGGAGCCGCTGAAGGCGCGCCGGTCGGCGGCGGGCGGAATCGAGTAGCTTCTGAGGCGCGATGATTCCCCCGCTCCACCGCCCGCGTCGCAGCCGCCGCACCCCGGCGCTGCGTGACCTCGTCCGGGAGACCACCCTCTCGGCCCACGACCTCGTGTACCCGGTGTTCCTGCACGCTGATGAGGAGGACGTGGACATCGAGGCCATGCCAGGTCAGACCCGTTGGTCCCCCGACGGGCTGCTGCGAATCGCCGAGCAGACGCTCGAGGCGGGCGTCCGAGCCATGGTCTTGTTCCCCAAGATCGACGACGGCGCGAAGGACTCCACTGCGACCGAGGTCAGCAACGAGGACGGGCTCGTGCCCCGCTCGCTACGGGCGCTGAAGGCGCGCTTCCCGGAGCTGGTCCTCTTCACGGACGTCGCCCTGGACCCTTACAGCAGCGATGGCCACGACGGGATCGTGGACGCCGCTTCAGGGGTCATCCTCAACGACGAGACGGTCGAGGTCCTCTGCCGTCAGGCCGTGGTCCAGGCGCGGGCGGGCGCGGACGTGATTGCCCCCAGTGACATGATGGACGGCCGCGTCGGTGCCATCCGCGAGGCCCTCGACGCAGAGGGCTTCACGGAGGTCTCGATCCTCTCTTACACCGCCAAGTACGCGTCTTCGTTCTACGGCCCCTTCCGCGGTGCGCTCGATTCGGCGCCCAAAGAGGGAGACAAGAAGACCTATCAGATGGACCCGGCCAACGCCCGAGAGGCGACACGCGAGCTCTTTCTGGATGAGGCGGAGGGAGCCGACATGGTGATGGTGAAGCCTGCGGGCCCCTACCTCGACATCGTGAGAGCCATTCGTGAGGCGACGACCCTGCCCGTGGCCGCCTACCAGGTCTCCGGCGAGTACCTCATGATCGAGGCTGCCGCGCGCTCCGGCTGGCTCGATCGCCGGGAGGTGGCCCTTGAGAGCCTGGTCGGCATCAAGCGAGCAGGCGCCGACATGATCCTCACCTATCACGCCCTCGACGCCGCCGCCTGGCTGGCCGAGTGAGCGTCAGGGCGTGAGGATGCCTGCCTCTCGCAGGAGCCGGGCGGTCGCCAGCAATGGCAAGCCGATGATCCCCGTGTGATCATCACTTCGAATCTGCTCGAAGAGGCGGATCCCCTCGTCCTCGATGCGGTAGCCACCCGCGCAGTCGAGCGGAGCGAAACGCTCCACGTACGCGGTCGCCTCGGCGCGATCGAAGGGGCGCATGGTCAGCTGCTGACGGTCGACGGTCTCCAACCGCTCCCCCGTGGCCTCAGACATGAGCACGATCCCGTTCACCAGCGAGTGGGTCCGGCCCGAGAGCTCCATGAGCTGCTCCACACAGCGCCCGGAGGTCCCTGGCTTGGTGAGCTGCCGACGCGCCCCGTCCGGCGCCTCCAAGACCCCGACCTGATCAGCGCACAAGAGCCAGCGCGAGCCACCCTCCCGCCAGATGGCCTGGGCCTTGGCACGGGCGAGGATGAGCGCGAACTCCCCCGGCAAGGAATGCTCAAATTGAGCATCAAAGGCCCTCTCATCCACCTCAGGGGACTCCTGGGTGAAGCTCACGCCAAGCTGCTCGAGGAGCTTGGCCCGATATGAGGACGACGAGCCGAGGACGAGCAGTTGGTTCAAAAGAGACCCTTCGGTGCCTGAAAGAGACCCGCTGATGTAGGGGAAGCCCTCAGTCGGGTAGATTTCAGTCATACCATGAGAACGCCGCCGAACTCCACCGCCGTGCTCGCGATGGTCGCCACTGCGACGGTCGTCTCGGGAGCCCTCCTTGCCCTCTCTGCGGGCTCCGAGAGCCCTCGAGCCGCGTATGCCGTGGAGAGAACGGAGATCGCTTCGGTGACGGTGGACGAGGTCAGCGCGCCCGTGGCGCAGCTCGTGGAGCGCGACACGACGGCCTCCTCGCCCGCGCCGGCCGACTCTTCCAGCGCCTTCGCGGTCCAGCTGCTGGTGCTCGACGGGGCCACCGGGCTCGTCGTCACGGGTGCCACCGTGACCCTTGGAAGCAAGGTGGAGCGCTTCGAGCCTGTAGGCCGACTCCCCCTGACGCTGGAGGTCCCGCGTCCTGGCGAGCCCCTGCTGGTTGCCGCCGCCGGATTCGAACCGCGCATCTTCACCGCCGAAGGTGAGGGACCCCAGGAGGTCCTCCTCTCTCGTCGCACCGCCCTCCGCGGCGTGGTCCGGAACGCCCACGGAGCTCCGCTGCCCCACGCCAAGGTCCAGCTGATCGTCGACGGCGACGCGGCGAACGCCAGTCCGGATGCCGCCAGCCCGCGCCACGCAACGCTCCGGCGCACGGACGCCCGTGGCGCCTTCACCTTCGACGCCCTCAGGCCAGGGACCTACCGGACCGCGGTCGAGATCGCTGGCATCACACACCTCTCACAGCCGCGCGAGCTGCGGGAGGGAGAGTGGGCAGAGGCGGACCACCGGCTCGTCAGCTCGTCCTCTCTGGTCGTCCAGGTCGACGGCGCCCTCGGCCTCCCCGCCGAGCGTGCCCGGCTCCTCGTTCAGCGCGACGACGGTGAGGCTCCCCTGACTCGCTACACGGACGACCGTGGCCGGGCCGAGATCCGACCGCTCCCCGCTGGCTCCTACCAGCTCACCGTCCAGAGCGACAAGGGCACCTCAGACCCGCGCTCGTTCAAGATCAAGGAGGGGGATCAAGGACTCATCGACCTCCGCGTCCAGCTCTCTGCGGCACCGCTCGACCCCCAGCACTGACCAGCGACACATGAAAGCAACCCGCAGCCACAGCCTGATCACCGCTCTCTCCGCGCTGACCCTCATCGCCGCCGGATGCGGTGGCGGGGGCTCGTCGAGCTCGGCCGTCAACCCCACGTCCTCGCTGAACGAGATCGACACCTCCGGTGAACCGGACGGCGTGGTCCCGCTTCCCGGGACCGTGGACGCTCGTATCCGGGCGGTCTTCGACAAGTACTCCAACCTCGACGCCCCCGGCGGCGAACGGATCCACTTCCTCGGGCAGCCGGGCGTCTCCGATGAACGCATGTTCCGGGTGAAGGCCATCTTCGAGCAGCTGGTCACCGACGTTCCTGGGAGCGCCCTCGGCGCGGAGAAGGGCGACGTCTTCGATGCCGTGGCGGCACTGGACACCACGATCGTGGTGGTGGAGGGGCAGCAGGCCTTCGATGTCACCGACGCCCCCGTCGCCTCCTTTGTGGCCTTCTTCGACGGGCTCTACGCGAGCGTTGACTGCTCCAAGGTCGTTCAGGAGGGGAGCCCTGAGTACCTCAACCCCGACCCGGCGATCGACGGCACCCTCTCCGAGACCTCCGGGATCCTGCTCCGGTTCGGGCTCGGGGCGACGATCCCCCAGTTCTCCGCAGCGCTCACCGCCGCTCGAACAGCGGCTGAGATCCAGGGGATCTACCAGCCCGAGTCGGCCCAGCCCCAGGGCCTCGCCGACTCCAACTACCTCGGCCTGATCCTCTCGGTCTACTACGGAGTCTGGGCCCACGACCCGTCCAGCCAGGGCACCGCGGGGACCGCGGACGTCTACGACTTCTGCGACCGGGACGCCATGGCGGCTGGTGACCCCGACGCGATCGCGCTGATCGAGTCCTTCTTCTCGCCCCGTCAGAGCTTCCCTGCCTACCTCTCGACCTCCTTCAGCGGGACCTTCGAGATGCAGTTTGATCCGGCGATCGCCTACACACACCGCTCCCGCTACCTCGAGCGGGTTGGCTTCCGAGGCGCCGTGACCGGGCGCATCAACGGCAACGAATTCGACAACACCTTCCTGGGTGGAGACCTCGCAGATCAATTCGAGGGACGCGGCGGCAACGACAAGATCGAGGGCGACCTCGGGGCGGATGAGGCCTTCTTCAGCGGCCCCAGGGCCGAGTACACGATCGTCCCGCTGGACGCCACGGTGACCCGTGTGTCCGACACCGTCGCCGGCCGTGACGGCGAGGATGACGTCCGGCAGATCACTCGCCTCCACTTCTCGGACATGATCATCGACCTCTGAGCTCACACACGGCTCCGAGCGACTCCATGCAGGGCCGCACGCCTCGATCTCGGGTGTGCGGCCCGCTTCGTTGGCAGTCGCCTCGGCCCCACCCTTCAACTGGGGCCTCCGATGTTCCATCATGCGGCCATGCGGTTCGAACTTGGGGGGCGACGGGCGCTGGTCACAGGCGCGTCCGCCGGGATCGGGCTGGAGATCGCCCGCGAACTCGCCGCCCGCGGCGCTCACCTGACCCTGGCAGCTCGGCGCCTCGACCGGCTTGAGGCGCTGTCCCGTGAGCTTGAGGCCGCCCACGGCATCGAGGTCGACGTCCTCCCAGCCGACCTCGCCCACCCGGACGGCGCGCGAGAGCTCATCGCCGCGTGCAGCGACACCCCCGACATCGACGTACTCGTCAACAACGCCGGCGTCGGGATGCACGGCGACGGGGTCGGTCACGCCTGGGAGAGCGAGCGGGGCATGATCCAGCTGAACGTCGTGGCCGTGGCCGAGCTCACCAAGCACTTCGCTGGCACCATGCGGGAGCGGGGCTGCGGCCGGATCCTCCAGGTCGCCTCGACGGCGTCGTTTCTGCCCTGCCCGGGCTACGCCGCCTACGGTGCGACCAAGGCCTTCGTCCTGCACCACGCCGAGGCACTTGACGAGGAACTACGAGACTGCGACGTGCGAGTCCTGGCTCTGTGTCCGGGGAGCACGAACACCGACTTCTTCGAGATCTCCGGCAACGTCCGTGGCCGCGCGCAGGTCGCCACGAGCCTCGACCCCGTGGACGTCGCACGCCTTGGCGTGGACGCGATCCAGCGCGACCGGCGCGTCACCGTCCCTGGCCTCGCCAACAAGCTCACCACCGCGGGGCTACGCCTGATCCCGCGCCGCCTGCAGGCCACGCTGGCCCGAATCGTCCTCGAGTGACCCCATCACCATGAACTGGAAAACCCTCCCCGCCGTCCTCGCTGCAGCCACCGCACCGGCCTGCTCGCTCTTCCAGACCGCCCCCGCCGAGCCGGACTACGGGCGGCCCCTGGCGCCGGGCGCCGCCGCCCTGATCGAGCTCGGGCCGGACGAGCGCCGCCCCGACATGCGGGGCACCTGGACCTGGCCAGAGCGCGAGGAGCTCGTGCCCGCCCTCGAGCGTTCCATCAGCTGGACTCGCTCGAAGCACTCCGAACAGTTCTTCCCCATCGCGGGGATCACCCACGAGCGGGCCCTCGCGAGCCTCGAACGCTTCCGGGAGCTCCTGGACGAGGCTCGCAACGCCGACGAGTTCGCCGCCGCCTTCGAGGACGAGTTCGCGGTCTACAAGAGCGCCGGCTGGGACGGTCGAGGGGGTGGCGTCCTCTTTACCGGCTACTGCACGCCGCTGCTGCCGGGGAGCCTGGTCCGCACGGCCCGGTATCGTCACCCGCTCCACGCGCTGCCCCAAGACCTGGTCAAGGCCAAGGACGGCACGACCCTGGGTCAGGCCACGGCCGCGGGACTCCGCAGGTACCCCGATCGCAGGGCGATCCTCGCCGACGCCAGCTACCGTGACCTCGAGATCATCTGGCTCGCCGATCCGGTGGACGCCTACATCGCCCACGTGAACGGCTCCGCCTTCGTAGAGCTCGAAAACGGCGAGCTCGTCCGCTTCGGGTACGCGGGAAAGAACGGGCGGCCCTACACCTCCCTCGGCAAGGAGCTCATCGCCGCGGGGCGCGTGGCGGCGGAGGACATGAACCTGGCGGCCATCCGCAGGTGGGCGGCCACCCACCCCAGCGAGGTGGAGTCCTTCCTCGCCCGCAACGAGTCCTACGTCTTCTTCACGCCCATCGAAGGGAACCCACGCGGGAGCCTGAACCTCGAGGTAGCCACCGAGCGGACCATCGCCACGGACAAGACCCTCTTCCCGCGCGGCGCCCTCTGCTTCGTGGAGACGGCGCTGCCTGGTGCGGCTGGCGGGAGCCGGCCCTTCACCAAACTGATGCTCGACCAGGACACGGGTGGAGCCATTCGGACCGCCGGTAGAGCGGACCTGTACCTCGGCGTCGGGCCGCAGGCAGAGCAGCGCTCCGGCGCCACCAGCGCGACCGGCCAGCTGTACTACTTCTTCCTCCGCCAATGAGCCAGGCGGCCGAGATCGTCGCCGTCTGCGTGGGGCCAGGCGGCATCCCCAAGCCCCAGGTCGAGACCTGCGCCGTCACCGTCGAGGGGCTCGAGGGGGACGGACACCGTTACGAGAGTCACGGGGGGCCAGACCGGGCCGTCTGCCTTCTGGCGCTCGAGGTCTACGAAGCGCTCCGTGAGGACGGCGTGGCGTGCGACGAACCGGGGACCTTCGGCGAGAACGTCCTGACCCGTGGCCTCGACGATCGGGAGCTCGAGGCGGGCGACCGGCTCCGCTTCGGCGAGGGCCCGGTGGTTGAGATCCATGACATCCGCGCTCCCTGCCTGACGCTCAAGTCCGTCGACCCGCGCTTCCCCGAGCTGTTGGTGGGACGCAGCGGCTGGGTCTGCCGCGTCGTCGAGCCAGGGATTCTCCGGCGCGGCGCCACCATCGAGCACTTGCCGGCGAACGCCTAGATGCTGGCCCGGCCGCCCCTGATCGGGCAAGATCGGCCGCGCCGCTCCGCTCCACCCCTTCCACACCACCAGATGTCCGAGTTCGAAGTCGTCTCCTACACCATCGAGCCCGTCGAGGGTGACGCCCAGATCGCGATCACGATCCATGCCTCGGACGGGAACAAGTGGGAGTACGGCGTGCCCTACAGCCCGGATACGGGCCGCTTCACATTCGAGGAGCTGGACGTGCTCGCGACCGACTTCGGCGAAGACTTCGCGGAGGAGCTCGAGGAGAAGCTCGAAGAAGCCGTCCGCAAGGTGATCGACGGGGACTGAGTCTTCAGCGGAGGCCCAGGGCTTCGGCGCGGACTGTGCCCTCGGCGCAGACCGGGCCCTCGGCGCAGACCGAGATCAAGGCCCGCATGTCAGCGCCGTTCAGCGCCGTCGACGGTCTCCGGCTGGGACGCGCCACCCGGAGGATCCCCGGCCGAGTCTTCGGTCGAGCCTCCGGTCGAGTCTCCGGTCGAGCCTCCGGCAGAAGGCACCCTCACCCCCCCGATCAGGGCGGCCTCCGCTTCCGTGAGGTTGAGCCCCAGGGCGTGCTCGATGATCGCCTCGGCATCGCCGTCGCGTCCCTCCAAGAGGAGCGCCGCGGCATACGCGGCGAGCGCCGGAACGTCGCCCGGGTCCGACTCCGCGGCCCTCGCCAGGTGAGCCATTCCATCCACCCGCCGCCCGCCGGCGAGCTCGGATTGGCCCGTGCGCCAGAGGGCCTCGGTGTGCTGGGGATAGGCACGGAGCAGCGGCGCGAGCCAGTCCGCGCACCTCGGGTCGCTGCCCAGGAGCCGCGCCGCCTCGAGGCGGCGCCCCAACGACGAGGCCGCCACGCTCTCTTCCCCGCGGAAGGCGGCCCCGAAGGCCTCAGCAGCGAGCTTCATCTGGCCCGTGCTGGCCCAGGCCACGCCCAGGCCGAACTGCGCGTCCCGGTCGCTCGGATCCAGCCCGACTCCCCGGACCAGGCGGTCGAGCCCCTGATCGAGATTGCCGTCCGCCACGTCCAGAGCGCCCAGCCTCGAGAGCGTCCTGGGCAGGTCTGGATCGGCAGCGAGCGCCGCCTCATAGTCCGCGCGCGCCGCCTCGGGGCGGCCCAGCTCCTCCCTCGCGCAGCCTCGCATCTCCAGCAGCTGCGGGTCCCCGGGCGTCCGAGCGAGAAGGTCATCGAGGCGCACAAGGGCGTCGTCGGGGCGCCCGGCCACGAGGGAGGCTCGGGCCGCCAGTCGGCCGGCCTCGAGATCCCGAAGACCCGAGTCGAAGTAGATCTGAGTCCAGAGCCCGGCCGCCTCGGACCACGACCCCACGCGCTCGTAAGCCTCGGCCCGGACGAGCCTCGGGTCGTCGACCTCCGTGGTCACGCATGAGACGCACTGCAGAAGGCAGACGCCCGCCATCAGCGCGGGCATGATGCCCAGGCGCCCCCGGGCGCGCTCTCGAAGATGACCAGAGCCCTCCTCCTCGACTTCGGCGGCACGCTCGCCATCGAACGTACCGGCCGCGCGGCGATCTACGCGGAAGCCGCTGCGCGACGAGGGGTCGAGGTGCGCCCTGCCGCGATGGCCAGGTTGATGGCCGAGACTCACGCGACCCTCCCTGTCACGATTTCGACGGCGCAGGGAAGCGCCTTCAGATACAGCCGCGAGTGGTTCGAACGCTTCATCGAGGTCATCTTCGCCGAACGGCTCGGGCTGTCCAGCACAGACGTTGCTTGCGCCCAGGAGCAGCTCTTCTCTGTGTTCGAGGACGCCCGAACCTTCCGGCTCTTCCCGGGCGCCGCGGATCTGATCGAGCGCGCTCAGGCCAGCGGGTGGCGCGTCGGGGTGGTCTCCAACTGGAGCTACGCCCTGGAGCCCCTGCTCCATGACCTCGGTCTACGACCAGACACCGTCGCCTGCAGCGCCGTCGAGGGAGCAGAGAAGCCAGCCGAGGTCCTCTTCCGGCGGGCCCTGGAGCGGCTGCAAGCGAGCCCAGAGGGCTCGCTGCACGTCGGAGACTCCCGGGAGAACGACGTCCTGGGCGCCCGCTCTGCGGGTATCGAGCCCGTGTTCCTGACGCGGGCGGAGGCCCCGAAAGACCCCGGTGTCCGCTCGATCCGATGCCTGACCGAGCTACGGCTCCAAACCTCTCAGTCCGTCGTGATCGACCCGCCGGCTCCCGGAGACAGGAACTCCGGGTTGAGCTCGACCGAGTAGACGTCCGGCAACGCCAGCGTCGCATCGGGGGCCGCGTCGCCCTCGAGGGTCTGGAGCCCGTCGAACCGGAGGAGCTGTCCGCTCGCGCGTTCAGCGACCCAGAGCGTGGCCCCATTCCAGGCAACATCGCCCGGGTCGTCGAGCTGGGTGCTGGGCCCGGCGACCGTGGTCGCGACCGGGACGAGCCCGCTGGAGGTCCTGGCGGCCTCGATGACGTAGATCGCCCCGTCGCTCCCGCTCCCTGACGCTCCCCCCACGTCCGTGAGCACCAGCAGGTCTCGCTCTGCGTCGTGGACGATGCCGTGCAGGTCCGTCGAGACCTGCACCGCCCCGAGAGGGTCGCCAGGAGTGATCGTGCGATCCGGCAGGTCTCCGGGCACCGCGACGAAGTCCTCGTAGACGAAGACGGCGCCGCTGGAGCAGGCCACGTACAGGGTGTCGGACCCGAAGTCGTAGTCGAGCCCCTGGGGCACGTTGACCCCGGTGGAGAAGCCTGCAAGCAGGCGCCGCGTCGCGTTGGCGGCCGGGCCCGCGGTCTGGCCGAAGACCCAGATCCCCGGCAGCCCCACGTCCGCGATCAGCAGCAGGCCCTCCCGGTCGTCCACCTCGACCGCCACCGGCTG
>CAJQPT010000012.1 GCA_905480285.1 uncultured bacterium
CCGCTGCCGGCGAGGGATCCTCGGGCCGGGAAGCTCGGTCTTCACCCGAAGCGGCGCTCCCCGGGGCCGCCGCTTCATGGCAGCCCAGGGACCACCCAGAGATCAGGATCAGCGTCGGGAGCAGAGCGCGAGGGAGCATGGCTTTCAGGGCAGGGCAGGGCAGAGGAGGAGCAGTATGGGAGGCAGGCATGGACCGCCCGATGCAGCAGAGCAGCACGCATGCAGGCGTTCGGCGGGGTCGAAGGCCTTGACGCGCCGCCTTGGCCGCAGCGGGCGATCAAGACGCCGGACCGCAAGTTCGTCAGGACCACGGTCCATTGGAACGCGTGAAGCCGGTCACAACACCATGCCTGACTCCAGGGCTCGGCCTGCACGCGGAGAGTGGTTCGGGGGGAAACCCCTATCGACCGACCCACGCCGCGCTTCACGCACTGCCTTACTTCGACTCACTGACCAAGCAACGAGCGATTGAACCCTCGATGTTCACGGAGATGGTCACCCGACGCCCTTCGGAGCCGACGCGCCAGGCGGTGAGGATACGATCCGACGCCGAGGCGTTGCTTCCAAGACGCTGCCCCGGCGCATAGTCCACCGCTTCGGCCAACGCAGGGTCTTCCCCATGGGCCGCCAGCGCCTCACGACAGATCCGCTCGATGGCAGGCAGCGACCACTCCCCGGTCGAGGACCTCACATCGAGCGCAGGCACATCGAACTGCGTCGAGGTGTCGAGGACTCGGACCAAGGTCAGGGCCCCGACTGCGGCAAAGAGGGCCGCCCAGATGAGCTTGAGCGCCGTCGAGAACCCCCGAAGCTGGAGTCCATCGGCCGTATCGGCCGCCGCGGTGCGTGCGTCTTCGTCCATATACGCAGGCTAGCCTCCACAAGCCCGATTCGTTCAGCCGTCCTCCCGGGTCCTCTCTGATTTCAGCTCCTGATCGGCCCGGGACGCCCGGCAGGCGCCGCGCAGCGCCACCTCTACCCAGAATGGGCCTCAGAATCTGCCCCGCTCTACCGGGATCCGGGCGTGGGCGTTGAACCGGGACGATGGGTGGAGGACACTCCGATCCCATGCGCCGCGCCCCACTGATTGCCCTCCTCGTCGCCGCTGGCTTCGCCGGCTGTCGCGGAACCTCTGTCGCCACGCAGAACCTCGACGCCGTCCTGAGCTCCAGCGACAGCTTCCGCTACCGGGGAGCGACCACCAACCGTTGGAAGGACCTGATGGTCACGGGGCTGAATTCTGTGCGCTCGGTGATGAGCGCCGAGAACCGCCCGCAGACCGAGCAGAGCATTCCGAACCCGACGGAATTCGCCTACGAGAACCTCGTCGACCTCGGCGCCTCGACCCAGGGGCCTACGGCATGGAGGCACAACGAACAGGTTCGGGTTCTCGCTCGCTACGCGGTGTACGCGCCAAGCCAACTGTGCCGCGAGCTCGCTGTGCGTCAGCTCGCCTCGCACGCAGAGCGCCTTGGACTCTCCGGCCCGTTCGTCCCCCCGAGCGAGGCAGCCAGCCCGGCCGAGCTCATCGAGGCGGTTGACGGGCTGCGGGACACGCTCCGAAGCGTCTCGCGCCGCCGCATGGACGAGACCGCGCGCGCCGATTTTGCCGCGGCGCTCTTCCTTGCGGGGGAGCTGGATGTCGACGTTCAGGGAGGCGCCAGACTGCTCGGCGCACTGAGCCCGTTCCTTCGCGGTCGTCTGATCCGTGGAGAGCAAAGGGCCCAGGTTGCCGAACTCTCGCGGCGAGTGCAGGAGCGGATGACGGCGGAGGCGCTCTGGAGCGGTGCGCGTGATGTCTCGCCGCTCGTACGGGCCGCAGCGCTGCGGGTCGGGATGACAACCTACGGCGACCCGTACCGTATCGAGGCCCTGCTCACCCTTGACCCGTCCAACGACATCGCACCATGGATCATCGAGGAGTACAGCGGCTATCAGCTCCCGCCTGCGCTCCCCGGCGACGCTCCGGTCTACGTCGCCATCGCCGAGGCCTTCGAAGAGGCGGGCGTCCCGCTGGCTGCCCGGCGCGAGACCCGCAAGGGACTGGAGCTGCGGGCCACGCTCGCGACGGCACTCCTGCGGGTCGCCGTGGCCGACAATGCCTTCGGGATTCGTGCCCAGCACGCCGCCATGAATGCGCTCAGCGCCCTGAGCTCAGGTGAGCTGGTGAGCCTTCGGTCCGAGGAGTGGCTGGTCTGGGGCGAAGAGGCAATGAGCCATCTTGGCGAGCAGATGCAAGCTGATGGGAACGACTGAAGAGGACGTCAACAGCGCCCCACCGACGGGTGTGTCGACGGCCGCCATGTTCGACGAGGTTCGGCGAGAGCGCGGCGCCGCTGGGGCCCGTCGCGGCGCGGGCTGGAGGTTCTTCGGCCTGCTCGTGTTCGCGCTGGCCGTTTGGCTGATCTCTCGCAACATCAACTGGCACGACGAGGTGCGGGTCGAGAGCCGTTCCGGACAGGAGACACTCGTCCTCAGGGGGTCCATCGAGAGCAACTGGAGAGCTCGCCCCATGGACTTCGTCAGCTCAGCGAGCGTCAAGGACCTGGATCTACGCCCTGGGCAGCGCCTGATCGTGGAGGACGGGCAGATCCTGAGCTCCTCGGGTGCGGTGCTCGTCAGCACCGGAGGAGCATCTGCAGCCCTGGAGGCCGATCTCATCGACGTCCGGCCAGGCCTCGCGGAGACCCTGAGCGGCGTCGAGGCCAAGGAGCTGTGGATGGCCTTCGCCCTCCTGGCCCTCGCGTCCCTGGCCGTGGCCACGCGGTGGTGGCGGCTGCTGAGCGTCCACCGCTGTCCCACTCGCTGGCTAGACGCCGTGCGGTTCACTTATGTGGGGCTCTTCTTCAACGTGATCTTCCCGGGGTTCAACGGCGGCGATGTCGCGCGGGCCGTGGCCGTCGTCAAGCGTCACCCCACCCGTCGCCCCGAAGCGCTCATGAGCGTGGTCGTGGATCGCATCCTCGGGCTGGTGTCCATGGTGGTGATCGGGACCGGCTTCGTCCTCTCTTGCGGGGACCGCGCCGCGGACCTCAAGCTCCCCGTCAGCGTGGCGGCCGCCGCCATGCTCGTTGGAGGCGCGGTCTTTTGCAGCGGGTCCGTGCGCCGCTGGATCCGCCTCGAGGCCCTCCTGGGCCGACTGCCCATGGGGGAGGCTCTCGCGCGCCTTGACCGGTCCGCACGGCTGGTGGTCTCCCGGCCCGCAGAGCTGGTCGGGGCCCTCTTGCTCTCCAGCCTGAATCACCTCCTGACCGGCGCCGCGGTCTCGTTTGTCGCGGCGGGGCTCGGGAGCCACCTTGGGTTCGCAGAGTGGATGTCCACGACGGCCATCGCCAACACCATCTCCGGCCTGCCGATCTCGCCGGGGGGCCTCGGAGTGGGGGAGCACCTGTTCGGGTCCCTGGCGGCGGTCTTCGGCAGCACCTACGCCATGGGCGTGGCCACCAGCCTCATCTTCAGGCTCGGGCTCTACGGCCTCTCCATGCTGGGGGGCCTCGTGCTCCTGATCCCGGGACCGATCGTCGGGTCCACACCTGGATCGACCCCCGGGCCCGCAACGAATTCGCCCGCCTAGCCCCCAAGGGGGAGCGCGTGGCGCGCGCCTCACATCGAACCCGTGGGCGGAATCGGGTGGTCCCTGGGGCTGCGACCTGATGGAATACCGGCCGGAACGCCCACGTCTTGCGCCCATTACCCCCCGCAGTCATGTCTCTCGCCGTCATCGGAACCCTCGCCTACGACTCCGTCGAAACTGCCCACGACAGCCGTGAGAACGCGCTGGGTGGCTCGGCCATGTACTGCGCAGTGGCCGCCGCGCCCTACACCAAGCCTCGCCTTGTCGGCGTGGTGGGCGGGGACTTCAAGGACGAGCACATCGAGCTCATGCGTGGTCGAGGCATCTGCACCGAGGGACTCGAGGTCATCCCCGAGGGCAAGACGTTCCGCTGGGGTGGGCGCTATGAGCCCGACTGGAACACCCGCCACACCACCTACACCGATCTCAACGTGCTGGGGGACTTCGACCCGAAGCTGCCCGACGGCTACCGCGACTCACGATTTGTCTTCCTCGCGAACGCACACCCCGCGGTCCAGCTCCAGGCGCTGGAGCAGGTCGAGGCCCCGGAGTTCTCCGTGGCGGACACCATGAACCTGTGGATTGACATCGCCCGCCCCGACCTCGACGCGCTGATGAAGCGCGTCGACGGACTCATCCTCAACGACGAGGAGGCGCGCATGCTCACCGGTGAGAACAACCTCATCCGCGCCGCGCAGCGCGTGCTGGAGCTTGGCCCGAAGGTGGTGATCCTGAAGAAGGGCGAGCACGGAGCCTTCATTATGGGCGAGGGGCTGCACTTCTCTCTTCCCGCCTATCCCGTCATCGAGGTGATTGATCCGACGGGCGCGGGCGACTGCTTCGCTGGCGGCTTCATGGGCTATATCGCCAGCGTGGGGGACGCCTCACCAGAGACCCTGAAGCGGGCCATGCTTCACGGGACCGTTGCAGCGTCCTATTGCGTTCAGGGGTTCAGCGTCGAGGAAATCGCCAACCGCCAGCGCGCGGACTACGACGAGCGCTACCGGGATCTCCAGGCCATCGTGACCCTGTAGCGCGGCGGCGAGAGGGCGCAGCCGCTCCGCGCAGGCCGGCGCGCTGAAACGGAGGCAGCCAGTCGTCGACCCGACCCGACCCGACCCGACCCGGGCATCCGCCAGAACACTGGCCGCAGGAGTGAAGGACCAGAAAAAACGAGGAGGCCCCGGCTCGCTTCCTTCCGGGACCTCCCCAGGGCTGATGACTCTCCAGTTCAACCCGAACGAACGGGCGATCCGACACCCGTTCCCCACCGAGTCCGCGCAGCCCGCCCGATCGGGGGCAGATTTGGCACCAACTTTGACTTTTCGGGCCCAAGGGACCTCCAGCGCCGTCCCCCCGACGGCGTCACGCGGGCGGCAGGCAGCCGAACCCTCCACAGCAACCTCCAGGCGCTAACCGGCGGCACCACGCCCACCACACAGGGCCCACCACACAGGGCCCACCACACCGGGCCCACCACACCCACGGATGAAACGCCTATTCCTAGCCCTGAGCATCGACGACGAGTTGGCGCGCCGGCTGGTCCGGGTCGCTCCGGAGTTCGAGGCTGAGTGCGGCCCCCTGGTGGTTCATGGTGAAGAGGACCTTCACCTGACGCTGTCGTTTCTCGGGGAGCTGAAGGAGGAGGATGTCCCAGGCGTTGTTCGCTCTGCTGGCGAGGAGTTTCGGGGGCTCTTCGCGCCTGAGCTGCAGCTCACGGGAGCCCTCGAGCTCCTCCCCGCCGGAGGTCTCTCCCCGAAGGCCCTCGCCGCGGTCGTGTCCGAGGTGGGGGACGGCTCGGGGCGGCTCCACGCCCTGAGGAATCGCGCCCAACAGGTCGCACTCTCGCGGCGGTGCGCGGCCCACCGCGGCGACCGCCGGCAGGCCTTCCGGCCCCACGTGACCCTGGCGAGGCTCGACGGACCGCCTGCGGGCCCCTGCCGGGCACTCGAATCCGGGATCTCGAGGACCTGGACCGGATCCGAAGTGGCGCTCTGGGAGTCCCTCGCGGATCGAGCCGATGGAGGGCCGCGCTATCGACAGCTCTTCAGCTGGGGCCTGGCCATCGCGCCCAGCTAGCAAGCTGCAAAGCGCCCGCCGTAACCCCCACGCGGCTCGACCGTCAAAGGTTGGCCGAGACGAAAAACAGCTAGGCCATTCCATCCGGACGCCTGAGACGCTATACCGAACGGACACCGAACATCCGTGACCGGCCGCACCACCGCAACAGGAGCATCCAACGTGAATCGATCCAAGCCCCCCAAATCCAAGATCCCCACCCGTGGGATCAACAACAACGACGGAACCCTCGCGGGTCGCGAGAAGGCGATCACCGCCGCCGTCGGTGAGATTGAGAAGAGCTACGGCGTCGGCTCAATCATGCGCCTCGGCGCCCAGGGCGACCTGATGCGGAAGATCGAGGGCATCTCGACGGGCTCCATCAACCTGGACCTCGCTCTCGGCGGAAAGGGGCTGCCGAAGGGCCGCATCGTCGAGATCTACGGACCGGAGAGCTCGGGTAAGACCACCCTGACCCTGCACACCATCGCCGAGGCGCAGAAGCAGGGAGGCGTTTGCGCCTTCGTGGACGCCGAGCACGCTCTCGATCCCTCGTACGCCCGAAAGCTCGGGGTGAAGCTCGAGGACCTACTCGTCAGCCAGCCCGACACGGGCGAGCAAGCGCTCGAGATCGTCGAGACCCTGGTCCGCTCGAACGCGGTGGACATCGTCGTGATCGACTCGGTCGCGGCGCTGGTTCCTCGCGCCGAGATCGAGGGCGAGATGGGCGACAGCTTTGTCGGACTCCACGCCAGGCTGATGAGCCAGGGCTTGCGCAAGCTCACGGGCGCCATCGCCAAGTCGAACTGCCTCGTGCTGTTCATCAACCAGATCCGAGAGAAGATCGGTGTGATGTTCGGTAGCCCCGAGACGACCACGGGCGGACGCGCGCTCAAGTTCTATTCGTCCGTTCGCCTTGATATCCGACGGATCGGACAGCTCAAGGATGGTGAGAACGTCGTGGGCAACCGCACCAAGGTGACGGTGGTCAAGAACAAGGTCGCTCCGCCCTTCCGCAAGATCGAGTTCGACATCCTCTTCAATCGAGGCGTGTCCAAGGAAGGAGAGCTCCTCGACCTCGGGATGAAGGCCGACGTGGTCCTTCGGTCGGGTACGTGGTACTCCATGAAGCACCCCTCGGACGGTGAGATCCGGCTGGGCCAGGGAATGGAGCGGAGCCGTCAGTTCCTGATGGATAACCCGGATCTCGCAGCCGTGATCGAGGAGGCCATCCGCGCCAAGTTTGCGCCTGCCCCCGAGGTGGAGGCTGAGACCGAGCCCGAGGCCACCGCGGACCCCGCCCCGGCGGAGCCGGCGCCGCCGAAGAAGAAGGGCGCAGGCGCCGCTTCAGCCTCCAAGTAGGGGCCGATCCCGGCTCGTGGGGAAGCGCGTTGGCCATCATCGGCCAGCGCGCTTTCTCTGCGTTAGGCC
Source organism: uncultured bacterium (assembly GCA_905480285.1). GTDB lineage: Bacteria > Planctomycetota > UBA1135 > UBA1135 > Saltatorellus. Next base: position 7,064 of record CAJQPT010000012.1, read on the forward strand.
GGCCCGTGGCGGTCCTTGAGCACTCGCATGCCTTGGGGATTTTACCTCCCTGCCGGACCGGCTCGGCGACAGGGCTCTGGCCTGCCCAGCGGCCGGGGCTGCTGGCACCACGGCGTCCGGGCCCGTGCTTGGTCGGCGTCCGGGTCCATGTCTCTTAGGCGTCCGGGTCGCCGCCTGGTCGGCGAGCGGGTCCGTGCGCGGTCGGCAACCGAAGCGGCGCGTCGAGCGGGGCCAGCCGGCCGCTGCGCGGTGGCGTCCCGAAGGGCGCCGGGGCGAAAGGCGCTTGCCCCTCCAGGCACTGCAGGCCGGCCCATGAGCCCGTCATGACGTTCGAAGCCTCGGGGGACCACCCGACGGCCCCTGGTCTCAGGGGCGAAGGGTAGAGGCCAAGCCCCTTGCGGCGCCTCGGTAGAGCGGACAACGCCCCTTGTCATGGGCATCGGCCGGAACGGCCCTAGCCACGCCCTGGCCCGGTAAGCACCGCCACGGAAAGTGGCGAGGACGGGCGACCGTGCCCCTTCGAGCCGCTCGTGGCCTCCCGCCAAGTCAGCCCCACGTCGAGCCGTTGGATGCGGTCGCGGGGGGGGCAGGCGAGCATGCGCGAGGTGGCTGGGCGGCGCCGGTTGGGCAGAACACGCTGGAGAGGGGCAGGGGCCCCCGGGCCCGCGGGCGCAAGACACGGCCCAGCTGCCCGTCACCGCGGCCGAGTGACGGATCTGGCCAGGTGTCGTCAGACCGTGAACGTGCCTCTTCGCGCCACGGCGCGGGGATTCTGGCCCCTGGGGACCATTCAGGCAGGGAACCGCTCCCGAGGCTCGCTATGATCCCGGGCTTCGAAACGTCTTGCTCCCCGGCCCACTTCTTCTCGACCCGCAGCCAGCGGTTGCGGCGCCCTGATCCCATGAGTTCTGGCGACGTCATGTCCTTCACTGCCGCGCGCGTCCGTAAAGAGTTCCTCGAGTTCTTCGAGGAGCGAGGTCATCGAGTGGTGCCGTCGGCTCCCGTCTTCCCCCAGGACGATCCCACCCTGCTCTTCACGAACGCAGGGATGAACCAGTTCAAGGACGTCTTTCTCGGCACCGGGTCCAGGAAGTACAGCCGAGCGGTGGACACTCAGAAGTGCATTCGCGTGCAAGGCAAGCACAACGACCTCGAGGAGGTGGGACGCGACACGTACCACCACACGTTCTTCGAGATGCTCGGGAACTGGTCCTTTGGAGACTACTTCAAAGAGGACGCCATCCAGTGGTCGTGGACACTGCTGACCGAGGTGTGGGGGCTACCCAAGGACCGCCTGTGGGTCACGGTCTTCGCCGGGGACGCCTCGGATGGGCTGCCCGCCGACGAGGAGACGGAGCGCATCTGGAAGGAAAAGACGGACATCGACCCCGCCCACGTCCTGCGGTTTGATCGCACCGACAACTTCTGGGAGATGGGGGAGACGGGGCCCTGTGGGCCCTGCACCGAGATCCACATCGACCGGGGTGGCCCCGAGACTGACCCCAACGACGGGGCGGACCTCGCGGAGGGCGTCAACGCAGGCAACGAGCGCTTCATCGAGCTCTGGAACAACGTGTTCATCCAGTTCAATCGCCAGGACGACGGGAGCCTGGTGGAATTGCCGTCCAAGCACGTGGACACGGGCATGGGCTTCGAGCGAGTCCTCGCCGTGCTGCAGGGCAAGTCCTCCAACTACGACACCGACCTCTTCACGCCGATCTTCGAGGCCATCGAGCAGGCCACCGGCAAGACCTACGGGCGGAGCTTCGACGGCGAGGCCGATGTGGCCTTCCGGGTATGCGCGGACCATGTCCGGGCGTTCACCGCCGCGGTCGCGGACGGGGTCGCGCCGAGCAACGAGGGACGCGGCTACGTGCTTCGCCGCCTCGTCCGGCGCGCAAGCCGCTACGGCCTCCAGCACCTGGACGCGAGGGAGCCCTTCCTGCACGCGGTGGTCCCGGCCGTGGTCGAGGTGCTCGGGGACTCATTCCCCGAGATGCGGACACGGCTGGAGCACGTCCAGCTCGTGATGCGAACCGAGGAGGAGTCCTTCCGCAAGACGCTGGATCGAGGCCTCGTCCAGTTCGAGAAGCTCAAGAAGTCCACCGCGGGTGACGTCATCAATGGAGCCGACGCGTACGAGCTCTACGCCACGTTCGGCTTCCCCCAGGACCTCGTCGAGCTGATGGCCCGCGAGAACGGGCTCAGCGTGGACGGCGACGGGTGGGAGTCCGCTCGGGCGGCCCACAGTGAGGTCTCCAAGAGCGAGGGGAGCTTCAAGCAGATCCTCTCCGGCGAGGAAGCCGCCGGCATCGACGGGACTCGGACCGTGTACCACGAGGACGCGGGTGGCCGGACGCAGAGCGAGGGCAAGGTCCTGCGCTTCATCCCGGGCTCCGACGGTCGCGCCGACCGGCTGGTTCTGGACTGCACCGCCTTCTACGGGGAGTCGGGCGGCCAGGTCGGCGACTCGGGCATCATCGAATCCCAGGACGGCACCTTCCGTTTCGTCGTGGAGGACACCCGGAAGATCGGCGACATCCACGTTCACTTTGGCACCACCGACGGCGCGCCCGAGGTCGGCAAGGGGGCCATCTGCCTTGTGGACGCCGAGCGCCGGGCTTCCATCCGCGCCAACCACACGGCGACGCACCTCTTGCACCAGGCCCTGAGGGAGACCCTCGGCGACCACGTGGCCCAGGCCGGCTCGTATGTGGGGCCTGACAGGCTCCGGTTCGACATCAGCCACCCCACCCAGATCACGGATGAGGAGGTGCTGCGCGTTGAGGATGCCGTGAACGAGCACATCGCGCGGAATCTCCGGGTGAGCACCACGGAGGAGACCCCCGATGAGGCCAAGGCGCGTGGCGCGCAGGCTTTGTTCGGTGAGAAGTACGGGGACGTCGTGCGCGTGGTCGCCATCGACGGCGACGAGGCGCAACGGCCCTCGTCCCTCGAGCTGTGCGGGGGGACTCACGTGGAGAGCACCGGCGAGATCGGCCCCTTCATCGTGATTTCAGAGCGCGCCGTCGCTGCCGGGGTCAGGCGCATCGAGGCTCTGACCCGCCAGGGTGCGATCGCCGCGTTCCAGGAGCAGCGCCGCCTCCTGAAGGAGGTTTCGAGTCAGCTCAAGGCGTCGGTGGAGGAGATCCCTGGCCGGGTCGCCCAGCTCCAGAAGCAGGTCAAGGAGGCCAAGAAGCAGAAGAAGTCCGCCTCCGGCGACGCCGTCGGACGGGCCTTCGAGCGGGTCCAGGCTGAATTTGAATCCCGTGGCGGGGTCTTCGCCGGGGCCATGGACCTTGCGGACCTCGACCGAGACTCGTTGAGGCTCCTCGGAGACCGCGTCAAGGGCGCCCACCGGGATCACGCCGTGGTGCTCCTGGGCCGCGGCGAGCCCGGCGTCGACAGCAGCGGCATCCCCTTTGTGGCCCTCTGCGGGGGTCAGGGGCTCGAGAAGGGGCTCAAGGCCGGTCAGCTGGCGGGCCTGGTGCGAGGGCACCTTGGCGGTGGGGGCGGCGGCCGACCGGAGACCGCCCAGGGTCAGGGCGAGCGCGCATCTGGTATCCCTGCGGCCATCCAGGAGCTGGTCGAGGCCTTCTCGGCGGCCCTCCGGTGAACCCCGGCCGGGCGTCAAACAGACGCCAGGGCAGATTCTTTCCCCAGGCGTGGGCCCAGGGGTTGGACCCGCGGACCCTCAGCCGATAACATTTTCCGCTCGGATCGCCGATCGGCGCCCCGGATCAAAGCACGCTCAACACCCGAAGATGGCACACCCCAAGCGCAGGACCTCGAAGTCCGCCAAGAACAAGCGTCGGTCTCACCTGTCGCTCAACGCCCCTCAGGCACACCACTGCCCGAGGTCCGGCGTCCTCACTCGCTCACATCGCATGAGCGAGGACGCGACCCACTACGGGTTCGAGAAGGGCGGACAGAAGGGCCGCGAGGTCTTCCAGAAGGACGACTCGGACTTCTGATCCGATCGGCGGGGTGCGCGGCCTTTGCCCGGTCCCGTGAACTCCGCGCGCGATGACCCTGCTGACGGTTCGCCTAAGGCGCCGGCAGAGAGGTTTAGCGTAGCTGCTCACCTGCTCACCCGCTCTTCCGGTCCCGAACGGCCCATGGATCAACCTGATCGAATCGCGCTGGACGCCATGGGGGGCGACTCCGCCCCGGCGTGCAACCTGGACGGCGCACTGCTGGCCGTCGAGCGTGGCGTGCCCGCCGAGCGCATCCTCTTGGTGGGACGCGAGGACGAGATCCGCGCCGGCCTGGAGGAGCGTGGGGGGAACCCTGGATTCGCAACTCTCCATGCGGACGAGGTGATCGCGATGGATGAGAAGCCGGCCGTGGCGCTGCGCTCCAAGCCGGGTTCATCCATCGGCGTCGCCACCGGGGCCGTCAAGGCCGGATTGGCGGGCGCTCACGTCAGCATGGGGAACACCGGGGCGGTGGTGGGCGCGGCGACGGTGGGTCTCAAGACCCTCGAGGGCGTGCGGCGTCCGGGAATCGCCGTCACGGTGCGCCTCACGGGCAAGCCGGTCACCATCCTGGACATGGGGGCCAACGTGGTCCCCAAGCCAGAGCACCTGCTCCAGTACGGCCACATGGGCGCGGTCCTCATGCGCGATGTGGTGAAGAGTGAGCGCACCCGGGTCGCCCTCCTGAACATCGGCGAGGAGTCTTCAAAGGGCACCGACCTGCTCCGTGAGGCCCACGCCGCCCTGAGCGAGTCCGACCTCGACTTCATCGGGAACATCGAGAGCAACGAGATCTTCGGCGACACCGCCGAGGTCGTCGTGACGGACGGCTATACCGGCAACGTGGTCCTGAAGCTGATGGAGGGCTTCTCCAGCTTCCTCCTCGGGCTGGTCGGGCGCGAGATGGCCGCCCACGGCGCCGAGTGGGCCCCCGAGGTCCTCGGCACAGTGCGCAAGAAGGTGGACTACTCGGAGTACGGTGGCGCCCTGCTCCTCGGCGTCCGTGGCGTCGTGGTGATTGGGCATGGGCGCTCGGACGCCCGCGCCGTCTCCAATGCCATCGAGCTTGCTGGCCGAGCGCTCGACGCTGACGTCAACGGAAAGATCGTTCAGGGTCTCTCCGATCGCGCGCCGTCGACCTGATTGCGACCAGTAGCGGCGGCTGGCCGTTGATCACGGGGCCCTCGTTTCCGATCATCTGGCTCCCCCGGCGCGGATCGCGCCCCGAGCTCCTTCCTTATCCCCAATCAGTATGTCCAGCATCGTTCGAGTCGGAATCGCTGGCACCGGCCACTCGACCCCCCCGAGGGTCGTCACCAACGACGACCTCGCCGAGGTCGTGGACACCAGCGACGAATGGATCACCCAGCGCACGGGCATCCGCGAGCGGCGGCACGTGGACGAGGGGACCAACTGCTCCACCCTGTGCACCGAGGCCGCCCAGCGGGCCCTTGAGGACGCCGGAGTCGAAGCCAAGGACATCGACCTCATCGTGGTCGGGTCACTGACCCAGGACCACCTGATGCCGTCCACGGCGGTCCTCATTCAGCGCAACCTCGGCTGCGAGAACGCCGGAGCCTTTGATGTGCTGGCAGCCTGCACGGGGTTCATCACAGCTCTGCAGACCGCCGAGGCGTTCGTCGCCGCCGGCAGGGCCAAGAACGTGCTCGCCATCGGCGGCGAGACGCTCTCACGCTACCTCGACATGTCGGATCGAACCTCCTGCATCCTCTTCGGAGACGGCGCCGGGGCGGCGGTCATCCAACCGCTGGAGGACTGCCAGCAGGGCGAGCTGCTGCGCCACGAACTCGGCGCCGACGGTTCGGGCTACGAGTTCATCCACATCCCTGAGGGCGGCGCTGCCCGCCCGCACAACCACCCCGACTACGACAAGTCCAACCACTTCATCCGCGTCAAGGGCCGCGAGGTCTACCGGTTCGCCGTGACAAAGATGTCCGAGCTCATCCGCGAGGCCGCCGCCGCAACCGAGACCGGTGAGGTTGACCTGGTCATCCCGCACCAGGTCAACATGCGGATCATTGAAGGCGCGCGGGAGCGTCTGGATTGGCCGATCGAGAAGTTCTTTGTGAACATCCAGAAGTACGGCAACACCTCCGCCGCCAGCGTCCCGATCGCCCTCGACGAGGCGGCCCGTTCCGGGCAGCTCAAGAAGGGCGACACGGTTGTGCTCGTGGCCTTTGGGGCCGGGCTGACCTGGGGCGCCACCACACTCCGCTGGTGAGCCGAGGAGCACCGACCATGAACACCCTCCCGATTCTCTTCCCTGGCCAAGGGGCCCAAGCCCGCGGCATGGGCCGCGACTTCGCCGAGGCCTTCCCCGAGGCCGCCGAGACTTGGGCCGAGGCGGACGCCGCCCTCGGCTTCAGCCTTCGAGACGCTTGCTGGGAGGCGGAGGACGAGGTCAACCGCACCGATATCGCGCAGCCCGGCATCTTCACCGCAGGCGTGGCGGCGATTCGCGTCCTCCAGGCCCGCGGGCTCGAGCTCTCCACCGCGCCCTTCATGGCGGGCCTCTCCCTGGGCGAATACACGGCCCACTGGGCGGCGGGGACCTTTAGCTTTGAGGACGGGCTGCGATTGGTGCGGCTTCGCGGTGAAGCGATGCAGGACGCCTCTGAGGTGAACCCGAGCGGAATGGCCAGCCTGATGGGGGCTACGCCGGAGCAGGCGGAGGCCCTCGCGGCCGTCGGCGCAGAGCACGGCGTCTGTCAGGTCGCCAACCTCAACGCCCCGGGCCAGATCGTCATCTCAGGGGCCTTCCCTGCCCTCGATGCCGTCGAGGCCTGCTCGAAGGACCATGGGGTTCGACGGGTCCGGCGCCTCGTGGTGGCCGGCGGATTCCACAGTGAGTGCATGCGTCCGGCGGCAGACCGACTGGCCGAAGCGCTGGCGGAGACCACGATCTGCGACCCGACGGTCCCGGTGATCTCCAATGTCACCGCGGCTCCCGTGGCCTCAGCGGACGAGGTCAAGGCGACCCTGGCCACCCAGGTCTGCGCCCCGGTCCTCTGGGAGCGCTCCATGCGGCGGGCTCTGGACGAGGGACACCGGCGGTTCCTGGAGCCCGCTCCCGGTACGATCCTGGCCGGGATCCTCCGCAAGATCGACGGGGACGCCGAGGTGGTCCCCGTGAGCCGACCTGAAGAGGTCGAAGGTGCACTGGCGAGCGTCGGCGCCGCTTGATGCTCCCAGCGCCCCTGGATACCCTCCCCGTCCAGCATTCGATCCGTCTCCTTTCCGGCAGCCAGCCTTGAGCGACCCCACCCAATCCCAGACCGCCAGGCCCCTTGAGGGCAAGGCCGCCCTCGTCACGGGTGCCAGCCGCGGCATCGGTCGGGCCATCGCCGTCCACCTCGCCGGGCTCGGCGCCCGCGTCGCTTGCGTGGCCACACGCGTGGAGAACGCGGAACCGGCGGCCAGCGCCTGCGCGGAGCGGACCGATGGCGCGAGGGCCTACGGGGTCGACGTGTCGAACCACGGCGCCGTCGCGGACCTCGTCAAGCAGGTCGGGGCGGACCTTGGAGGGATCGACATCCTGGTGAATAACGCCGGGATCACCCGGGACCAGCTGCTCATGCGAATGAGCGAGGACGACTTCGACAGCGTCATCAACGTCAACCTCAAGGGCACCTGGAACTTCGTCAAGGCCGCGGCGCGGCCCCTGATGAAGGCCGGAAGCGGGCGCATCATCAACATCGCCTCCGTGGTGGGGGTCACGGGCAACGCGGGTCAGGCCAACTACGCTGCGAGCAAGGCTGGCGTGATCGGGCTGACACGGTCCGCGGCCAAGGAGCTCAGCGGCCGCGGCGTGGCCGTCAACGCCATTGCCCCCGGCTTCATCGAGACGGACATGACGTCCGAGATCCCCGAGAATGAGCGCGCCAAGCTCGTGAGCGCCATCCCGCTCTCACGCATGGGGGCCAGTGAGGAGATCGCCGCTGCGGTGGGCTTCCTCGCGGGTCCAGGCGGCGCCTACATCACAGGTCAGACCCTGATCGTGGACGGCGGATTGAGCCTCTAGCGACCAGGGACACTATCATCCACGGCCGGCCACCGGCCTTTCCACGCAACCTGCCCGTCTCGACTCTCGAGCGGGCGCCCCCCTTCCTCCCATGGAGAACAGTCACGTGAGCGACACCTCAGTCGACGAAAAGGTCACCAAGATCGTCTGCGACCAGATGGGCACGACCCCGGACAAGATCTCGCTCGAGACCTCGTTCATCAACGATCTCGGCGCAGACTCCCTCGATACCGTCGAGCTCGTCATGGAGTTCGAAGATGCCTTCGACATCAACATCCCCGACGAGGACGCGGAGAAGATCCAGACCGTCGGAGCCGCCGTCGAGTACATCGGCGCCAAGCTTCAGTAGAGCCGTCCCTGCACTGCGAGCGCGCTGCACGGCGCACGCTGAAGTCTGCCCTGCGAGGGGTTCAGATCAGTCGCAGTTCGTCACCCTCTCGCCCTCGCGGCCGTCCACGGCACCCCATCCATGCGTCGAGTAGTCATCACAGGCCTCGGGACCGTCAACGCCCTTGGGCTCGACGTCGCGACCTCGTATCCGCGGATCCTCGCGGGCGAGAACGGCGTCACCACCCTGGATCGTTTCGACACCACGGGGATCACCGCCACCATCGCGGCTCAGGTGCAGTGGTCCGCAGCGGACTGCGGGTTCGACGTGAAGGACCAGCGCAAGCTGGACCCCTTCACCATGTGGGCCCTGATGGCGTCGGACGAGGCGCTGAAGGACGCGGGCTTCGGCGACCTCCGCGAGCACCCCGAGGCTGCGCGCGAGCGCTTTGGCTCGATCGTGGGCACGGGGATCGGAGGCATCACCGGCGTCCTCGAGCAGCACGACGTCATGCGAGACCGCGGGGCCCGACGGGTCACGCCGCACTTCATCCCGCGGATCATGCCCAACGCCGTCAGCGGTCAGGTCGCGATCCGGCACGGACTCATGGGCACGGCGTTCACGACCTCGAGCGCCTGTGCCTCCGCGGGGCATGCGATCGGAATGGCATGGCGCTCCATCCAATGGGACGAGTGTGACCTCGTGGTGACGGGGGGCGCGGAGTCCGCGATCACACCGCTCTCCATGGCCGGCTTCGCGTCCGCCAAGGCGCTATCCACGCGCAACGACGCGCCGCACGAGGCGTCACGTCCCTTCGACCTGGATCGGGACGGCTTCGTGATGGGCGAGGGCGCGGGCCTCCTCGTGCTTGAGGAGTACGAGCACGCGAAGCGCCGCGGGGCGCGGATCTATGCCGAGGTGAAGGGCTACGGCTCCACCGACGACGCGTTCCACATCACCGCTCCCAAGGAGGACGGGCACGGCCCGGCCAGGGCCATGGGCGACGCGCTGCGCCACGGCGGCGTGGACCCGACCAACGTCCAGTACATCAACGCCCACGGAACGAGCACCGCGTACAACGACTCCATCGAGACCACGGCCATCAAGCGGCTGTTTGGAGATCACGCGAGCAGCCTGGCCGTGAACTCCACCAAGTCGATGATCGGTCACCTCCTCGGAGCGGCCACGGCCGTGGAGCTGGTGGTGACGGCCAAGGCCATCGCGAACGGCGAGGTCCACCCGACGCGGAACTACACGACGCCCGACCCTGCCTGCGACCTTGACTACGTGCCCGGAGAGGCCCGCGCGCTCTCCATCGAGAACGCCCTGTGCAACTCGCTGGGATTTGGCGGACATAACGTCTCGATCCTCATCGGTAAGCTCTGAGCGACGGACCCATGGACGCCCGGATGAGCACGCTGCGGACTCGCTTCGAGGAGGCCGGACAGGGTCACGTGCTCGGTCTCTGGGAGAGCCTCGGCTCCGCCCAGCAAGCAGCCTTCGCGGCCCAGCTTGAGGGCGTCGACCTCGACCTCGTCACGCGCCTGGGTAGCCGCCTCACCGATGACTCCGAGGCGGACAGCCCGGCGCTCGCCCCTCCGGAGGTCTTCCCCGCCTCGGCGAGCGGGGCGCGCAGCGACGAGCGGAAGAGGGCGATCGCGCGCGGCGAAGAGCTCCTCGCTGCCGGTCGGGTGGGGTTCGTGCTGGTCGCCGGTGGGCAGGGCTCACGGCTGGGCTTCGACGGACCCAAGGGCGCCTACGAGATTGGCCCCGTCACCTCCAAGAGCCTCTTTGAGTGGCACGCGGCGCGGATTCAGGCCGCCGGTACGCGGCACGGCTTCAAGCCCCGCTGGTATGTCATGACCTCGGCGGCCAACGACGCCGCCACCCGCGCGTTCTTCGACGCACACGGCCACTTCGGCTTCGACCCGGCCGACGTCTTCCTCTTCCAGCAGGACATGCTCCCCGCCCTGGACCCCGAGGGGAAGATCGTCCTCGCGGCGCCTGGGGAGCTCTTCCTCGCCCCGAACGGGCACGGCGGGACGCTGGCGGCGCTGAAGTCCTCGGGCGCGCTGGCCGACATGGCCGCGCACGGGATCGACCAGCTGAGCTACTTCCAGGTGGACAACCCCCTCGGCCGGCACGCCGACCCCCTGTTCATCGGCCTGCACGACCTCGCGGCGGCGGAGATGTCGAGCAAGGTGGTGGCGAAGCGGGATGCGGCGGAGAAGGTGGGGGTCCTCGGGCTCTTGAACGGCGTGCTCGGGTGCATCGAATACTCCGACCTCTCCGATGACCTGCGCAACGCCACCGACGAGCGTGGCGAGCTCCTGTTCAACGCCGGCAATATCGCAGCCCACGTCATCCGCCGCGACTTCGTCGAAGCCCTCACCGACGGCGGGGACCTTGACCTCCCATGGCACGTGGCGCGCAAGAACCTCAAGTGCATCTCAGCGGACGGTCAGCCAGCAGAGCGGCCGGGCGTGAAGTTCGAGACGTTCATCTTCGACGCCCTCGCCAGGACCAGCGCCAGCGTGGTCCTGGAGGTGCTGCGCGAGGAGGAGTTCAGCCCCGTCAAGAACGCGGAGGGCAACGACTCTCCGGCCACTACGCGGAGCGATCTGACCCGGCTCGCCTGCCAGGTCTCGGGGGCGGAGAGCGCCGCGATGGAGCTGGATCCCCGCCTCGCAGAGACACCCGCTGAGTTCGCTGCGAACCAGCCCCAGGCCGATGACACCGCGAATGGGGTGGTCTTCAAACCCGCTCCTCGCTGATGGCTGCCTGGGAGACCTGGCGCCGCCAGGACGTCAAGGAGCGCCTCACCCGGACGCCCATCACCGTGCTGATGGGCGGACAGAGTGATGAGCGAGGCGTCTCACTGACGTCTGGTGGCGCGGTGCTTGCGGCGCTCCGCGACCTCACTGGCCCCTCCTTCGAGGTCTCACCCCCGGTCTTCGAGGTGGAGATCAACCCTGCCGGCAAGTGGACCCTCGACGGCGCTGCGCTGGAGCCTCAACAGGCCATTGGCAGCCTGCCAGAGGACACGGTCTTCCTGCTCGCGCTCCACGGCGGAGAGGGCGAGGACGGGACGGTTCAGAGGCTCCTGGACGAAGCCGAGCGCCGATACACCGGAGCGGGGCCGGAGTGCTCTGCCCTGTGCATGGACAAGCACCTGAGCCGCGAGGCGGCCTCCCGCGCCGGGGTCCGCGTCGCCGAAGGGGCCCTGGTGACACGAGCCTCCTTCACGGAAGATCGAGCGGGGGCCCTGTCCAGGGCTCTCGCAGTGCCCGGGCCGGTCCGCTTTGTGAAGCACACCAGCGCAGGCTCGTCGTTCGGGGTGCACCTGTGCCGCGATGATGCGGCGGTCGAGGCCGCCTGTGACGAGGTGACCGCGAGCGGCGCGGATGTGCTGGTCGAAGCCGAGGTCCGCGGCCTGGAGACCACAGTGGGGGTCATGGGGGACGGGAGCGAGGCCTTCGCGCTGCCCGTGGCGGAGATCGTGCCTGGCGAAGGCGGCTTCTTCGACCACGAGCAGAAGTACTCCGCGGATCACGGCGCCGAGGAGTTCTGTCCTCCCCGCCACCTCTCCGATGACCTCGCGCAGAGGGTCAAGGCGAGGGCCTTGACCGCCTGGGGGTCATTCGGTGGCGCTCGCTATGCCCGGATCGACTTCATCGTCCCGGCGGAGCGGCGAGGGGACGGCTCCTTTCAGTTGAACGCCGACGCGGAGCCCGTGCTCCTCGAGGCCAACACGCTCCCGGGCTTCACCCCGCGTTCACTCTTGCCGCTGGCGGCGGCAGCGGACGGCGTCGGGTTCCGGGAACTATGCCTTGAGCTCGTGGCGCGCGCGCTCTGAGCTCCACGGGAGCGTCCACGGATCACGTCGGGCAGGCTCCGCGCCGCGCTGATCCGTTGCCTGGGAGCGAGCCCACTCGTCCATGGGGCGCGACCCCGCACCCCTCTTCCGGCCACCTTCGTCGCGGCGGCGCGGCCCTGCGCGCCTCCCGAAGGCCCGGCTGGTACCGATAGCTCGGCTGGTACCGATAGCTCGGGTGGTACCGAAGGTGGGACTCGAACCCACACGCCCTTGCGGGCAACGGATTTTGAATCCGTCGCGTCTACCGATTCCGCCACTCCGGCCCTTGCTAGGCAGGAGAATACCGTCTCCGGCCCCTCGGCGCTGCTTCTCGTCCAAGAGCGCCTGAGGAGCCCCTCCTGATTCCGGAGGGGCGCGAAGGTCGTGGGCCCTGGAGACGAGGCGCCCGAGCCCCGCCGTCTCCTTCCAGGCCGAGGCTCGTCGGCGGAGAGGCTCACCCGACAGGTGGAGCGCGCCCAGGCATCCCGTCGCCCCTCACCGCCTGCTGGATGGCTCTTCAGTGCCCCCTTGACGGTGCCCCCTTTGACGGTGCCCCCTTCACGGTGCCCCCCTTCACGGTGCCACCGGGTCTCCCGGGCTTCCCTCGACCCTCTTCCGCCGAGCCTCTTCCGCCGAGCCTCTTCCCTCAAGCCTCTTCCGCCGGGCCTCCTCCCAGAGCGCCCTCCAGGGTCCTGAGACCCGGACGCCATTCGCTGAGCTCATCTCCATGGCTCCCCTCTCCACCGAGCTACGAGGGGCCCCTGCATGGGGGATGGGCCGGCCGGGGCGCAACTCGCTAGGCTCTTGGCATGACAGCCTGGTCTGCCCAGTCCGTGCCCCGCGCGCTGCTCCCCGTCCTCATCCACGAGATGAACAACGGCACCCAGCTCCTCGTGGGGTTTCGATCGCTCCTGGATATCCCCGGGGGCGAGGTGCTCTTCGCCCAGAAGGCCGGAGAGTTGGCCCAGGGTTCGAGCAAGCTGGAGGACCTCGGCTTCGCGCTCGCCGTGGTCTCCACCTCGAGCGGCGCCAACATGCTCCTCGCCCGCCGCGAGCGCAGGGCGGTCCAGATCCTGTGGGACCTCGCCGTCCGCACCCTGGAACGCTCCGGGGAGCACCGCGTGCACACCCAGGGGGACCCGCCTGAGCTGGCCCCCTCGGCGCTGTCCGGCTGGGAGGTGCCCTGGGCCGGCGCGGCGCTTCTGCTCCACGCATCCGAGGCCATGGGCGCCGGGGATTGGCGCTGGCGCTGGGAGGGCGGTCGGCTGACCGGGCGTCTGGGACGGCCCGTCGAGCTCGACGCAGCCGACCTGGCGGCGATCCTCGAGCGGGTGCCCGGGAGCCAGCTGTGCGTCGAGGGAGAGACCCTCACCTGGGATCTCGCCCCGGACTGGGTCGCGGCCCCCGCCTGAGGTTTGCCTCCAGCGCACCGGAGCCCTGGCGCAGGGTCCCGCGCCCACGTCACGGCGCACCGGACCGCCCCGGCCGCCCAAACAGGCACAGCCTCAGGGGCGCCGGCCTCCGCACTCCTGAGCCGCAGCCGGACCAGGACCAGGATCAGGACCTCCCTCAGCCAGCTGATGGCTGGTGAGCTGCCCCGGCCCGGGGGGTGCTACCGGACCCTGGCGGCGGACTGCTGCGACTTTCGCCGACGACTCTCCTCGTCCGCCTGCTCTCGAAGCCGCCTCTCACGGAGTCGGCTGTCCTCCTGCTGACGCCGCAGGTCCTCCTTGTCCGCCTCCTGCATGTGGGAGTCGTGGACGTGCCCCCAGGGGTCGACGATGGTCTCGGCGGCCTGGGCGTTGAGCAGGATGTGGCTCTTTCGGGAGAGGTTATCGAGCATGGTCGCGCTCGCGCTCCCGCGCATGGTCGTGGAGGCCCAGTCCGCCGTGGCGAGTGACGTGAGCATCAGGAGCAGCACGCAGTGCACCACCAAGCCCGTGACCGCGCCCGCCATGCCGCCGCCGAGGCGATCCATGGGGCCGAGCTGGACGGCCTCCAGCGCCCGCTTGCCGATCATGCCGATGAAGGCCATCACCAGCAGTGACGCCAGGAACACGAGGAACCAGACGATGCCTTCACAGGCCCTGATCGACAGGTTCAGGATGGACTGGAACTTGGGCGCCACCTCAGGGGAGAGGGTCCGTGCGATGTACACGGCGAGCAGCATCCCCAGGAGCCGGGTCATCTGCCAGACCAGCCCGTGCTTGATCCCGAGGACCAGGAAGAGGGCCACGATGCCCAGCCCGACCCAGTCGATCCAGGGCGTCCCATCCAGAGCTCCGGCGGTGGACCCCGCGGCGCCCGATGCCTGTTGAAGGATTGCTAAAACCATGATTGCCTCCATGGCGACATCGGCCGCGCTCCCCGGGATCTGGCCCGGATTTGTGCGGGAATCGACGGGCCGGCGGCCACCCGCCGTGCCGGGCTCAGGATCTGGCCTGCCGCCCCCGGTCAAGGGCCGCTTTGCTTGATAGGGTCCCCGCTATGACCCTCGCCCCTTCCACCATAGACCGCTGCCTGGAGGTTCTGGGCGCCCTTGTCCGCAGCCTCCCCGACCTCAACGCCGAGTTCGAGGGGAGCGTCGACACCTTCTTCCAGGGCGGTCAGCCTGGCGCCGCCGGCGACCCCCGGGAGACCCTCCTCGCGGCCCGCAGGCACCTGGAGTGGTTCCTCCTCGAGCACCACAGCGCCGCACTGCGGGGGAGCGTGGCAGAGAAGCTGGCGCCGGCTTATGGAGAGGCGGTGGCCGCTCGACTCGTCGACGAGGATGACGCCGATCAGCAGGTCGCCGCGCTCGGCGCCGCCCTGGAGTCTCTGCTGCGATCCCACACGGGCGTCTTCGAGGCCGAGGCGACCGGCGCCGAGGAGGCCGTCTGGGCGCGTGACCTCGGCGGCTTCGGGACCTACGCGCTCATGACCCAGGGCCTCGAGGGTCGCCTGCGCCACGGAGACCTCCTCGTCGGCCGGCTCTATCCAGCGGGCGACGGGGGGAACATCGCGTCGCCGACCATCGCCATCGTCCGGAGCCCGGAGATCGGCGCCGCGCTGACCCGCGACCTGGCCAGGGTTCGTGAGGAGAGCGCGGTGAACGTGCTCCGGATCGGCCAGCGTGACCTGGAGGCCATGTTCTTCGCCAGCGAGGCGCGGGGCCAGGCGCCGACCCCTACGCCAGTCGATGCTGCGCCAGCCGTCGACCGCGACCAGGCCACCGCAGAGCCCGTGGGAGACCCGAGGCAGGAGGCGCTCCAGGCCCTCCTCGCAGCCGGGCTCGGGGAGGCCAGGGCCCGCGAGGCGTTGAGCGTTCTCTCCAGCGCACCCCGAGACCCCGCCCGCCTGGTCCACGGTCTCGAGGATCCCATGGCACAGGTCATGGAGACCCTGGCCTTCGAGTCCGACATCGACCTGGGGGAGGCCCGAGGCGCGCTCATCCGCGCCTGGGACCTCATCAGTCCCGCCCCGGGCGAGGCGGCGCAGACCGGCGCTCCACGCGGCACCTCCGAGGTCGCCGCCGACGGCGCGGACGAACCCGCCGGAGCACTGGACCGCACCCAGGCCGTGGAGGCCTTTGCGCGCGGACGGGAGCGCGGAGAGGACGCCGCCACGTTGCTCCAGAAACTGGAGGAGGACCTCGGTATCGACGGGGGCGGCGCGGGTGGAGAGGGCCCGAGCGAGGACGACCCTGAGGCCCCCGCGCCGGACTTCCCCGGGGTCGTCGGGGCCATGGTGGACGAGATGCGCTGGGAGCTCCAGACCACACGAGAGAGCTTCGATGTGGCCAGCCTTGACCCGCTCCAGCACCTGGCGGCCTTCGCCCGCCCGATCGGCGTCTTCGAGGAGCTGAAGGGACGAGACCTGTTCCAGTTCGCCACCTTCTGGCTCCAGGAGACCGGAGCGCTCGGCAGCGATGCAGAAGCCGCAGCCCTCGTCGCCGCGCTGCGAGAGTTCTGTGAGTGGGCGCTCGACGCCCATGAGGTGGACCTTGGGTCCGAATTCCTCGACGCACTGGACGGACTGGAGACGTCGCTTCCGCGTCTGCGCCGGGCCAATAGCGCCCTCGCCAGCGGGCGGGGAGACCGCGCCGGCGCCCCTGACGGGCCCTCCTCCGAAGGCGAGGGCGAGGGCTACACCTTGCTCTCCATGGATGGGGCCCAGCCCGGCGACTTCGAGTCGTCCGGCGATCGACTGCGACCCCGGGGCGGCGGTGAGGCGCTCACGGTGATCCTCCCGGAGATCCTCCGCCCTCACCTCGAGCCCGGCGACCTGCTCCGCGCCGTGATCTCGCTGGAGGGCAACGCGATCGTCTACTGCTGCTACCCTCCCGAGGCGCGCTCCCTGATGGGGGACTGAGCTCCCCCAGCTCGGCGAGGGGCCTCTGGCGACGACCGAAGGGGGCCCCCTGCCGCGCCCCTGGCAGAGACCCAGAGGTGAGACCCAGAGGTGAGCGATCAGGCCTGAAGATCGGCCCCGACTCGCGCGGCAGCTGGCGGCCTCAGCGCGGCGCGCTTCGAACGGGGATGAGGATCTCGCAGATCAGGCGACCTTCGGGAACATCCGGCCCGGGCGACACGTGGTAGATCTCCTGGATGGGGCCGTTCCGCTCCCAGTTCATGCGGCCCATGTAACGGAAGAGCAGCGGATAGGCACGCTGCGCTCCCGGATAGGGTCCGGACACGCAGGCGTGGACCGCGGTCCCGCCCGGCAGTGAGTCCACGAAGAGCGGCTGCCTCGACTCCTGGGGCCGCTCGAGCTCGATACCGACCCGCGCCCGGAGCTCCTGGACTGGCTTTCCGGAGCCTGGGTCGTCGTAGAACAGGCAGAAGGGCGAGGCATTGGGCGCGATGCGCAGACCCTGCTGCTGGGCCTCGGCGATGAGCGGACGGATATAGCTGCCGGTCCTGCGATAATCGCCAAGGACCTCCATATAGACGTAGCTCCCGCCCCGCGTCTCGAGCCAGTTCGGGCGAAACGTCTCCTCCCGGAATGGGGGATGGGAGACCTCGGTGGGCGGAATCCAGCCGTCCACCACAGGGCGCGAGCTGATGCTGGCCTGGCTCGAGGCGCCGGGCGTGCAGGCCGAGAGAGACAGCAGGATGAGCCCGAGGCCGGGGACGAGGCCCCGCCGGAGTGATTGTCGCGCCATGGCTGATTGGAGTTGGGACGAGGTTCGTGCCACGCCTAGGCATCGGCCCGAATGGGAATGCACTGGCCCGCAATCCCGCGGGGCCGGCGGCTTGGAGGTCGCCCGGGGCGATGCGGTGCGAAGCGTGGGCGGCAGGCAGCGCGGACTGGACCGCCAAGGCAGCGCGGCGTGCCCGCCCACGGACACGGCAGCAGGCGTCGGGGGTGAGGTCCCAAAACGCCCTGGCGCACCCAAGAGCGCACCCCTTGCTTCGGATAATGTATGTTATGTACCACATAGGATGGGCCGGGGAGCGCTTACCAGGAAGCGATCATCGACCCTGAGGTCGATTGCGCCCGCGCCCCTGTTGAGCATCGTCGCGGCAACGCCGAACCGCACGGGCCTGGCCTCACCGACGCGCAGTCGTCCTCTCGCCGGCACGGGCCCTTGCGCGAGCGGGTCCCTTGAGACCTGCGCGAGCAGGTCCCTTGAAAGAAGTCGAGCAGACACCGCTCCCCAGGCGACGAGACGCAACTCGGGCTCAACCCGTGCAGGC
>CAJQPT010000013.1 GCA_905480285.1 uncultured bacterium
CGCGGTCGTCCGCGCTCGAGGCGCTGCTCGTGGGCGCGGTGGAGCGGGGCGTGGCGCTGTTCAACGATGGCGACGAGGCGGGCTGCTGTGCGGTCTACGCCACGGCCCTCGACGCCCTTCGGCTTGGGGGCGGCTTCGGCCTGTTGGACTGGGAGCGTGAGGTCCTCCTGGGGATGGTGGGCGAGGCCAACCGGTCCGCCGGGGCACGAGAGCTGGCCTGGGCGTACCGGGGCATCATCGACGCGGTGCTCGCCGGGGAGCTGCCCCGGCCCGCGCCAAAGGTCGACGTCTCGGGCCGCGTGGTCTTCAGCTTCGGGGGCGTAGCCGAGACACGCAGGTGGGACACCGTCCTCGACGGTGTCATGGGGGGACGGTCCACGGGCCGGATCGGTCAGGCCGAGGGCGCGATGATCTTCGAGGGGGTGACCTCGCTCGAGAACAACGGGGGCTTCTCCTCGATTCGCTGCGGCGTCGCGGACGGCGCGTTCGCCGGCGCAGACACGATCCAGCTGCGCGTCAAGGGGGACGGCCGGACGTACATCTTCGGGGCGCGGACCTCGAGCGGCATGGGGGGGGACTCCTTCTGGACCCGCTTCGCCACGGTGGACGGCGAGTGGCAGACCGTGGACGTCCGGATCGAGGACATGGAGCGGCACTTCTTCGGCCGCCGGATGCGCGGCACGATCACGGCCGAGCAGATCCGCGGGCTCGAGTTCTACGTCTACGACAAGAAGGCCGGTCCGTTCCGCCTCGAGGTGGACGAGATCCGGGCGATGGCGAGCCCGAGAGCCCTGGCGCGCGGCGGCAGCTGATCCCCAGGGGGGGCTAGCGGGTGATGGCCCGGGACCGCGTGAGGGGGAGCGGGGAGAGGCGCTGTTTCGAGACGTCGCTGTCGGTGCAGGCGTCCTCGGCTGCGCCATTGGTTCCGCGTTCCCATGCTTGTGCAGGAACCCAACCCTTGGACGTGCCGTCCAGCACCTATGACGATCGCCATCCTGACCGCCTCCCTGCTCGCCCTCTCCCCTGCCGTCACGCCCCAGGGAGGCGTCGGCCCTGAGCTCGCGCCCCTCGACGCAGCCCCCGCGGTTCCCGTCCCGGTGAGCTTGGGCACGGTCCAGCACCTGGTCAAGGTGAGCTCGGACCCCATGGGACTCCTGCGGCTGCAGCGATTGGACCTCGATCTGGTGTCGGTGGACCTCGCGGGCGGCGAGGCGACCCTGCTGGTCACCGACGAGCAGATGGAACAGATCCGCGGGGTTCGGCTCACGCCGGAGGTGCTCATCGAGGACCTCGCGGGGTACTACGCGCGGCGGCTCACCGCTGGCGCTTCCGAGGACAACGCCGGGGTGGGGTACGGCCAGTGGCTCAACCCGCCCTACGGGCAGGGCTCGATGTCGGGGTACTACACCTTTGCCGAGGTCGTCTCGGTCCTCGATCAGCTCACGGCGGCGTACCCCCAGTTCGTCTCCGCCAAGTCCTCCATCGGGCAGTCACTCCAGGGCCGAGACCTCTGGATGGTGAAGGTGTCCGACAACCCCGGCGTGGATGAGCCCGAGCCGGAGATGCGCATCGACGCGCTGCACCATGCGCGCGAGCCCATGGGCATGCAGACGACCCTCTACTTCCTCTGCTACCTGCTCGAGGAGTACGGCAGCGACCCCGTGGCCACCTATCTCCTCGACGAGCGCGAGATCTACGTGGTGCCCTGCGTGAACCCGGACGGCTACGAGTTCAATCGCCTGACCGACCCCGTCGGCGGCGGCCTGTGGCGCAAGAACCGCCGTAACAACGGCGGCAGCACCGGGGTGGACCTCAACCGGAACTACCCCTTCCAGTGGGGTGGATCGGGCTCCAGCGGATCCGGCTCTTCGGAGACGTATCGGGGGACTGCGCCGGCGTCCGAGCCGGAGGTCCAGGCCATGGTCCAATTCATCAACAGTCGGGAGTTCGAGACCTCCCTGTCGGTGCACACCTTCTCCGACCTGTGGCTCGCGCCGTGGGGCTACGTGACCCAGTACCCGCCCGACTGGGACGAGATCGGTGAGATCGGCGACCTCGCGGTGGCGGACAACGGCTACGTCCACGGTCCAGCCTCGATCGTCCTCTACCAGGCGGACGGCGTCACGTTCGACTACGAGTACGGGGTCAAGGGCACCTACGGCTGGACCCCCGAGATCGGGAACGGCAACGACGGCTTCTGGCCGCTGCAGAACAGGATCGTGCCCCTGGCGGAGGAGAACCTCACCAGCTTCGCCCGCACCGTGCTCGCGGCGGGCGCCTGGCTCCGGCCCGAGGCGGTCACGGTGACGGATGCCGGCGACGGGGATGGGTCCTTCGAGCCGGGCGAGCCCGTGGACGTCTCGGCCTTCGTGCGCAACTCCGGACGCGGGGACTCCGCAGCGGCGACCATCGACCTCGCCACCTCGAGCCCGTTTGCGACGGTGACCACGGCCCAGTCTTCCCTCTTGGTGCCGTCCTTCACCACTGGGACGGGCGCGGCTCCGCTCCAGCTGCTCCTCGACCCCTCGACGCCCGTGGGCGAGGTCGTGAACTTCACGGTCACCATCACCGAGGGGGGCCGAGCCGAGGTCCTCGACGGTCAGCTGACGGTGGGCGTGCGCGTGGTCGCGGCCTACGACTTCGAGGCAGCGGGCGACCAGGGCTGGACCGTCGGGTCGCCGAACAACGCGACCACGGGGGAGTGGACCCGGGCGGACCCGATCGGGACCGCCGCGCAGCCGGAGAACGACAACTCGCCGAGTCCTGGCACTCGCTGCTGGTTCACGGGCCAGGGGAGCGTGGGCGGAGGCCTTGGTGAGAACGACGTGGACGGCGGCAGCACGGCGCTGTTCTCTCCCCTCTTCGACCTCGACGGCTCGGCGACAGCCACCCTGCGGTACGTGCGTTGGTACTCGAACGACGAGGGCGCATCGCCGGGCGCCGACGTGTTCAACGTGGACCTCTCCGACGATGGTGGCGTGAGCTGGACCAGCGCCGAGGTCGTGGGGCCCACGGGGGCCGGAACGTCCGGGGGGTGGATCGAGGCCTCGGTGGACATCGGCGCGTACGTGGCGCTGACCGACCAGGTGAGGGTGCGCTTCGTCGCGTCGGATCTCGGCAGCGGCTCCATCGTCGAGGCGGCGGTGGACGACGTGCGCGTGGAGGCCACGGATCCGGGCTGCCCTCAGCCTGAGAACTACTGCGTGCTGTCCCCCAACCAGTGGACCGCTGGCGCATTCATGGGGGCCACGGGGTCCACCGACGTCACCTTGAACCAGCTGTCCCTGACGGTCGCCGACGCGAACCCGTCGGGCTTCGGGCTGTTCTTCTACGGCCAGGGCCGGGACCAGGTCCAGGTGGGCAACGGCTCGATCTGCATCGGGGGCGCGTTCCAGCGCCTCCCCGTGGTCCAGACCGACCCGGCAGGCGCGGCGTCGTACGCCCTGGACTTCCCCACGCTGCCCGTCGCGATCGCGAACGGCGAGACCTGGAACTTCCAGTTCTGGCTCAGGGACGTGGGCGGCTCGGGCTTCAACTTCTCGGACGGCCTCGAGATCACTTTCTGTCCGTGAGGCCACCCGGTCGCCGGCGGACCCCGTGACCAGGAAATGGTCCGGGCGGTCGCGTACCCGCTGAGTGACGCGATACCTTCAGCGGCCTCGCTTCCCTCGGCGGCACCTCCCCGCGCTCCTGATCCATCGGGCGCGCGGGGACACCGGGGATCCACCGAGCGCTGCGCCCTTGGAACGCCCCGAGATCGACCCCCACCCCGAGCCCTCGAGGCCGCCTGATCGGCACCGTCGACTGGGGCTCCGCGCGGCGCTGGTGTCGAGCCTGACGCTGGTGAGCCGCGTGCTCGGATACGCGCGCGAGATGCTGGCGGCGGCGCTCTTCGGGGACACCTCAGGCGTCTTCGACGCGTTCCTGACCGCGTTCCGCGTGCCCAACCTCTTCCGGCGCTTCCTCGGGGAGGGCGCCCTGGCCGTGAGCTTTCAGACGGCTCTGACCGAGGTGGATGAGAGCCACGGAGAGCCCGCGGGAGCGGTCCTGTTCCGCAAGACGCTCGGGCTGCTGATGGTGGTGTCCTTCATCCTGAGCCTCCTGGTCATGGCCGCCGTCTCGATGGCCCCCGATCAGCTGCCGGGGACGGAGTGGTCCTGGCTGGGGGCGGACCCTGACGCGGTGCGGGACCTCACGATCCGGGTCATGCCCTTCCTTGTGCTGGTCTGCCTCTCCTCCCTGGTGACCGGAGCACTTCACGTACGGGGCAAGTTCGGAGCGCCCGCGTTCGCGCCGGCGGCCATGAATCTCGCCTGGATCGCCACTTTGCTGGTGATCGCGTGGCACTTCGGATGGGGGGACAGGTCGGAGTACGGTGCTGAGAGCATGGCCGACGTGGAGCGGCACATGGCCATGGCCCGCTGGCTCGCCTGGGGCCTGCTGATGGCTGGCGTCGTGCAGCTCTTGATCCAGTGGCCGGCGCTGCGCGCAGCGGGGCTCCTGGGGCGCCCTGGAGGCTTGAGTGCCCTCCCGGAGGGAGCTGCCGGCCCCGGAGAGGTCCTGCGTCGCTCGGCGCCCCTGGCCCTCGGAGCGGCGGTCTACCAGATCAACGTGATGGTGGACGGGCTGATGGCCGAGAGCCTGCTCTCGAACGGCGGCCCCACGGCCCATTACTACGCCAACCGCGTCCAGCAGTTCCCCCTCGCGCTGGTGGCGATCGCCGCCACCAGCGCCGTGTTCCCGGCCCTCCAGCAGCTTGGGCACCGTCGGGAGCTGGCGGCCCTGCGCCGGCTGCACGACCGCACGCACCTCGCCATCGCCGCGGTGGCCTTGCCGGCGGCTGTGGGGCTGTTCGTCCTCGCGAGGCCGGTGGTGGAGGTCTCCTTCGAGCACGGGGCCTTCGGCCCGGAGGGTGTGGATCGGACCACCCGTGCTCTGAAGGCGCTCTGCTTCGCCATCGTCCCGGCCGGCGCCACGGGCCTCGTGGCGCGCACCTACTACTCGGTTGGGGATTTTTCCACACCGGTGAAGGTCTCCGCCGCGATGCTCGTGCTCAACGGACTGCTCAACGTGCTCTTCCTCGTGGGGCTGGGCATGGACGTGGAGGGGCTGGCCGCGGCGACGGCGGTGACGAGCGCCCTCAACGTCGCGATGCTACTTCCTGGCCTCTCGCGTCTCCTCGGGCTCCCCAAGAGCGATGTGCCCTTCAGGCATGCGCTGCCCAGGATCCTCGCGGCCGCTGCCGTCTCGGGCGTCGCCGCAGGCGCCGTCGAGCAGGCGCTCGACGATGTGCTCGGACCCGCCCTGGCGCTCTTCCTGGCCATCGGCGCGGGCGGCGGGGCCTACCTGGGAGCGGCCCTCGTGCTGGGGATCGAGGACGTTCGAGCGATCAGCAAGAAGGTGCTGGATCGACTCCGGCCTGGGCGCGGGTAGAGCCGGCGCTTCGCGGGCTGGAGGCACTCGATGGAAGGCCCCCCCTTGCAACGGAAGCCGCTGGCGAGAATCATGGGCGCAGGTCGGCACCCGTGCCTGATGGGGCGACGTTGACGAAGAGTCCCAAGCCCAGTCCACACCACGTGACCTCGACGCAGCCGCACGCAGCCGACCTTCTCCAGCACGACCTTGAGGCCACCGGAGTGAGCGCCGTCACTGACGGCGCGGAGACCTCGGAGCCCGCCGGTGAGACGCGAGACGCGGAGGACGCCGGGGCGCTCCTCGGAGGCATTGATCCCCCTGCGGATCTGCCGGACCCGGACCTCGGCGAGAACTCGCTGAAGGTGCTCGAGCGTCGCTACCTGATCCGCGGCGAGGACGGAGAGCTCGACGAGACCCCGCGCCAGATGTTCTGGCGCGTGGCGCGCACCGTCGCCGGGGCTGAGGTGAAGTTCGACGCGGAGCCGGAGGAGGCCCTCGAGGTCGCCAGGGACTTCTACACGCTCATGAGCCAGCGGATGTTCCTCCCGAACAGCCCCTGCCTCACCAACGCGGGCCGCGGGAGCGGGATGCTCTCCGCGTGCTTCGTGCTCCCTGTGCCGGACTCGGTGGAGGGCATCTACGAGTCCGTCAAGGCCACCGCCCTGATCCAGAAGGCCGGCGGCGGTACGGGCTTCAACTTCTCAAAGGTCCGCCCGGCAGGGCGCCTCGTGAAGAGCTCTGGCGGCCAGGGCGCGGGCCCCCTCACGTTCATGGACGTCTTCTCCAAGGCGTCGGACTCCATCCAGCAGGGCGCGTTCCGTAAGGGCGCGAACATGGGCATCCTGCGGGTCGATCACCCGGACATCGCGGACTTCATCGTCTGCAAGGACGACCGGTCGAAGCTGAACAACTTCAACGTCAGCGTGGCGGTGACGGATCGCTTCATGGAGCAGCTGAGGGCGGACCCGAGCGCTGTCCACCAGGTGCTCGATCCCCTCACCGGCGACTGGTCGGCCCTGGAGCGCGACGGGGCAGCCTGCACCGTGGGTGACCTCTGGGGCTCGATCGTCGAGCATGCCCACGCCTCCGGTGAGCCGGGCGTTGTCTTCATCGACCGCATCAACGCCACCAACCCGATCAAGAATGTCGGGCAGATCGAGGCGACCAACCCCTGCGGGGAGCAGCCCCTGCACGCCTGGGACTCCTGCAACCTGGGGTCGATCAACCTCGGCCGCTTCGTGATCCCTGGCACGGACGAGGCGACGGGCGCGTCCACGTCGACCTTCCACTGGGAGGCGTACCGCGAGGTCATCCACACCTGCACGCGCTTCCTCGATGACGTCATCGAGGTGAACGAGTATCCCCTACGGGAGATCGCTGAGATGTCCCGCTCGACCCGGCGCATTGGTCTCGGAGTCATGGGCTTCGCTGACGCCCTCTACTCCCTCGGGCTGCCGTACGACTCCCAGGAGGCGTGCGCCTTCGGCGAGGAGATCATGAGGGTGCTCAACGAGGAGTCACACCTCGCCTCGGAGGTCTTGGCCGAGGAGCGCGGCGTCTTCGGGGCCTGGGAAGGTTCCGAGTTCGAGGCACTGGGAAAACGCCTCAGGAACAGCTACACGACGACGATCGCGCCGACGGGGACGATCTCCATCATCGCCGGTTGCTCTGGGGGCATCGAGCCCATGTTCAGCCTCGCCTTCGAGCGCCAGATCATGAAGGACGCGGACGGCAAGCCCACCGTCATGCGCGAGGTCAACGAGGTCTTCGAGCGCGCGGCGGAGGCTGCCGGGTACTTCTCGAGCGAGCTTGTGGAGAAGATCCTCGCGGACGGCACCATCGCCCACCTTGACGACATCCCCAAGGCGGACCAACGCCTGTTCGTGACGGCGCACGACATCTCGCCCGAGTGGCACATGCGCATGCAGGCCGCCTTCCAACGGCACTGCGACGCGTCGATCTCGAAGACGATCAACTTCCCCAAGTCCGCCAGCGTCGAGGATGTTCGACAGATCTACGACATGGCTGTCGACATGGGCGTGAAAGGTGTCACTGTGTACCGCGACGGCTGCCGTGACATGCAGCCCATGGCGCTCAAGGGCGCCGACCGTCCCACGGGAGGGATGGCGACTGACGCGGCGGGGGCCGGGACCGCACACCCGACTCCTGCCGCCGAAGTCATCCAAGGGGGAGCCCAGCTCGACCCCGTCCGCCTGCCGGAGATCATGCCGTCCCTGCGGATCCGGCAGATGACGCCCTTCGGCAACATGCACGTGAAGGTGTCCGTTGATCCGCGGAGCGGGCTCGAGCGCGAGGTCTTCGCGCAGCTCGGCAAGGGCGGCGACGTGGCGAACTCGGACCTCGAGGCCATCTGTCGCATCCTCTCGCTCTGGCTCCGCTCCAACGGCAGCCTCGAGAAGGCCGTCTCCCAGCTCTCCGGGATCGGCTCCAGCCTCTCGGTTCCGACCAAGGACGGGCGGATCATGTCCCTCGCTGACGGCCTCGCGACCGCGCTGCATCGCTACAAGACCGCCAAGGACGCGCACGGCCTCGAGGCGCTCCTGCTCGGGCGCGTGTCCGCCGAAGAGCTTGACGGCGAGCCGAACCAGAAGCGCTCCTCGGGCGCGAAGGTGAACGACGCCGAGCGCTACAAGGTCAAGTGCCCCCAGTGTGAGGGCGGGATCTCGTTCGAGGAGGGCTGCGTGATGTGCCACTCCTGCGGGTTCAGCCAGTGTTAGTCGGCAGCTAGCGCTGCCGGTCGCCGCCAGTCCCTGAGGAGCCAGTCCTGGAGGTACCAGTCTTGGAGGTGCCCGGCTGCGCGCCCGTCGTCCCGCTCCCCGAGCCCGGGATGCTCCGGCCGAAGATGTCCTTCTCTTCGCTCGGCTCTTCCGGTAACTCACGCCCGAAGATGTCCAGGGACTGAGAGGGGGCGTCGGCGGAGGGTTGGATCAGGCGGCCGAAGATGTCGATCCGGCCGCTCATCGTCGGCGCTCGGCGGCCGAAGACGAGTTGGTTGGCGCCGCCACCCCATGAGAGGGCGAGCTGGCGCTCGCTGAAGACCGCCTTGAACTCGCGCGTCTTCCCTGTCCGCTCCCAGGCCAACTGTTCGCTGTCGGAGTCCTGGAAGCTGCCGATCATGGTTCGGAGGCTGAGGCCATCGTCGGGCGTCAGCACATACTCGCCCCCCAGGGACATGTGGAACGCCAGCCCGTTGGTGCGAGAGGTGGGGTCCCCTTGGCCGTGGAGTTCGAGGGAGAGGAAGTGGTCGCTGATCACGAGCAGCCCGGAGACGCCCTGGCTTGACTTGGGGCCCTTGCGGAGCTTCATGCTCTGGAGCTTCCATCCGCCGATGAGGAGCTCCTGGGGTGACTTCACCTCCGAGGTGGTCTTCCGTCGACCGAACACGTCGAGCGTCGTGTCTCGGGTGCTGCCCGGGAAGTCACGGCGGGCCTGATCCGGAGCGTCGGTGGTGGCCTTGCCTCCGCCCTGCTCTTGCGCGGTCTGGGAGACGCCTCGGGCGCGCGAGGATCGCTCCTGGTTGGCGACGGCGAGGAAGGTCAGGGTGCTCAGCAAGAGCGGAAGGGCGTGGTGTAGCTTCATGGTTCGCGGCGCTGGGCGCCTCTCCACTGTGTCGGAGCCCGGCGGTTCTCGCCATGAGCGTCAGGTGCAAGGATCGTGATCGAGGCACGTTTCAGGTCCGCAAGAGCCCTGATTGTGCCTCCGACGGAGCGCAAAACGCCGTACTCCTCGGGTGGCAGTCGGTCACGGCTCCGCGGCCTCCTGCTAACTTCTCCCCGCCCCCTCTTCCGCCAACGCCGGCGCGAGACGGCACCGATCCAGGACGAAGATGTCTCGACTCCTCACTCTCCTCCTCGTCGCACTCTCGGCCCTTGCACCCGCGAGCGCCCAGTCCGTCAAGGTCAAGCTGTTCTCGAAGGCCGTCGGGGACGACGTGCTCATGGCCGTTCAGGTCCGGCCGTCCTTCGGCTGCTGGGTCTATGACCAGGGGGACCCCAGCGAGGTCGGTGGGCTGCCGACCACGGTGACCCCCGGGGAGCTTGAGGGCGCAGCGTGGACCGAGGTCTGGTACCCCGAGCCCAAGGTGAAGCCGGACGAGGGCTACGGGCCGGCGCGCGTCTTCGACAAGAAGACCTACCTGTTCGCCGCCGCTCGGGGCGCCGCGGCCGCCGGCGTGGACGCCGGGGCGATCAGCGCCTTCGTCGAGGGGCAGGTCTGCGACGAGAACCAGTGCCTCCCCTTTGAGGAGGACCTCGCGACCCTCGGGGCTGGGCCGGAGTCGGTCTGGGAGGGCTTCCCCGAGTCGCTGCTGGCCGAGCCCGAGGAGGACCCGCTGACCTGGAGCCCTGACTTCGGCGACGAGGCGGCGGCGGCGCGGGCGTTCGCGAGGGTGCTTGACGGGGACGACGGCGAGATCGTCGAGCTCGTGGTGCAGGTGGCGACGCCGGAGCACTGGCACATGTACCACGGCCCCACCGCCGAGGACATGGGTCCGGGGATCGGGACCCCGACCACCGTCACCGTCGAGGGCGGCAACGTGGACTGGGAGGACGAGGTTCAGTATCCCGAGCCCTTCCGCTACGTCCAGGAGGAGAAGGACCCCCAAGACCCGGACTCGAAGGAGGTCTGGCTCTGGGCCCACGAGGGCCTCTTCCACTTCGCCCTCCGCGGTGAAGCCTTCGACGACTTCGATCCGGGTGACCTGGAGATTGGCCTCGACGGCCAGTCCTGCGACGACGGCGCCTGCCTCCCGGTGAAATTCTCCGGCATCGAGGTCGTGGGGTCCGGCTCGGACGCACTGTTCGCGGCGGCCTTCGCCACATGGACGCTCCCGCAGGCGGCCAGCGGCGGCGCAGGGGCAGCCACGGAACCTGGCGC
>CAJQPT010000014.1 GCA_905480285.1 uncultured bacterium
GCGGCGGCTGGGGATCCCCGGCTGGAAGAAGTAGGTCGAGTCGCTCCCCATCTCGTGGTAGTCGGTGAGCACCGTGGGCATCCAGCGGTGGAAGGCCGCCACGCGCCCGCGGGACTCGGGGTGGGTGAGCAGCAGCCAGTCCCGGTTCAGGTCGAACCAGTAGTGGTTGGTGCGCCCGCCGGGCCAGGCCTCGTTGTGCTCCCGGGAGGCGGGGTCGCCCACCAGCTGCCGGCCCCGGTGCATGTTCGCCCAGTGGGCGAAGCGCGCGCCGCCGTCGGGGTTCACGCAGGGGTCCACGAGCACCACCGTGCGCTCGAGGTAGGCGTCGAACTCTGCGCCGCTGGCGGCGGCCAGGTGGTAGAGGAGCAGGAGGCTCGCGTTGGACGCGCTCGACTCGTTGCCGTGCACGCCGTAGCCCATCCAGACCACCGAGGGGCCGTCGTAGTCCGCGGCGCCCGTGAGGACCGCCGAGCGGTGGGCGGCGCGGATCTCCTCGATGCGCGCGAGGTTCGCCGGCGAGCTGATGGTGGCCAGCAGCGTGGGCCGCGCCTCGTGGGTCTGCCCGGTCTGCTCCAGGGTCACGCGGGGCGACTTCTCCGCCACCACCTCGAACCAGCGCACGAGCTGGTCGTGGCGCACGTGCCAGGTGCCCACGGGCCAGCCG
This sequence comes from uncultured bacterium, assembly GCA_905480285.1. Taxonomy (GTDB): domain Bacteria; phylum Planctomycetota; class UBA1135; order UBA1135; genus Saltatorellus. The sequence goes on from CAJQPT010000014.1 coordinate 665, forward strand.
AGGACCGACTCGGGGCGCGGGAACGCGGGGTCGTAGGTCTGCCCCGCGGGCAGGTACGTCTCGAGCGTCGGCGGCCAGAGGGTCTCGTGCTCCAGGGCGCCGCCCTGGGCGGCCTCGGCGCGGGGCGCGGCGAGCAGGAGGACGGCGGTGCTGGCGAGGAGGCTACGTCGGATCAGGGAGAGCGCGGTCATGCAGAGAGTGTGCACGACAGCCCCGCATCTCGGACAGGCTGGGCGCCTCTTCTGCCCGTGGGCGGGCCCGCAGCAGGCGGAGCCGCGGGCGAGGTGCCCTCAGTCTGACCCGCCGGGGAACCAGGGGTCGATGGGCTCTCCGTCGCGCTCCTTGCCCTCCACGAAGCCTCCGCGCAGGGACGCCGCGTAGGCGGACACCAGCACGATCTCGTTCATGCTTAGCTGGTCCTTCCAGGCGGGCATGCCCGCCGCGATGGAGCCGCCGATGACGGTCTCGGCCACGTCCTCCAGTTTGCGCACGCGGATGTAGTGGTCGTCGGTCAGGTTCGGACCGGAGACGCCGGCCCCGTCGCTGCCGTGGCAAGAGACGCAGTTCGCCGCGAAGATCGACTGACCGACCCTCAGCCAACGGCTCTTCTCGGGGTCGGTCATGAACGCGCCCATGGTCCCCGCGGTCGGCGCCAGGTTGCCGATCTCCGCGAACTGGGCCTGGAGCTCGGCGGTCACGGCGCGGTCGTAGCTCGCCGCGGGGTCCGTCAGGTCCGGGCGGATCACCGACAGGAAGATCGAGCCGAAGGCCAGCACCGCAGTGGCCAGCGCCGCGAGGGACCACCAGCCGGGGAGGGGGTGGTCTCCCTCCTCGATACCATGCGCCGGGGGGCGCTGGGGCTGGCTGGGGTCGAGGTCTGACATGGCGCAGTAGGAGTGGGCGGCGGGGCGTTGAGTTCAACCGGGGCGCAAGGCCGCGGGGTCTGGGCTACTGGGAGCTCGCCGGGGTGGGGAGGTCGTCTTGGGAGGGTAGCCCGAGCTGCTGGAGGTAGGCCACCAGGGCGATGGCGTCCGAGGCCTCGAGCGGCACCGGCGCGCCGGCGCCCGGCCGCAGGAGGGGCGCGCCATTCTGGGCCTCGAACTCCGAGACGAGCTCGGCGGCCTGCGCGGCGGCCCGAGACGCGGCGGCGGTCGGGGTCTTGGTGAGCCCCGAGCGGTGCACGAGTCGCGGGAGGTCCCTGGGCTGCTCGAAGAGGTGCCGGTAGGACGGCATGATCGAGCCGGGGGAGACGGCCCGCGGGTCGTCCAGGTGGGTGACCTGCCAGCGCGTGGAGCGGCGGCCACCCTCACGTGCGAGGTCGGGGCCGACGCGGCGGGTGCCCCAGAGGGAGGGGCCGGGCTCCACGGGTTCGGTGTCGGCGCTGATGGGGCCGTACCGCTTGGTATCCGCGAGCAGGGGCCTCACGGCCTGGGTGTGGCAGGTGGCGCAGCCCTCTCGCTCGTAGACCGTGCGGCCGTAGGCCTCCAGCGGCGTGAGGGGCGCGGGGGCCGCCGGGGCTGCGCGGAGCAGGGGGCCGAGCTGGATGGTGCCCACGGCGCCCGCCGAGAGCAGGATCCAGGAGGCGAGCCGGAGGGGCCGGCGCTCGAGGCGTCGGTGCCACCACAGGGAGCAGAATACCTGCAGGCGGCGGCCCCAGTCGAGGATGGCGCCAGGGGGCGCGGCGGGCGGCGCTTCCGCTTGGGAGAGGGGCTCGAGAGGCGGCTGAGTGACCGAGGTTCGAGGGTAGGAGGACGGCCGGGCGCCCCAGGTGCGCAGCAGGTTCCAGGCTCCGGTCAGCGCGCCAGTGAAGAACAGCCCAAGCCCCACCAGGTGCAGGAGCCGGTGTCCCTCCACGCGCGTGACGGCCTCGGTGAACTCGGGGTGCAGCAGGTGCCCCTCGGGGGAGAGGGCGCCGAGGACTCCAGCCTGGGCTGCGCCGCTGAAGCGGAGGGCCGCGGCGGAGGTGAGGACCCCGAGGGTGGCGAGCCAGAAGTGGGCCCGGGCCAGGCCGGCCGAGTGGAGCGGCGCGTGGAAGATCCGCGGGGCCAGCCAGTAGGACCCGGCGAAGACCACCGATGCGCCCCAGCCCAGGAAGAGCAGCTCCTGGTGGCCTTCCACCCAGTCCGTCGAGCCCACCGCCGCGCTCACGCGGCGCAGGGCCAGCAGCGGGTCTTCGAGGGCCGCCAGGGCGAAGAAGAAGAGGGCGGCGACCAGGAACGGACGCGCAGGGTCCCGTTCGTCGCGGACCGCTCGCTGCCCGTCCCGCAGGGTGGCAGCCAGGTTCAGCACCCCGCTGGTGGACGGCACCCAGACAAGGAAGGCGAAGGCCAGGGCCAGGGCCAGGGCCCAGCCGGGCGTCGGCGTCAGGTGCAGGTGACGGGGGGCGACCCACAGCTGGATCAGCAGCAGCGACCACAGGTGGACGATCGCCATGCGGTAGGAGTGTAGGGGCGCGCGGCTGATGCGCGGCGCGAGGTCGTAGGCCACGCCGAACAGGCCGATCACCAGGAGGGCCCCCGCGCCGTTGCGCACGTACCACCACTGGAGGGCCGCGTCGGCGGCCCCTGTGAAGGGCGGGCTGCCGAGGATCGGGTGGTGGAGCGACGCGAGGGCCGCCGCGATCTGGAGGCCCCCGAAGAGGAGGGTGGCCGCGAGGTAGAACCAGAGAGACGCGTACATGTAGCGCTGGCGCCGCCGCGTCAGCGTCATGAGGAGCTGGACGCCGAACAGGGTCCAGAGGCCTGCAAGGGCGAGGTCCACCGGGGCCTCGGCGGGGGAGAGCAGCCGCGGCTCCAGGGCGCCGCCGGCCACGGTCCACGCGGCCCAACCCAGCCCGAGCTGCCAGCCCCACAGGTGAAGCGTCCCGAGGGGCGCCGCGGCCATGGGCGCGCAACACAGCCGCTGGGTGGAGTGGTGCACCAGGGCGAAGAAGCCGTTCCCCAGGAACCCAAGGAGCATCAGGAGCTCTGCGAGGGGGCGGAGGCGGCCGAAGCCCAGGGCCGGGTGCACGTCCGCGAGCTCGGGGTGCACGAGGCTCCAGCCGGCCAGCGTGCAGAGCGCGAGGGAGGCCAGAGCCCAGGTCCACGCGGCCGCCAGGTAGCGGCGGGTCGGGTCGTCGTCGAGCCAGGGCCCGGTCGCGCCGGGGGGGCGGTCCTGGTCGGTGGCTTGGCGTGGGGCAGCGGTCATGGGAAGAGACGCCGGGTCGGAGCCGGCCGGCGCGGCCTCAGCCTAGCGACCCTGGGACCGCAGCGGAACGGAAGCGGGGTCGCTGCAAAGCGCCGGGTTTCGGATCGAGCCGGCTCAGGCGTCTGCGTCTGGGAGCTCCTCGCTTCGGAGCTCATTGCTTCGGAGTTCCTCGGCGAGCCGGCCGAGGAACAGCCCGACGTCGGTGACGACGCCCACGGTTTGGGAGGAGCCGCGGTCGCTGAGCTTGGTCACCACCGCGGGGTTGATGTCCACGCACACGACACGGACCCACGAGGGCAGCATGTTGCCGACTCCGATGGAGTGCAGCATGGTGCTCAGCATCAGGACCATGCCCGCGTCCTCGAGCTGGTGGGCGTAGGCCTCCTGCGCCTCGATCAGGTCCATGAGGGTGTCGGGGAGCGGGCCGTCGTCGCGGATCGAGCCGGCCAGCACCACGTCCACGTCGTTCTCGACGCAGGCGTGCATGATGCCGCTCTTGAGCACGCCCGTGCGCACGGCCTCGGGGATCGAGCCCGCGTGGTTGATGCGGTTGATGGCCCGCATGTGGTTCTTGTGCCCCTCCTCGACGGGCTTACCTGTGCCGAGGCTCACTCCAAGCGAGGTGCCGAAGAAGCAGTTCTCGATGTCGTGCACCGCGAGGGCGTTCCCCGAGAGGATGGCGTCGACCCAGCCGCCCTCGATCAGGCTGCGGAAGGGGGTGATGCCGTCGGTGTGGATGACCACAGGGCCTGCGACGAAGATAATCCGCTTGCCCTCCTCGCGGGTGCGGCGCATCTGGCTCGCCACGCGCTTGACGCTGGTCTCGACGCTGCGCTCCGAGCTGATGTCGTTGCTCATGAACGCGAAGGAGGCGCGCTCACCCTGGACCTGGTCCAGGTTGACCCGGACACCGGAGACGCCGCAGACCACGAGGTCGCCGGCGCGCACGTCGCGCAGCTTGCGGCAGAGGGGCTCGCCGCCCTCGAGGACGATCACAGCGTCCATGCGCTGGGCCCCGACGGAGCGCCAGACCCCATCGAGTCGGATCTCGGTGCGGTGATTGGTGGTGGAGTAGAAATCCTCGGGCACGCACATGTCGCGCTCGATGGGGACGAGCCGGGCGTCCCTGGCCGAGGCGACCGCGCAGCCGAAGGACAGGGTGGCCTCGATGGTCTCGCGCAGGGTGGCCTCGTCCTCGGCCGTGATCTTGAGCTCGATCTCAGACTCGTCGGCGTGGGTCGTGCCCACCTCGAAGCGCAGGATCTCGTAGGACGCGCCGTGCTCGAGGATCTGGTCGAAGATCCGCTCGAGGACGTGGGTGTCGATCAGGTGACCCTTGGCGCTGACGGTCTCGTGGAGCATGGGGCGGGGAGTGGCGGAGCGAGCCGGGTCGAGGGAGGGCGACGTCAGGCCTCGAGCGGCCCGCGGGAGGCCGACCATCGTGCCACGGGAAGCCTCGGACTGTGAGCGGCAGCGGGCGCATCCCAGCCAGGCTCCAGATCCACGAAGACGCTCGCCTCTACCCGGCGACCGTCCACCGCATCCCACGCCTTCAGATCCGTCAGCACGCCGTCGTCGACCCGGGCGATCAGCTGAACCCAGCCGGCCGGTGTGCCCTCCATGTCCAGGTGGCTGGGACATGCCTCCTGGGCGGAGTGGCTGTGCCAGACGCCGAGGATCTCGAGGCCCTGAGCGCGGACCGCCTGCTCCTGTCGCAGCAGGTGCACCGGGTCCAGGAAGAACCGGTCCGCGGCCGTGGCGAGGTTCTGGGCGACCGTGAGGCGGCGGACGCTCCGTTCACCCCCGACGTGCTTCCCGAGGAGGATCCCGCACGCCTCTTGTGGCGCGTGCTCGACCGAGGCGCGGGTGAGCCGGATCACCTGCCGGCGGTTCAGGGCGATGGGGAGGATCATCGGGACCCTCCCGCAGCCGGAGCCGCTACCGCAGCCGCAGCCTGGGCTGCGGAGAAGGCCTCCACCGCGCGCCACACGCGCAGGGTGTTGCCGGACCAGATCTTCTCGATGTCCTCGGCCGAGTAGCCACGCCGGACCAGCTCGAGCGTGACGTTCCAGGTCTCGCTGGCGTCGCTCCAGCCCTCGATGCCGCCGCCTCCGTCGAAGTCAGAGCTGATGGCCACATGGTCCACGCCGATACGGCGGACGGCGTGGTCGA
>CAJQPT010000015.1 GCA_905480285.1 uncultured bacterium
CCGCTGCAGCTGATCTCGTACCACATCGCCGAGATCCACGGATGTGACATCGACAAGCCGAGGAACCTCGCCAAGAGCGTGACGGTCGAGTGAATGTCACGCGCCTCGGGTGAGGCCCAAGCCAGGCTCAAGCCGGAGGGCACCACGCTTGTTCCGGTGGAGGGGACACTGGGCGAATCCGGAGAGGCCTGGAGGATCCCGGGGCGGGACGCTGCCGGTCACGGTGCCGAGGTCGTCTCGTTTCTTCCCCGGCACAAGGTGCTTCAGGAGTTTGGTTTCTTCACCACAAGCCGAGTCGGTCCCGGGGGCGCGTTGGGCTTGGCGGGCAGGTGGGCCCTGCGCCTCGATCTGAGCCTGATCAACTTCGCCACGGGCGGGTCTCCCGACGTTATCGTTCCAGCCCGGCGGGAGTCCTTGACGAACTCTCCCCAAGGTCGGCCGCCCCGGCCGGCTCCGACCCCATACCGTTCGTTCTGGCGATCGCTCCCGACCCCCGCGACTCGCACAGCCCATCGATCCTCCCGTGAAAGGCGTCCCCTCCGCAGCCAGTCCTGGATTGCAGTCCGCTCCGCGCCGTTGGCTGCGGGCGGAGTCCCGGATGAGGGGCCCCGAGCGGGCGTCCGCCGACGAACTCTCGTTGAGCAACCGGGAGGCTGCCGAGGCCTCCTCGATGGGTGGGGGGGCCTCGATCACCTTCAAGCGCCGAGCGCTCTGGGAGGGCCTGGTCACCCCGGATCGTCTCGGTGTTGCAGGGCCGCAGCTGGTCCCGGCGCTGTCGCTGCCCCTCCCCGCGGTGTTCTCTTCCGCGGTGTCCTCTTCTGCGGTGTCCTCCCCCGTGCTGCTCCCCCCCAAAAAAGGAAGCGGAGGCTCTCAGCCCGGTGCCGACTCATCGGGGCGGACTCCGGGCCTCCTCGCCGGAAACGCGCTGGAACCTCAGGCCTGAGGCCTGGAGCCTCCGCGCCTCGAATCAATCGACCATGGAAGACAACGGCAACAATGAAGTCTCGTCCCCTGGTGCCGCCGCTCGGCCTCGCCGGGTGCTCGTCACAGGCGGAGCGGGGATGCTCGGGAGCCAGGTGCTCCTCGCGGTCCCGGACGATATCGAGGCGCTGGGGACCGACATGCGTGAGGCGCCGGGGGTCGACATGCCGGGGGTCGATCTCACCGACGACGCTCAGGTCGAGGCGCTCTTCGACGAGCTCGCTCCGATCGATGGCGTGATCCACACGGCGGCCTACACCGCGGTGGATCGTGCCGAGGAGGAACCCGAGCTCGCTCAGTTGATCAACGGTGACGCCTGCGGGGTGCTCGCCCGCGCCGCCGCCAAGGCCGGAATCCCCCTGGTGCTGGTGAGCACGGATTTTGTCTTCGATGGGCAGGCCAAGGCGCCCTACTCGGAGGCCGCGCCCACGAGCCCGCGGTCCGTGTACGGTGCCACCAAGCTGGACGGTGAGGCCCAGGCGCTGGCGGCTCACCCCGAAGGTGCGAAGGTGGTCCGCACCCAGTGGCTCTACGGTCCTCGCGGGAGTCACTTTCCACACACCATGCAGCGCCTGGCCAAGGAGCGCGACCGCCTCAAGGTGGTCAGCGACCAGGTCGGGTCGCCGACGTCGACGCTGGAGCTCGCGCCTGCGCTTTGGGACGTGCTGATCTCGGGGGAGCCCGGGGTCTGGCACGCGGCCTGCGCGGGCGAGTGCTCGTGGTTCGACCTCGCGGTCGCGACCATCGAGGCCAGCGAGATCGAGGGGGTCGAGGTCGAGCCCTGCTCGACCGACGAGTTCCCCCGTCCCGCGGCCCGGCCGGCCTACAGCGCTCTCGACTGCTCCAAGCTGGAGCGGCTCCGCGGCAAACCCATGGCGCCCTGGAAGGACGCCCTGCTCACCTACCTTGGAAGCGAAGCATCATGACCCGTACCGTTCTCGTCACCGGCGGCGCCGGCTTCATCGGCAGTAACTTCGTCCAGATGCTCCGGGAGGATCGACCGGACTGGAGGGTGATCAACCTCGACGCGTTGACCTACGCGGGGAACCTCGAGAACCTCACGGGGATCCAGGGTGATGCGGAGTACACCTTTGTTCACGGCGACATCACGGTCGCCGAGGACGTCGCGAAGGCCTTTGACGCGGGGGGCGAGAGCGGCGTCAGCGACGTGATCCACTTCGCGGCGGAGAGCCACGTGGATCGCTCCATCGCCAGCGGGCTCCCCTTCGTGAAGTCCAACGTGATGGGGACCCAGATCCTGCTCGACGCCGCCCGCGAGCGGAGCGTCGAGCGATTCGTCCATGTGTCCACGGACGAGGTCTATGGTTCTCTGGGGAAGACCGGCTTCTTCACCGAGGAGACGCCGCTCTCGCCGAACTCGCCCTATTCCGCCAGCAAGGCCGGGAGCGACATGCTCGTGCGGGCCGCGTTCGAGACCCACGGCTTCCCCGCCCTGATCACACGCTGCTCCAACAACTACGGCCCTTATCAGTTCCCCGAGAAGCTGATCCCGTTGATGATCGCGAACGCCAGGGAGGACAAGAGCCTCCCGGTGTACGGCGACGGCATGCAGATCCGTGACTGGCTCTACGTCCGCGATCACTGCGAGGCCATCCTCGCCGTCCTCGAGCGGGGGACGGCCGGTGACGTCTACAACATCGGCGGGCACAACGAGTACCCCAATATCGACATCGTCCGGGCGATCCTCGGGCACCTCGACAAGCCCGAGTCATTGATCGAGTACGTCACCGACCGTCTCGGCCACGACCGCCGCTACGCGATCGATGCCCGAAAGATCGAGGAGAGGCTCGGATGGACGCCTCGATACACCTTCGAGCAGGCGCTGCCCATGACCCTCCAGTGGTACCTGGACAACGACGCCTGGCTCCAGAATGTCCGGTCGGGGAGCTACCGGGACTACTACGCGGCGCAGTACGGCGGTTGATCCATGCGAGGGAGCCGACCGTTTCGTAGGCCGGTCGCTTCCCGCGACTATCAGGATGGGTCGGTCTGCCTGGCGGCTAGACTGCTCAGATCTCTCATCAAGAGCCGGCGAGGGGGTCCCGTTTCGGATCAACCTGGGCCCCCCCGCCGGTCGATGGACCCAAGAGAACTCCGGCTTCCCCGATCTCGGGCCTACCTCAAGGGCCTGGCTCACCGATGCAATTCCTTACCCTCAGTTCGCGCCACGCGGCTTCGCCGCTGACGATTCTGATCGCGCTCGTCGCGCTTGGGTTGGCCGCCTGCAACTCGGCCCCCAGCAAGCGGACCCTCCAGTACATGAACGAGGAAGGGTTCGGGCGGAGGTACAGCGGCAACGCGCTCGAGGAGAACTACCTGACAATCGGTGATTCTATCCAGATCGCGGACATCGCCCACCCCGAGCTCAGCCTCGGGACCACGGTGGACATCGACGGGACGATCCTCCTCCCCGAGGTGGGTCGCGTCCACGTCGCCGGTTACACGCGGTCCGACCTCGAGGCGGTCCTCGCCGAGCGCTATTCGCCGTACTACGAGACTCCGACCGAGATCGTCGTCGACATCACGACGTCCAGCAAGGTCTTCTGGGTCCTCGGGGAGGTTCGCAACGGTGGAGAGTTCGAGTTCCTGGGGAACGAGACCGTGATCGATGCGCTGGTCGACGCCCAGCCGAACCGCGACTCAGCCAACCTCGGGCGCGTGATGCTGATCCGCGCCGACCCCCAGGACCCACTGCGTCTCCCGGTCAACTACTGGGACATCACTCGGGGAGATTCCACCACCAATTACACGCTCGAGGAGAACGACATCATCTGGGTTCCGCCCACGGTCCTCGCCGAGCTCGGGTACTTCATCCGGCAGCTCCTCTATCCCTTCACGACGGTCATCCAGGCCGTCAGTTCCGCCTTCTTCGGCAACCGAAGGGGCGGGGGCGGAGCCGGAGGGCGCAACGACCTCGGCGGTGACATCTTCAACTCCTGGGGCTTCGGGGCCTTCTGAGCGATGGCGATTGAAGTCGAGGCCGCGGGGCAGATTGATGAGTTCATTCGGGTCCTCAAGCGCAGGGTCTGGTGGATCCTGGTTCCCCTCTCCGTGATCGGTTCGCTCGGTGTTTTCTATGCCGTGGTCGTACCCAAGAAGTACGTCTCGAAGTGCGAGATCATGGTTCGCAACCTGAGCGAGCAGTCGGGGGAGTTTGGGCAGAACGCCGCTGCCATCGAGGGGCAGGTGGCCGCCTGGAATATCCGCTCCCACGCTCGCATCGACTCTGTCTTGACTCTCCTCAAATGGCCGGAGTACACACCGCTGAACAACGCCGAGAAGCACGCGTTCCGCGTGAATACGGTGCTCAAGGACCTGACCGTGGACCTGCCGCCGATGCCGAGGAATTCCGGGCGGCAAGCGGTGAAGCTGTCCTTCAAGAACACCTACCCCGAGCGTGCGGTGAGCTTCCTTGAGAACCTCAAGACCAGCTGGACCAAGGAGGTGCTCAATCGGCACCTGAATGAGCAGAACCTGGAGCTCAACGAGACGGACGATCGTCTGAGGGATCTGAATGGCGAGCTGCGTGAGCTCCGCGAGACGATCACGAACATTCGAACCGAGAACTCGATTCCGCCGTCGGTGATGACGCTGCAGGGCGAGGTCGAGCGGCGCCCGCGGGCGTACGACGAGCGTGACGCCACCGAGTCGCGGATCCAGGAGCTCGCCGAGGGGATCCGGACCGCGGAAGATACATTCAAGCTGAAGTCTGCAGAGCGCGACAGCTTGCCGCCTGAGGACGCGGTCGCGTACGTAGACAACGATCCGCTGACGATCAAGGTCAACGCTCTAGATGAGCGGATCAGCCGCGCCGAGTTGGAGGTCGAGAACAAGGGCTGGGCGCCAGGGCACAGCGAGCGGCGTAACGCTGAGCGCTTGATCCAGCAGCTCAAGTTGGAGCGAGACCGGGCGCGCATGGATCGCGACGACAACCGATCCAACAGGCAGGTGGTTCGACCCAACTCAAGGCGAGTCCAGCTCTCAGCGGAGCTCAGGGCGCTGGAGGTGAAGATGAACCTGGACACTCGGCGGAAGGAGGAGCTCGAGATTCGGCTCTCCGAGTTGATCCAGCAAACAGAGCGACTGAACGACGCCTTCAAGCAACTCGATGAGCTGACCGACAACCTCAGCGTCGCTCAGACAGCGAAGCAAGCCCTGTCTGCACGGGTCGAGACCCTGCGGGTTGAGGTGCGGACGATGAAGAGTGAGCAAGGGAACCCCTTTGAGGTGCTGCTCGCTCCGACGCTCCCGACACGACCGACCTCGCCGAACCCCTGGGCCATCGCCATCGGCTCGATCCTGTTTGGGCTTGGCCTTGGCTTCGGGCTCGCCATCCTTCTCGAGTACAGCAAGAACTGCTTCCGCTCACCGCGCGAGCTGTCGAGGGTCATGCCGCATCCCGTCCTCGGGACGATCAACGCCATTCGGACCCGGCGTGAGCGAGCCCGCGCATTCCTGACCCGCGCCGCGCTGGGCGGAGGGTCGCTCGCCTTCGTCGGGGTTGTGACGTTCGTGACCTGGGCCTGGGCATCGGATCAGCAGGCTTTGAACGGCGAGGTGGTGCGGGCGATCGACGCCTTCCGGCGGCTGCTGATGTGATGCAGTTGGACGCGCAGCGTTTCTTCGTGGGGAGGGGGGTCTAGAGCGCTATGCGCGATCTCATCGTCGCTCTCTTTGGCCTGGGTGCGATTCCCGTGGCATTCACGCGGCCCATGGCGGGCCTGTTGGCGTTCTCAATCTTCGCCTATATGCGCCTCCAGGACCTGGCCTGGGGCTTCGCGAAGGGGCAGCGGTGGTCGTTGTATCTCGCGATTGCGATGGTCGCCGGTTGGTTCTTCCAGCGGAATCGGAAGCAGCCCATCTGGAATCTCCGGACCGGCCTGATGGTGTTCATGCTGGCCTGGACCTTCATCTCGCTCTTCATCGCCGTCGGCTTCGAGGCCTTCTCGACGAACTTCTTCGTCAACTTCGTCAAGGTTGTCTTCGTCGCAGTATTCACCACGGCGTTGGTCCAGCGACGTGAGCACCTGCGGGTGTTGTTGTGGGTGATCAGCATGTCCTTCGCCTTCTATGGAGTGAAGAGCGGGGCCCAGGCCATCGTGACCGGCGGGTCGCCAATCCTGACCGGGCCGGGGGGCATGATGAAGGACAACAACGACTTCGCGCTCGCGCTTGCGATGGCGGTCCCTCTCATCGTCGGGCTGGCCACTTCGGAGGTGAATAACTACTACCGGCGTTGGCTCAAGATCTTCGTTCCCCTCACCTACCTGACCATCTTTGCGACGCGCTCAAGGGGAGGGTTCCTCTCGATCATGCTCGGCACGATCGTGCTCGTCTGGAGGTCCAAGAATCGCTTCGCCGGCTTCGCGACCTTCGGCGCGTTCGCCCTCTTGGGGGTCCTCGCTCTCCCTTCCAGCATGTTCGAGCGGCTCGATACGCTCCGGAACGTGGAGGCGGACGGCTCAGCCAACGGACGGCTCAAGGCGTGGCGAATCGCCGGGGAGATCATCCAGGACTACCCGGTGTTCGGCGTCGGCACCGAGCAGTTTCGCGAGCACTACCTCGACTATGGCGACCGAGCGGGGACCCGCGATGGCACGAGGGTGGTGCACAACGCTTACCTTCAGATCTGGTCCGAGTCCGGGACGCCAGTCTTCCTGGCCTACATGGCGCTGCTGGTGTCTTCCGTGCTCGCCGTCCAACGGTTGCGGCGACGGGCAGAGAGGGTGTACGAGCGGAGTTGGATCATCTCCTACTGCACGGCTCTGGAGGGGGCCTTGCTAACGTTCATGCTGGGGAGCGTCTTCCTCAATCGAGCACACTTTGACCTGACCTACCACCTCGTCGCGATGACGGTCGTCTTGGACCGCATCGCATCGGCTGAGCTTGACGCTCCCCGGCTCGCCGAGCGCGCGACGCCCGAGCGTGGAGGAGCCTTCCGGCGACAGGAGCAGTTCGGCTTCGGTCGAAGTCCCAGCGCTCGTCGTAGCTTCAGGAGCTCGCGGAGCGCGCCGACACAACTCGGTGGCGGCGCGGGCTTCGCTTCGCCCATGGAGTCGCCCTAGGCGAACAAGACGGCATGTGTGGTTTCACAGGGTTCGGCCTCCTCTCCACCGGGGGTCACAGTGACTTCGCCGCGGAGCATCGTCCACGGCTGGAGCGGATGAATCAAACGCTGGTCCACCGTGGGCCTGATGACGGCGGCTACTGCCTGAAGGCCCCCTTCGGCCTCGGCTTCCGGCGCCTGTCGATCATCGATGTCTCCGGCGGGCATCAGCCGATCGAGGCGCCGGGCGGAGGGCTCGCGGTGGTGGGCAACGGCGAGGTGTACAACTTCCAGGCGCTGCGCGAGCAGCTGCAGGGAAAGGGTGCGCAGTTTCAGTCCGGATCGGACATCGAGACGATTCTCCACCTCTATCAGCAGCACGTCCGTCCCGGCGGCGGCGAGGCCGGCGACCTCCTCGAGGTCCCGCGGGCGCTGGTGGGCATGTTCGCGTTCGCGGTGGCTGACTGGCGAGACCCGGATTGTCCCAGGATCCTCCTCGGCAGGGACCGGCTCGGCATCAAGCCTCTGTATTGGTGCGAGACGGCCGAGGGACTGTTCTTCGGGAGTGAAGTGAAGGCCATCCTGGCCGCAGGAGTGACCGACCGCGAGATGCGCCGCGAGGCTCTTCTCGACTACCTGGTTCAGGGGTATGTCGGCGGCCAGAACAGCGCCTGGGTCGGGGTTCAGCGACTGCCCGCGGGGTGCGTGCTCTCATGGAATCCTCGAGACGGGGTCCGGATCCAGAGGTACTGGGACCTCCCCCTCGACGAGCTCCGCGGGGCGCCGCCTGAGGAGGAGGTCCGGGAGTGGCTGAGCCGTGTGGTCGAGGACCGGCTCGTGGCGGAGGTGCCCCTGGGCGCGTTCCTCTCAGGCGGCATTGACTCGACGGCTGTCGCTCACGCCATGAAGGAGGTGACGGGCCAGGCGCCTGTCCTCTGCACCGTGGGGTTCCAGGAGAAGTCCCATGACGAGCTGGGGCTGGCCACGGAGACCGCCTCGGCGCTCGGCGCGGTCCACCACACGGAGGTCCTCGAACCAGACCCCAAGGCGGCGATTGAGGAGCTCCCTTGGTTCTATGACGAGCCGCTCGCGGACCCATCGACCGTGCCCACCTGGTTGGTATCGAAGGTGGCGCGGAGGCATGTCACCGTGGCTCTCTCGGGCGACGGCGGCGATGAGATCTTCGGTGGCTATCGCCGGTATGTCCACGACGTCGCGGAGAACCGGATCCGGCGAGCAGCCGG
>CAJQPT010000016.1 GCA_905480285.1 uncultured bacterium
ATGGTCACCGGCTTCCTCTCCCCGACCTCCGGCGCCATCAGCGTCTGCGGGCACGATGTGCTCACCGACGCCGCCGGCGCCCAGGCCGCCATCGGCTACCTCCCGGAGGGGGCGCCCCTCTATCCGGACATGAACCCGCGCTCCATGATGCGGTTCGTGGGCAGCGCCCGAGGCATGGCCCCCGACCGGCTCGCGGCGCGCATCGACGAGGTCTGCCGGCTCGTCCACCTCGAGGCGGTCATGGAGCAGCGGATCGAGACCCTCTCGAAGGGCTTCAAGCGACGGGTGGGCCTCGCGCTCGCCATCCTGCACGACCCTGAGGTGCTGATCCTGGACGAGCCCACCGACGGCCTCGACCCGAACCAAAAGCACGAGGTGCGCGAGCTGATTCGCGCGATGTCTGCGGGCAAGGTGATCGTCCTCTCGACCCACATCCTGGAGGAGGTCGAGGCCGTCTGCACCCGCGCCATGATCGTCGCCGAGGGCAGCATCAAGTTCGACGGCACCCCCGCAGAGCTCCGCGGTAGCTCGCGCTTCGCGGGCGCCATCGAGATCGCGGTGGCGAGCGTCGATGCCGAGGACGCACAGCGTGACCTCGGAGCGCTCGAGTCGGTCTCCCACGTTGGCGAGGTCGTCGAGGCCGAGGAGGAGACCCGCTTCGTGGTCTTCCCGGCGACCGACGCACCCCTGCTGGAGGATGTCCAACGGGTCGCCGCCGGCGCCCCGTGGAGCCTCATGAGCCTCGCGGTGGACCGCGGGCATATGGACGACGTCTTCCGAACCGTGACCACCGGCGAGAACGCCCAAGGAGCCTGAGATGCGTGGAACCATGACCGTCTTCCGGCGCGAGCTGGCGGGGTACTTCGGCACCCCGGTGGCCTACGTCTTCCTGGTGATCTTCCTGATCCTCGCCGGTGTGTTCACGTGGCAGCTGGGCGGCTACTACGAGCTGGAGCAGGCCGATCTGCGCGGCTTCTTCACCTTCCACCCTTGGCTCTACCTGGCCCTCATCCCGGCGCTCTCCATGCGCCTGTGGGCGGAGGAGCGCCGATCGGGGACCATCGAGTTCCTCATGACGCTGCCCATCTCCACGGGCGGCGCGGTGCTCGGCAAGTTCCTCGCCGCCTGGGCCTTCACGGGCCTCGGGCTCGCCCTGACGGTGACCAACTGGTGGACCGTCAACTACCTCGGGGAGCCCGACAACGGCGTGATCCTCGCCAGCTATCTCGGGAGCTTCTTGATGGCCGGGGGCTTCCTGGCCGTGGGCTCCGCTCTCTCCGCCCTCACGAAGAACCAGGTCAGCGCCTTCGTGCTGACCTTCACGGCCTCGCTCCTGTTTGTGCTGGCCGGCTTCCCGGCCGTCACGGACGCCATCAGCGGCTGGGCACCCGAGTGGTTCGTGGGCTCCATCCGGAACCTCTCGTTCCTCGACCACTTCGACGCCATCACCCGCGGCGTGGTCGACGCCCGAGACGTCCTCTACTTCCTCTCCGTCATCGCGCTCTTCCTCTTCGGGAGCGCCGTCATCGTTGACCAAAAGAAAGCGGACTGACGCACGATGAACACCAGAAACACCACCCTCGGCCTCCTCCTCGCGGCGGCCCTCTTCCTCGCCCTCAACCTGCTGGCCGGCCCGCTCCTGCGGGGAGTCCGCGCGGACCTCACCGAGCAGCGCCTGTACACGCTGTCCCAGGGGACTCGCAACATCCTGGCTGGCCTGGAGGAACCCATCACCCTGCGGTTCTTCTTCGCCAAGACCGTGGCCACCGAGGCGCCGCCGCTGCTGAGCTACGCAGAGCGCGTACGCGAGATGCTCGAGGAATATGCCGCCCTCTCCGGAGGCCAGCTCCGGCTCGAGGTCATCGACCCCGAGCCTTACTCGGAGGCGGAAGAGCTCGCGGTCGGCTACGGCATCCAGGGCCGCGTGGCCAACGCCGAGGGCGACCGGCTCTACATGGGCATCGTCGGGACCAACTCCGTGGACGACGAGGAGGTCCTGCCCGTCCTCGACCCGCGCCGCGAGAGCTTCCTCGAGTACGAGCTCACGGAGATGATCGACCGGCTCGAGAACCCCGAGCTCCCCCTGGTGGGGATCATCTCCTCTCTCCCCCTGCGCGGTGGGTCACAGCCTGCGGCCCAGCCGGGACAGCCCCCCCAGCAGCTGCCCCCCTGGCCGATCCTTGAGCTGATCGAGCGTCGCTACCAGATCGTGGACCTCGACCCGGCGACGCTCACCGAGCTCGACGAAGAGATCGACCTGCTCCTGATGGTGCACCCCAAGGGGCTCACCTCCGCGGGCCGCTACGCCATCGACCAGTTCGCCCTCGCAGGCGGCAAGGTGGTCGCGTTCATCGACCCCTTCTGCTACCTGGACCCCGCGCGCCAGTCCAGCGATCCCATGGCCGCGCTGAACAACAGCAGCGACTCGGGCATCGACGACCTGCTCAGAGCCTGGGGCGTCGAGTTGACCCCCAGCCGGATCGTCGGCGACTCCGTGGGCGCCCTCACCGTGAGGGATCGTGCGAACCAGCCCGTGCAGATGCCCCTCGCCTTCGGGGTCACCGATGAGACCATCAACGGCGACGACATCCTGACCTCCCCCCTGAACAAGCTGCGCTTCTTCATGCCAGGCGCCCTGTCACGCTCCGACGAGGCGCCCGACGGGGTCACCGTGGAGACGCTCGTCACCGCGACGGCCGCCGGGGGTGGCACCGTGGACACGCTCTCCCTCATGGGGCCCCTGGATCCACAGATCGTCGCGGACGCCTTTCTGGAGAACGCCCCGGAGGCCGCGATCGCCGTCCGCGTGAGCGGAGACGTGCGCAGCGCGTTCCCCGACGGAGCCCCCGGCGCGGAGGCGGAGGGCGACGCCCCGGATGAGGAACCCGCCGCCGAGGACACGCACCTCACGGCCTCCACCGCGCCCTTCAACGCGCTGATCTTCGCCGACGCGGACATGCTCCATGACTCGGTCTGGGCCCAGCCCATGCAGGACATCTTCGGAAACGTTCGGCTGCAGCCCCAGGTGGACAACGCCTCGCTGCTCGTGAGCGCCCTCGAGAACATGTCCGGGAGCAGCGACCTCATCAGCCTCCGGAGCCGCGCGGAGTTCAGCCGCCCCTTCACCCGCAAGGAGGCGCTGATGCTCGAGGCGCAGGAGCGCTACCGGGCGG
>CAJQPT010000017.1 GCA_905480285.1 uncultured bacterium
CCCGCCCACCTCGATCTGTCGGGCGCCGAGCTCGAGCTGGCGAGCGCCATCGGGCGGGAGAGCATCCTCAAGGACGCGCTCGACGACTGGGAGAACGAGGAGCTGGAGCGCAGCGGCCGATCGCCCGCCGACATCGTGCTCATCGACAATCCCCCGAGCCTTGGGCTCCTGTCGGTGAACGGGCTGACGGCCTCGAGCGAGGTCCTGATCGCCGTGCAGACCGAGTTCTTCGCTCTCCAGGGGCTGAGCAAGCTGGTCGAGATCGTCCAGCTCTTGCGGCGTCGGATGAAGCCCGATCTCGAGATCACCGGCGTGCTGGCGTGCATGTACGACAGCCGCCTGCGCCTCGCGCGGGAGGTGCTCGGGGAGCTGCGATCGCACTTCCCAGAGCAGCTCTTCAAGCGGCCCATCGCCCAGAACGTGAAGCTCGCCGAGACCCCGAGCTTCTCCCGGACCATCTTCGAGTACGCGCCTGAGTCCAAGGGCGCAGAGGACTACCTGGCTGTGGCCCGGGAGTTCCTCGAACGAGAGGGTGCTGAGTCCGAGGACGAGAGCCGCTCCGTCGAGGCCCCACCAGGCGCGCGGCCGAGAGGGCCGCACCTGGACTGGCTGGCCGCCCAGACCCTGATCGCCGCCCCCGCAGACCCGAGGGGTCTCCCGGCCGACGATGTCCCGGGCCCGTCCCCCGCGGTGGCCGGAGCCGCGCCCC
Source organism: uncultured bacterium (assembly GCA_905480285.1). Taxonomy (GTDB): domain Bacteria; phylum Planctomycetota; class UBA1135; order UBA1135; genus Saltatorellus. The sequence goes on from CAJQPT010000017.1 coordinate 710, forward strand.
CGTCTACCGCGCCCCCATCTACCGAGGTCGTGGGCGATGAGGGTCCAGCGGCCGAGCCCGCGGCGACCGAGCCCGTTCCGGCAGCGGCTCCCTCCCTTGGAGCTCCGACCGATGAGCCCCCGGCTGCTGAGGCTCCGGCTGCTGAGGCTCCGGCTACTGAGGCTCCGGCTACTGAGGCCCCGACTGCTGAGGCCCCGGCTGCTGAGGCCCTGACCGCTGAGACCTCGACAGCCGAGAATCCGGCAAGCGAGGAGCCGACCGCCCAGACCGTGACGTCCGGCGTACTCGTCGACTCCCGGGGCAGCCTTGGAGACGAGGCGGCTCCACCCGACGGCTGCCGGCCTGAGCCGGAGCCTGAGCCTGAGAGCAGGGTCAGGATGAGCGCTGAGCCTGGGGCCGAAGAAGAGGACCCCGTCGTGGCTGAAGCGCTCGCGCCACGGGCCGCTGAAGACCCCGATAGCGGCCCCCCAGGGGAGATCGAAGGAACGGCCCAAGCCGCTGAAGGGAAACCTCTTACGGCCGCCAATCCTGACGCGGGCGCGCCGGCGCAGCCTCCGGAGAGGCCGGTCTACGCCAAGGGCTCGCGGGCCGCGGAGCGGGGCCTTGAGCGGGCGCCCTGGACGTCGGGGTCCACTGAGAAGTCCACTTGGAGGTCCACCGCGGAATCCACCGCGGCATCCACTGAGGGGTTCTCTGAGGGGTCCGCCGTGGACCCCTCAGGGGCATCGCCGGTGGAGCCTGCGACCCGGTGAACCCGTCTCAGGTCGCGGGATTTCGCAGCACGCGGACCCTCGACGAACGGCGGCCGCCGACCATGATCGTCCCATGCGTATCGGGATCCTCTGTCACCCCACCTACGGCGGCTCCGGCGTCGTGGCGAGCGAGCTCGCCCTGTCCCTCGCGGAGAACGACCACCGGGTGCACCTGTTCTCGCACGACATGCCCCCACGCCTCGCGCGGGCCCCGGGCCCCGTCGAGGTGCACGTGGCCCAGGGCAGCCCCTACCCCCTCTTCCACTCCACGCCCCACGACCTCGCGATCATGTCGAGGGTTCTGGACCTCCATCGCAGCGAGGGGCTCGACGTGCTCCACGCTCACTACGCGCTCCCCCATGCCGTCAGCGCGCTCCAGGTTCGCTCGGCAGCCGTCGAGGCTGGGCTCGAGCCGCTGAAGGTGGTGACCACCCTGCACGGAACGGACATCACCCTTGTGGGAAACGACCCGAGCTACGCGCCGCTCACGCGCTACGCCATCGCGGCCTCGGACGCGGTGACGGCGGTCTCGGAGGACCTGCGGCAGCGCACGACGGATAACTTCGACGGCGTCCCGCCCTGTGGGATCGAGGTGATCCCGAACTTCGTGGACCTCGAGGAGTTCTGCCCTGGCGCGCCACGCTCGGCGCGGCCGACGGCTGTTCACGTGAGCAACTTCCGAAAGGTGAAGCGTGTCCCGTGGCTCGTCGAGGCCTTCGCCATGGCCCTCGAGCAGCTCGCCGCCCGCGGCGCCAACGCCGACGCCGAGCTCATCCTGGTGGGGGATGGGCCGCAGCTGGGCGAGGCGCGACGCGTCGCCCAGCAGCGCAACCTCGAGGGACATGTGAAGTTCCTCGGACTTCGAGACGCTCTCCCAGACCTCCTCAGCCCGGCCGACGCCTTCTGCGTGGCGAGCACCGAGGAGTCCTTCGGGCTCTCCGCACTCGAGGCCATGGCCTGCGGCACGGCCGTCATCGGGACGTGCGTCGGGGGCCTACCCGAGGTGGTCGAGGACGGCGTGTCGGGGCTGCTCTCGCCCGTCGAGGACCTGGAGGGGTTCGCCGGGCACCTCGCCTCCGTCCTCGAGGACCGGGAGCGCTCGGCCGCCATGGGCGCGGCGGCACGGGAACGCGCCATGGGCATGTTCGACCGCCGCCGGGTCGTCCGGCTCTACGAGCAGCTGTACCGGCGGCTGATCAACGGCGACTGCGACCGCTGAGGGGCCATGAATCGCATCCACCTGGACTACAACGCCACCACCCCCCTGCGCCCTGAGGCCAGAGAGGCGCTCCTCGGGGCCGTGGACGGAGGGCTGGGCAACGCGTCGAGCGTCCACGGCGCGGGCCGCCGGGGCCGCGCGGCAGTGGATGAGGCCCGTGAGCGAGTCGCGGCCGCACTCGAGGTGCCAGAGGACAGCGTGGTCTTCACCAGCGGCGGAACCGAGTCCAACAACCTGGCCATCTTTGGCGCCCTCCGGGCCGGCCCCGCCGACATGTGCCTGGTGACCTCGACCATCGAGCACGCCGCCGTTCAGGGCCCCGCCCTCCACCTCGAGTCCCGCTCGCGCGAGGTGCGCTGGATCGGGGTCGACGCGCAGGGCGCCCTGGACCTGGACGCCCTCGGAGCGGCGGTCGCCGGCCGCCCTGCGCTGGTGTCCGTGATGGGCGCCAACAACGAGATCGGCTCGACGACCGATCTGCGAGAGGTCCGGGCCAGAATCGGAGAGGACGGAGTTTTCCACAGTGATGTCGTGCAGTTGCTGGGCAAGAAACACCTCGACCTGACGGGGTCTGGCGTCGACCTCGCGAGCCTCTCTGCCCACAAGGTTGGAGGCCCCATCGGCGTAGGAGTTCTCTTCCGCCGACCCGGCGCGCCCATCGCCCCGACGACCTTCGGCGGCTCCCAGGAGGCCGAGCTTCGCCCGGGCACAGAGAACGTCCCCGCGATCGCCGCTGCGGCCGTGGCGATCGAGCTCGCCGTGAAGGAGACCGAGGCCTTCCAGCGCGAGACCAGCCGCCTCACGGCGCTCCTGTGGGATGGCCTGCGCTCCAAGGTCCCGGGCATGAGCCTCAACGGTCCCCCCATTGAGGACCCGACCCGACTTCCCAACACCGTCAATGTCTCGGCTCCTGCGGGCGACGCGCGGACCCTCGTCGCACGCCTCGACCTCGCGGGGCTGGAGGTCTCCGCCGGCTCTGCCTGCGCGAGCGGCTCGCTCGAACCATCCCACGTGCTCAGCGCCCTCGCTATTGACCCCGAGCGCGCGAGGAGCGGCCTCCGGCTGTCCCTCGGCAAGGCCTCCCTGGAGCAAGATATCCACACCTGTGTGGAGCGTTTGGGGAGAACTTTGGGGGGAGCGCCGTAAGTCTCGGTTCTCCACCGCCGCCCAAGGTCTCAGGGGACACCTGAGCGACCGGAGCCGTTGACGGGTTCTTGAATCGCGCGTGTAATCAGGGGCCGCGACCCAGGTCCGCACTCGGCGTCCCCACCGCCCCGCACCGAGGTCCCGGGCCCCGCCCCCCCTGCCCCCTGCCCCGCTCGCTGTCGGGCAAGCGGGCGCCCTTCCCCCCTCACGCCGCCTGCTCGCGGCCTGCCGCAAGGCATCGTTCGCACCGCACGGATGGACGACTCCACCCTTAACACCAGCTTGCCCCCTGCACGGGAGGAGCTCCCCCAACGGCCGAGCGCCCGGGTTGTCCGGACCGCCTCCCCGCGGCCGGAGCGAGCCGAAGGTTCCGGGCGAGGCCTGTTCGACGCCGAGGAGGCGCCAGCGCCCCCTGAAGCCACGGGGGCCGTGGCCGAGGGAGAGCAGGTCGAACACCTCGCCAACAGCCTCCGAGACGCCCTCGTGGCAGCCCTCGCGCCCGAGCAGTTTCAGACCTGGTTCAAGCGGTCGAAGCTCATTCGAATCGACGACGAGAGCGCGGTGATCGCCGTCCCGAACAGCTTTGCGAAGGAGTGGATCGCGAAGTACTACCTCGACGTCCTGCAGCGCGCCGTGGACTCCATCCTCGGCGCCGACCGGCAGGTGGTCCTCGTCGAGCAGCCGGAGAGCCTCGTGGTGGAGTCGGCCCCCAGGGACCGCGACGAGGCGAGCACTGGTCCGGCGGCGGCCCCTCGGGAGGGCGCCGGCGGCGGAGATGCCCGGGGGCCCGAGGCCGCGCCACTGGCGGCACCTGCGGCCCCGGCGCGTCGCGAACAGCAGCCGATTCGCCGCAGCCAACTGGACGCCGCCAGCGACTTCGTCCTGAACCCCAAGTGCACCTTCGAGAGCTTCGTCGTCGGCCCCTGCAACCGCTTCGGGCACGCCGCCTCGCTGGGCGCAGCCGAACAGCCGGGCAAGTCCTACAACCCCCTCTTCCTCCACGGCCGGGTGGGCGTGGGCAAGACGCACCTGCTCCAGGCCTTCTGCTACTCCGTCCTCGATCGGTTCCCCGACTCTCGCATCCTCTACCTGTCCTGCGAGACGTTCGTGAACCACTTCATCGACGCCCTCGAGAACGGCGACATGATGTCCTTCCGGGACAAGTACCGGAACATCGACGTGCTCGTCGTGGACGACATCCAGCTGCTCGCCAACAAGGAGCGGACCCAGGAGGAGTTCTTCCACACCTTCAACTCGCTCTACAACGCGGGCAAGCAGATCGTCCTCTCCTCGGACAGCCCGCCGAAGGACATCCCGACCCTGCAGGACCGGCTCGTCTCACGCTTCAAGTGGGGCATGGTCACCGAGATCGAGCCCCCGTGCTTCGAGACCCGCATGGCGATCGTGAAGCGCAAGGCTCGCGAGCGCGGCACCGAGCTCCCCGACGATGTCGCGCAGTTCATCTCCGAGAACATCGAAGAGAACGTCCGCGAGCTGGAGGGCGCGGTGACCCGCCTCTTCGGGTACACGCGACTGACCAACGCGAAGATCTCCGTGGACCTCGCGAGAGAGGCCCTCGCGGGCCTGATCGAGGTGCGCGCGGGCGTTCCCACCGTCGACGACATCATCTCGCTGGTCACCGAGCACTATCAGGTCAAGCTCTCCGAGCTTCAGTCCAAGAGGCGCACCAAGGCCATCGCCTTCCCCCGACAGGTCGCCATGTACCTGTCTCGAAAGGTCACGCGACACTCCCTCGAGGAGGTCGGGGGCTTCTTCGGCGGCCGAGACCACACGACGGTGCTCTACGCCGTGGAGAAGATCGAGAAGGAGATCGCCGCCGACCGAGAGTTCTCCCGGCGCATCCAGCACTTCCTCGACCGCCTCGGGACTGGTGGGCGCTCCTGAGCCCCAACCGCAGCGCTCGAGCGGCCCCGTTCCCGGGCCGCAGCCAGGCCGCCGTCAGAGCCCTTGCTCTGCCGGCGGCTTTGCTGTTCCAGGACGCCTTGCTCGCGGCGCCCGCCCCCCGCTTGGCGTTGTGGACAGCTCTGGGGAAGAGCTGTCGAAAGGACCTTGGCCGACCGTGCACCAGCGCACCTCTTGGGTGGAGTGTTGTGGGCCTCTCGGGGAACAAGTCGGTGAGCCATTGTGAGTAGGTCGGGGAGTCTGGTCGCCCGCATCTCCTCCCCCGGGGGCCCCTGTTGATAGGCGTGGACAAGCGTCCCGTTTTCCACCGCCGCCCCACCGGCTCGCCCGCACTCCCCACATCCCAACCAAGCCCATAAGCCGCCAAATCAAAATGACTTAGGTCGCCCATCGCGGCGCTTTGAACGATAGACAGGGGCCCCTATTAAGACGAAGATATCAATACAGGAGAGAGGCCTGGAAAACCTGTCCTCCCGCCTGTGATGCGCGCCTCTTGGCCGCTCCGCATCTCCCGCACGAACCCCTGACCTGGGTCGCTGACCCTGGCGACGACAGGCGTCTGACCCTTCGGGCCGCCTGTCGTCCGAAGACTCCTCTGCCACGGACCTCGTGCAGGCACTTGCAGCGCGTCACCGGTGCGCTCCACCCCACCCCTCGCTTCTTCGTCCCGGGCCACCCCGGGGGCGCAACAAGGAACAAGATCAATCATGAAGGCCACCTGCGATCGAGACGCTCTGCGTGAGGGACTCGCCATCATCTGCGGCGTCATCCCGACCAAGAGCCCCAAGCCGATCCTCTCCAACGTCTGCCTCGTCGCGACCGACGACTTGGTCGAGCTCGTGGGCACAGACCAGGAGGTCTCGGTTCGCTTCAAGCTCGACAAGGTCGACGTCGCCGAGCCGGGCCCCGTCGTGATCCCGGCTCGGACCGCCTTCGACTTCGTCCGCGATCTCTCGGGCGAGACCGTCACGATCTCCACGGATGAGTCTCGCTGCACCATCACAAGCGGTGAGGACTCCTGTGAGCTCGTTGTGGCCGATGTGGACGAATTCCCGGTGGTTCCCCGCTTTGACGACCAGGGTTCCGTCAGCGTCCAGGGAGGGAGCTTCTCGCGCCTTGTGGGAAGGACCGCCTTCGCAGCGGCTCGTGAGCCCGGGCGCTACGCCATGCACGGCGTGCTGACCGAGCTCGACAACGACCAGCTGCGGCTCGTGGCCACGGACGGTCGGCGCCTCTCCATGGCATCGATCCCCGTTGAGATGGCGGGCGCGGAGAAGACCAGCGCCATCATCCCCACCAAGGGCATGCAGCTCTTCTGCCGGGTGATCCCCGACCCTCTCGACCAGATCCGCCTCTCGCTCAAGGATGGCCAGGTGGGCCTGCGCTCGAAGAACGCCGAGATCTTCGCCCGGCTGATCGACGGGGACTTCCCCCAGTACTCCGCCGTGATCCCCGCGGAGTGCGGCAACGCCATCGAGGCCGACGCAGAGCAGTTCACGCGCAAGCTCCGGCTGGTCTCCAACGTCTCGGGTGACGAGACCCGCGCCGTTCGCTTCCGGGTGAAGGGCGAACAACTCGAGCTGTTTGGCCACTCCGCTGATCGGGGTGAGGCCACAGCTCACATGGAGGTTGCATTCAAGGGCGAGGAGGCGGAGATCGCCTTCAACGCGGATTACGTCCTCGATGGCCTGAAGAATGGCGCTCCCGAGCGCGTGATCCTCGAGTTCGGTCAGAAGACCAGCCCGGGCAAGTTCACGCTTGGAGAGAACCACATCTACATCGTCATGCCCATCACGCTGGACGCCTGAGTCCGAGATGGCTGCCGCTCGTCGCCGCCCCTCCCGGCGCCGGGGACGCTCCGGGCGACCGGGACGAACCGGCGCTGAGCCCGAACGCGGGCTACTGATGCCGCTCGGCGACGCCCTCAAAGAATACCTCGATGATTCCCGTGTCCTGCAGCGCAAGAAGGCCGGTCCGGCCCTCGCTGCCTGGGACGCGGCCGTTGGTCCGGACCTCTCCAGCCGCGCCACCGCGGTCTCGTTCCGGCGCGGCGAACTGATCATCGAAGTCGACAACTCATCCCTGCTCTCCGAGCTCCGGGGGTTCGCCTCCGAAGACCTACGAACGCGCGCGGACGCCCTCCTCGAGGGCGCCACGATTCGCAAGCTCTCCTTCAAGTTGAAACGCCGCTCATGAGCGACATGGACCAGACCGCCGACGCCGCCAGCCCGACCTACGGCGCAGACTCGATCACCATCCTCGAGGGCCTCGAGGCCGTTCGGGTTCGTCCCGCGATGTACATCGGGGACACGGATACCCGGGGTCTCCACCACCTCATCTGGGAGGTTGTGGACAACGCGGTGGATGAGGCGCTCGCCGGTCACGCCAGCCACTGCCGAGTCATCCTCCGGGCGGACGGCTCGGTCTCCGTCGAGGATGACGGCCGGGGCATTCCCGTGAGTATGCACCCGACCGAGGGCGTCCCCGCCGTCGAGGTCGTGCTCACCAAGCTCCACGCCGGCGGCAAGTTCGATGACCAGGCTTACAAGGTCTCCGGCGGCCTCCATGGCGTCGGCGTCTCCTGCGTCAACGCGCTCTCGACGCTGCTCACCGTTCAGGTGCACAAGGACGGCGAGGTCCACGAGATGTCGTTCGAGCGCGGCGACAAGTCCACCGACCTGGCGGTCGTCGGCACGACCGACCGCACCGGGACCACGGTGACCTGGTTCGCCGACCCGGAGATCTTCTCCACCACCGAGATCGAGTACGACGTCGTCGAGAAGCGGCTTCGGGAGACGGCCTACCTGATGGGCACGCGAGGCCTTCGGATCGAGCTCGAGGATGAGCGCACGGGCGCCTCCGAGGTCTTCGAGTATCCCGACGGACTGAAGACCTTCGTCACCCACATCAACAAGAACAAGTCGGTCCTCCACGACGGCGTCGTTCACTTCTCGAAGGCGGTTCCCTCCACCGATGACCCGGGCGCCGAGTACGAGGTAGAGCTCGCGCTCCAATACTCGGACTCCTATCAGGAGAACGTCTTCACGTTCGTCAACAACATCAATACGCACGGCGGAGGCACGCACCTCGCCGGCCTCCGCGGCGCGATCTCGAGGACCCTCGGCGCCTATGCACGCGCCGGTAAGCTGGTCAAGGAGAACCAGGACCTGCCCTCTGGCGACGACTGGCGTGAGGGGCTCACCGCCGTGCTCTCTCTGAAGGTCCCCGACCCTCAGTTCGAGGGACAGACCAAGGACAAGCTCGGCAACCGCGAGGCCCAGGGGATCGTGGAAGCCGCGGTCAACGACCTCTTCGGGACCTACCTCGAGGAGAACCCGGGACCGGCCAAGTCGATCGTCGGCAAGGCCGTGCGGGCCAAGGAGGCGCGCGACGCAGCGCGCAAGGCGCGCGACCTCGTGCGGCGCAAGTCCGCGCTGGCCAGCGGCAACCTGCCCGGCAAGCTCGCGGACTGTCAGAGCAAGAACCGCGACGAGACCGAGATCTACATCGTCGAGGGTGACTCGGCCGGCGGGCCGGCCAAGCAGGGCCGGGACCGGCGCTATCAGGCGATCCTCCCGATCAAGGGCAAGATCCTGAACGTCGAGAAGGCGCGCCTCGACAAGATGCTCGGGCACCAGGAGATCCAGCTGATCATCTCGGCGCTCGGCACGGGCATCGGCGCCGAGTTCGACATCGAGAAGCTGCGCTACGGCAAGATCATCATCATGACGGACGCTGATGTGGATGGCTCCCACATCCGCACGCTGCTCCTGACGTTCTTCTTCCGGCAGATGCCGGAGACCATCGAGCGGGGCCACCTCTACATCGCGCAGCCGCCTCTCTACAAGCTGACGGTGGGCAAGAAGAGCCAGTACATCGTCGACGACCCCTCGCTCCGCAAGGCGTTGCTCGAGCGTGGTGTGGAGCAGATCACCGTCGAGGATCGTGCCGCCAAGAAGGAGTGGACCGGCGCAGAACTGAAAATGCTCTTGGATCAACTCCAGGAGCTTCAGAACCTCGTGGACGGGGCCGTCCCGGCCTGGTCAGAGACGACGTTCACGGAGTTCCTCGAGCGCTGGGACGGGTCGAACCTGCGGCCCATTCACGCTGCGCGGGGGGCGAACGCGGAGTTCTTCAACACGAAGGAGGAGCTCGACCGTTGGCTTGAGCTCCAGGGGGTGGACGGGGACCTGAAGGTCTATCGTGGCCCCGACAGCAACGTCCTCCGCCAGGACGCGGACGTCGTGGTGACCTTCCTCCGACAGCAGCAGGAGATCGAGGCTGTTCTCGGGTCCATCGCTGAGGGTGGCCTGCAGTTCCAGGGCGGCGGCAACTTCCTGGTCCGTACGTCGAAGGGTGCCGAGCAGGAGTGCGGGAACCTGATGGACCTCGCGAAGGAGGTTCAGAAGGGAGCGCAGTCCGACGTGGACATCCAGCGCTACAAGGGCCTTGGTGAGATGAACCACGACCAGCTCTGGGAGTCGACCATGGACCCCACGACGCGAAGCCTCTACCAGGTGACGCTCGACGACGCCCTGGGGGCCGACGAGATCTTCACCATCCTGATGAGTGAGGGCGTCGAGGCCCGGCGCGAGTACATCGAGCAGCACGCCCTCGAGATCACCAACCTCGACGTCTGAGGCGCGGCCCGCCCCGAGGGGCGAACGCGCCTAATTGCAAGATTGTACGTTTGGGGTGGGTGGCTCCTGGGTCACCCCCAAACCGTTCAAGGCTCAGGCTCAAGGGGTCGATAAGCAACTCCAGTCCCGGGCCCCTCGTGGACGGAGATCCCCCTTGAAGTATTCGCAACGACTGGACTACGCACGCCTCGCAGAGACCCTGCTCGAGCGAGGCCTCGTAGCCCCTGAGCCGGTTCGCGAGCTTCTCCAGCTGAGCCGCGAGGGCGGCATGGGGTTCTGTGAGGCGCTGGTGACCTCGAGCCTGGTGGCGGACTGGGAGCTCGCGCGGCTGATCAGCGAGACCTTCCAGCTCCCGTTCCTGCCGGTCGAGCTCCTGGTTCCCAACCCTGCAGCTCAGGAGGGGATCGACAAGGACTTTTTCATCCAACACAACCTCGTCCCCGTCGACACCTTCGGACAGATCCTCACGGTGGCGATGCCGGGCCTGGTGCCGGCCGAGGTCCTCGCGCAGGTCTCTGCGCACACGGACTACGAGGTGCTGCCCCTTGTCGGGTCAGTGGAATCGAACCGCCGCTGGGTCAGTGACAACCTCGAGGCTCGGGTGGTCCCCGAGCGTGAGGGCGGCTGGGGCTCGATCTTCGACGAGGCTGACGCCGAGGTGTTGGCGGGCCTGGACGACGAGACCGGCTTTGTCGCGCCGGATCCGCTCCCGCTGGAGATGGGCGAGACGCTGGACCTCGGCTCGATCGAGGCCCAGGTCGTGGAGCCCAACGAACTCCCCCCGATGCCGGAGTTCGGCGACGCTCAAGAGGGCCGCTAGGTCCGACTCCTGGGCACGCGCCAGTCGCCGCCGAGGCGGCGAACGAGGGCGTGATCGGCGAGCCGCGGAGAGAGGATCGAGAGGATCCCCAGTAGCCGCCACTTCCACCGCAGCGAGACCTCGGGCTTCGGGGTTCGGTCGAGGGCGAGGATGGCCTGGGCGACCTCGCTGGCCGGGCGCGCCTCGTCCAGGTCTGGATCTGGCAGCCCCTGGGGGTTCAGCTGGTTCTGGAAGAAGCCGGTCGCGGTGAGGGCAGGGTTCAGGGTGCTGACGGCGATGTCCTCTTCGGCCCACTCGACACGCAACGCCTCGCCGATGGAGCAGACCGCCGCCTTGCTCGCCGAGTAGCCAGCTTGGCCCGGAATGCCCCGGCGCCCGACGACGCTCGAGACGTTCACGACCACGGGGCGCTCCCCGCGGACCAGCAGCGGGTAGCAGGCCTTGCAGGTCAGGAGTAAGGCAAAAACGTTGGTGTCGAAGACCCGACGGAGGGGCTCGGGATCGAGCTCGCTCACGCGGGCCCGATACCCGATGCCAGCGTTGTTGACCAGCAGGTCCAGGCCGCCGAAGGCGCCCTCGAGGGAGCGAACCGCACCCTCAATCTCCTCGACCCGGGTGAGGTCGCAGGGGAGGACCAGGTGGTCGCCCTCTGCCGGGCGGGGGAGCTCCGCGGCGACGGCTTCCAGCCGAGCCCGGTTCCGGGCGAGGAGCGCCACGCGGTATCCCTCTGCGGCGAGGAGCCGCGAGACCGCCTCGCCGATGCCGGAGGAGGCGCCGGTCACGAGGGCGCGTCGGCCCCTCAACGAGCACCACTCACTTTGCGGACCTTCCTTCGGGCTCGGTCCCAGCGCTGAAGCTCTCGCTCCACCCGTGCGACCTGCTGGTCGTTGGGGTAGAGGTCCTGGATCTCGAGCACCCAGTCACCAACGCGTTCGAACGCCACGTCCAGCTTGGCCCTCCCGACGGCGCCCGTGCGCTGGAAGGTGTCTTCATCTCCGGCCTTGCGGGCCTTCTCCGCCTCGTTCACGAGGGTGATGCCCTCCGACGCCAGGGCACATGCGGCCAGGTAAGCGGGGTTCTGGAGGAGGCCAACGGGCGCCCGGTTGGAGTGGACGGTCCGCGTTCCGGCGGTTCCACCCGGACTGTTGTCGATGTCGGCGAAGGGGTTCGGCCCGCTCGGCAACGTCTCGGCCGCCGGCGCCGCGGGGCTTGCCTGCTGCGGGGACTCCTTCTTCTTCTTGTTGGTCACCACGGCAACGGCGAGCGCAGCGAGCGGAATCGCGGCGATCAGGAGGACAACCGGTAGGAGGTTGATTCCATTCTGGGGCCTTTGGTGGTCCCTCTCGGAGCGGCGTGCCATGGGGAGAGCTTAGCGGGGTAGAGCGGCGATGGGGCCCCGGCGACGGGACGCGGCGACGGGACGCGGCGAAGGGAGACAGCGAGGGCAGACCCGGTGGTGCGGGTCGGCGAAGAGCGGCTAGGCAAGCGGGGCTCGAAGCCGCGCGGCATAGCCGCCGTCCGCAGGTCCCCCCGCGTCGAGAGCCGCGGGTGCGGACCGGCGCTCCTCCTCGAGGGTCCACCCGGTGTGCTCCTCGAGGAAGCCGCGGACCTGCTGCTCGTTCTCTTCGTTCTCGAGGCTGCAGGTGGAGTGGACCAGGACCCCCCCCGGCTCGACGTGCCCGCTGGCCGAGCGGAGCAGCTCTCGTTGAAGCTCGACCAGGGCGCGCTGGCTCTGTGGGCCATGGCGCCACTTGGCCCCGGGGCGCTGCGCGAGGACGCCGGTGTTACTGCAAGGCGCGTCGACGAGGACGGCGTCGAACCGGGCCGCGGGGCCCAGCCCGCGCGCCTGATCCATCGCAGCCAGCTCGGGGACTGGGAGGCCGAGGCGCTGGAACCCGGTGCGGATCCGCTGGAGCCGGTGCGGGGACAGATCGCAGGCGACGAGGCGTTGGGGCCCGGACTCCAGTATCGCCGCGGTCTTCCCCCCGGGCGCAGCGCAGAGGTCGAGGACCCGGAGACCTTCGACCTCGCTCAGCATCTGCGCCGCGCCGAAGGCGTGCTCTCCCTGCACGGTGAGCTCCCCGTGGTGGAAGAGCGGAGAGGCGAGGGCCGTTGAAGCGTCTTCGGGAGCGACGAGGAGGAACCGCGCGTGCCGGCCGTTCGTGCACCCCACGCCGGCCGCCTCGAGCGTGGCCCGCACCTCCTCTCTGGGCCGCGCCGAGCGGATCCTGAGGGAGAGCGGCGGCTCCTCGAGGGCCAGCGCGGCGAGTCGGTCCGCCTCCTCACGGCCCACCCGCTGGGTCCACCGCTTATGCAGTGCGCTGGGAAGAGAGAGGGCGTCTTCTGCCCACAGGTGGGGGTGCTCCTCGGGGTCACGGAAGACAGGGAATTCGAAGCGGAGGTTCGTACCGACGACGTCGCGCGAGGGGTCGCCCGACGCGCCGGGGAGCACCGCGCGCTGAACGCTGCGCAGCACCGCGTTCGCGGTGCGCCCCTTCCCTAGACCGAGGTGGTCGGTCACACAGCGGACGGTCTCCGAGACCGCCGCGTGGTCCGGGACGCGGTCGAGGAACAAGAGCTGCGCGATCCCGAGCCGAAGCAGCGCCGCGAGGTCCGCCTTGGGCTTGGCGTGGACAAATGCCCCGAGCACCGCGCGGAGCGTTCCTCGGCGACGGATCTCGGTCCCCACCAGGCGCCTCGCCAGGGCCGTGTCCCTCGGGTCGAGGCCCCGGAGGGAGGCGTACCGGTCGACTTCCCGCAGCGGCGTGGGGGAGCCGCTTCGCAGGCACATGTATGCGGTCTGGCGGGGCATTCGGCGGATCCTACCCGGCCCAGCTCTCCGTGCCTCCGGGACAAAGCTCCCGCTTTCCACACCCGGTGGAGAGTCCTGTGGAGAGACTGCGCCCATGGGGACCAGGGGAGCGGGCGGGGTACGACCGAAGGTGGTGGTGGTGGCGGGATGTCTGGTGGCGATGTTCATCACCGCCCCCGGCCAGACCTTCGTGATCTCCACCTTCAGCGAGGCGCTCTCTCGAGACCTGGGCCTCACGCTGGACCGCCTCGGCTTGGCCTACCTCATCGGGACCTTGTCCTCGGCGATTTGCCTGACCGGGATCGGCGGCGTTGCAGACCGCATCGGGCCAAGGGCGATGATCGGCGTCGCGTCGATCGGGCTCGCGGGGGCGGGCCTCGCGCTCCAGTCGGCCACCGGCTTCGTGACCCTGACGCTGGCGTTCTTTCTGCTGAGGCTGACGGGCCAGGGCGCCATCTCGCTCGCGTCCAGCCACGCCCTCGCCCTTCGGTTTGACGCCACCCTTGGGCGAATGGAGGGGCTTCGTGGGGCGACCGTGGCGCTCGCCATCGCGACGGTCCCCCAGCTCTCCGTCGCGCTGATCGCGAGCGAGGGGTGGCGCTTCTCGGCGGTGGCCCTGACGGCCTCAGCGGGGGCGCTCGGCCTTGTCGCGTCCACGGTCATGATGGACCGAGACCCCAGCGCCCGCTCGGGGGGAGCGAACGAGGGGGAGGGGTGGTCCCGGTCCTTCGACCTCGCTGCTGCGCAGAGGACTCCGGTCTTCTGGGTGCTGATCGCGCTGGTTGCTGCGCAGGCGGCGATCGTGACCGCCGTGCACTTTCACCTTCTGCCGATCCTCGCGGAGTCTGGGACGGGCGCCAAGGAGGCCGCGCGCACGTACATGACCTACGCCGCGGCTGGGCTTGGGGCGACCCTGCTGGGCGGTGTGCTCGCGGACAGGGTCCGGCCGGGACCGCTCCTTGCCGCGTCCATGATCCTGCTTGGCCTTGGGGCCGGGACGCTGGAGCTCTGGGCCGGCGGCCTCGGCTCCCACGTGGCGATGGGGATCCTCGGGATCGCCCAGGGGATTGGCGCAGCAACCCACGGGCCGACCCTCGCGCGCTACTTCGGCCGGCGCCACCACGGCGCGATCCGAGGAGCCGCCGGGACCGCCGCGGTGGCGGGCTCAGCGGTCGCGCCGTGGGCGACCGCGGCGCTCATGGAGCGCTCGGGGTCGTTTGGGGCGCCGCTTCTCATGATGGGACTCGCGGCCGGGGGGCTCGGCCTGCTCTGCGTGATGGTCCGGCGGCCCGAGCCGCGGGCATGAGGCCGCTCTGCGGGCGGGGCGGTCCGTGTGAATCACCTGCAGAATCCAAGAGACCTGCCATGATGGAGCGCAGTACACCTTCGCGCCCACGGCTCACCTGCCTTTCCGATTCAGGCGAGCGCCGCGCCCCCTTCCCTTGCCCTGAAGACTCACCCATGAATGCCAAGACACTCCTTCTTGGAGCCAGCCTGCTCTTCATCGCCCCGACCCTCGCGGCCGCCCAGTCGAATGACGACTGCAGCGGCGCGACGTCGATCACGGGCTTCAACACCTTCAACTTCGACAACTCGTCTGCGACCGCGAGCGGGGTGAACGACTGCAACGGGCTGCCGGTGCGGAAGGACCTCTGGTACGAGTGGACCGCGCCCGCGACCGGCTCCGTCCGCTTCGAGACCTGCGGGACGAACACCGGGTTCGAGACACGGATCGCCGTCTACACCTCGAGCTCCAGCTGCGGCTCGCTCAACCTGCTCATCTGCGGCGCGGCCAACTGTGGGGCGAACGGGCTCTCGCGCGTGGCGTTCCCCGCCGTTCAGGGACAGTCCTACCTGATGCGTGTGGGCTCCCGTCAGGTCGGCGCAGGGAACAACGGGGCGGGCCAGTTCGTGCTCAGCCCGGACCCCTGCGATCCGGCCCAGGACGACGTGCTGGAAGACAACGACGACTGCGCGTCCGCCAGGCCGATGACTGACGGGACGACGAACGACCTCTGGTGCTCCAAGTCCGACCCGGACTGGTACAGCTTCTGCGTGGACGCGGGCGGCACCATGTCGATCGACGTGCTCTTCGCCACGACCCCCGGCGACATCGACATCTTTGCCTTCGACGCTTGCGGGGGCGGGAGCCTCGGCATCGGAGGTTCAGCGAGCGACAACGAGAACCTCCTGATTGACAACTCGGCGGGCCTCAGCCCGCTGAACGTGCTGCTCCGTGTGGAGCTTTGGCAGGGCGACCCGGACTTCGACTGCAACGATTACTCGATGGTGATTGGTGGGTCCGGCTGTAGCGGCGGCGGCGGCGGCGTTGGCACCCCTTACTGCACGGCGAACGTCAACTCGACCGGCTCCATCGCCAACACGACGGGCTCTGGCTCGGACGTCGCGGCTGACAACAACCTGACGCTCAGCACGTCGAGCCTGCCGGCGAACTCCTTCGCCTTCTACCTCGCCAGCACGACGCAGGGCTTCGCGCCGAACCCCGGTGGGAGCCAGGGCAACCTCTGCCTGTCGGGCTCCATTGGCCGGTATGTCGGCCCTGGCCAGATCCAGCAGGCGAACGCGGTGGGGGCCATCAGCCTCGCGCTGGACCTGACCCAGATTCCCCAGCCCACGGGCTTTGTGACCGCCATCGCCGGTGACACCTGGAACTTCCAGGCCTGGTACCGTGACGCGGTCGGCGGCTCCGCGACGTCCAACTTCACGGACGGACTCTCGGTCACATTCCAGTGATCGCCAGGTGACTCGGTGGCCGGTTTCTTCGGTGACCGGGTCATTCGGTGACTGGGTCATTCTGTGACCGAGTCATTCTGTGACCGGGGGCCGCGAGGCCTCAGGCAGCGCCCCGCCCCGGCAAGTCCGGAGCGGGGCGCTTGCTGTACAGGGCCCGAGTGGGGTGCCCGGCTCTTGGGGGCTCGGCCAGTGGAGGCTCAGCCAGTGGAGGCTCAGCTGGGGCCCGGACGGAGTGGGCCCTCGCCGAGTCGCTGGCCAGGCTCGAGCCGCGCGCCGTTGAGGAAGGCCTCGTCATCCATGGCCCCCTTGCCCGCAGGTTTCAGCCGGCGGAGGCGAACCGCGCCACCCTCCGCCTGAACGACCAGGCCGCGCCCGGCCAGCAGGGTCCCGGGCTCTGCGTCGGGCACTCGGGGGGCGACCTCGACCGGTGCGGCCTCCAGGACGACGAGGTCTCGTCCATCCGGGAGGCGGGTGCGGGCGCCAGGCCAGGTGGTCATGGCCCGGACGTGTCGGGAGACGGCCGCGGGCGGCAGGCTGAAGTCGATCCGGCCGTCCTCTTTGGTGAGCTTGGGGGCGAGGGTGATGAGGGAGGCGTCCTGTGGCGTGTATTCGGCAGCGCCCGACTCGATCTGGTCGAGGGCCTCCACGGCTGCCTGGGCGCCGAGGGCGGCGAGTCGTTCGAACAGGTCCGCGGAGGTCTCATCGGGACCAATCCTGGTCGGGCGAGCCAGCAGGACATCGCCCGCGTCGAGGGCCAGGACCATGCGCTGAATCGATACGCCGGTCTCTTCATCCCCAGCGGCGACGGCGCGCTGGATCGGTGAGGCGCCGCGCCAGCGGGGCAGGAGCGACCCGTGGACGTTGAGGGCTCCGTGGGGGCAGAGCTCGAGGATGTCCGTGCGGAGGATCTCCCCGTAGCTGGCGACCATGAGCGCGTCGGCGCCGAGCGCCGCGAGCGCGGCCACGAAGTCGGCGTCCTTCGTGGAGGCCGGCTGGAGCACGGGGAGGCCGGCCTCATCCGCGAGGATCGCCAGCTCGGACCGAGAAACACCGCGCCCCCGACCGCGGGGGCGATCGGGGGGCGTGACGAGGCCGAGGACCTCGTGTGGGCTCTCGAGGAGCCGGCGAAGGATCGGCGTCGCGAAGGGCGGCGATCCCAGGAATACGACGCGCATGGGCGGTCAGTGGAGGGGGCGCAGCGCGCCGCCTTGCCCTCAGACGTGCGGGTCGACGAGGCCCTTCAGGCCGTCGTACTTGAGCGCACCGATCACCTGCTCCTGCACCTCACCGCCCTTGACGACGACGAAGGTCGGGATGGAGGTGATGCCGTACTTCGAGGCCGTCTCCATGTTGTCCTGGGTGTTGAGCTTCACGACCTTGATCTTGCCTGCGTACTCCTCGGCGAGCTTCTCCACGTAGGGGAGCATGGCCTTGCAGGGTCCGCACCAGGGCGCCCAAAAATCGACGAGGACGGGCTGATCGGAGCCGAGGACGTCGGTGTCCCAGCTGGCGTCGGAGGTTTCGGTGAGGGTGCTGCTCATCTTTCGGTGTGGGGCGAGCGAGGGGTGAACCTCGCGGGCTTCGGTGGGGTCCGGCCGCGCCGGTGGGGCTGCGCCGTTGGGCAAGAGAGGATCGTCGCTCGACCCCGTCGGCTCAAGGGTCGATGGTCCGGTCAGAGCGATGAGGGGAGCTTATCAGTCCGCGGTGGACGAGGAGCCCGTCGAGAGCGGCTCTTCCGGCTCAGCGGGGTCGTTGGCGGCCTCTTCATTGGACCCCTCTTCATTGGACTCGTCGCCGGGAGGGGCCTCTTCGCCGGCCTTCTCATCGGCGGAGTCCAGGGCCTGGTCCAACTCCTCGGAGTCCTCGTCCATGAAGCGCGAGGCCTTGATCAGGTCGTCGAGGTCGCTCTCCCCGTCCTCGGGGGCGGACCACTTCAGGGTGATGTCCTCCCCCTGGGTGTCCTGGTGGGCAGACACCAGGCCGATCTTCATCAGCTCGAGGAGGGCGCAGAAGGCGCCGACCATTCCCTCGCGGGTCGGCACGTCGCCCATGGCGTCCACGAGGTCCTGGAGGGTCGCGCCGCCAGGGCGACTGCGGACGGCGGACCCGATGGACTGTACGTACCAACGAAGGGGTCGAGGGTCGCCCTTGATGGTGTGCGGCCGGCCCGCCAGGGTCTCCCGCATCAGCCGCGAGAAGGTGGCGAGCAGGTCCCAGGAGCTGACCTCTCCGAGGTCGTAGCTGCGCTCCGGCTCGTTATCGGTGACCTCGCGGCGATACCCCCGGGAGTGCTCCAGGGTGCGCCGGTGGAAGCGGTCCTCAAGATCGTCGGAGGCGCCCTTGAAGCGGCGATACTCGATCAGGCGCTGGATCAGCTCGTCCTGGGGATCGAGGTCGTCTTCCAGCTCGACCTCCTCGCGGGGCAGGAGCGACCGTGACTTGATCGCCATGAGCGTCGCGGCGATGACGAGGTACTCGCCCGCCACCTCGATATCGAGGCCCTTGAGGGCCTGGACATGATCCATGTAGGACTTGGCCACGTCGGCGAGCCGAATGTCCTGGATCTCGACCTCCTGCTCCTTCACAAGGTGCAGGAGCAGGTCGAGGGGCCCCTGGAAGACCTCTTCGAGCGACACGGTGAAGTCCTCGGTGCGCCGCGCGTCGGCGCCTGCCGCGCTGGAACCGCTCTCTGCTCTGGACCCGGTGTCTGCGACGGAACCCGTGTCCCCGGCGGGCTCTGTGTCCGCGATGGGCTCTGTGTCCGCGGCGGGCTCTGCCTCCGCAGGCCCCTCGGCCTCTTGCTCCGCACTCTCGTGCTGGGCCGGATCGTCTTGGGCCGGGTCGGTCATCTCGGTGCTCGTCATGGAATCAGCCTGCGCCGAGGAGGCTGAAGATCCCCTCGACCGCGCCGGCGAGCCAATCGTAGAGGGCGCCCATCCCGCCGAGCAAGGCATCCTGCCCGCCCGGCACGAAGAAGAGCAGCGCGAAGAGGATCGGGATCCCCAGGGGCGTCAAGG
>CAJQPT010000018.1 GCA_905480285.1 uncultured bacterium
ATTGACCCCGACCGGGAGGCGGTGCGGGGCAAGATCGACAGCTTCGTGACGGCCTACAACGCCGCCATGGAGTTCATGAACAACCAGAGCCGCTTCACCCCGGCAGAGGGTGACGACGGCGGAGGTGAGACCGGCGGCCTCCTCTTCGGAGACTCGCTGCTCAGTAACGTCAGGCGCAGCCTCCAGCGCTCGCTCTTCGACGTGGACGTCAACACCGTGGCGAACGACACAGAGGGCTACAGCACGCTCTCGTTGGTCGGTATCGACCAGGCGCAGGACGGCACGCTGTCGGTGGATTCAGCTGTCTTCGATGAGAAGTTCACGGGCAACCTCGAGGCTCTGATGGACCTGTTCGCGGACACCGATGGCTTCGACAACGGCGGTGCAGCGGTCAATACGCCGGAGTACTACATGGACACCACGGCGGATACCGGCCTGATGAACAGGCTCGTTCGGGAGGTCGACCAGATGTTTGGCGACCTCGCGGCGGCGGATGGCGTCGAGGTGCAGGGCATCTTCGACCTCCGCGAGGACGCGATCAGGCAGTCCATCGAACGGTATGAAGACCGGATCGAGCGCCGCGAGGATCGCCTCGGGAAGTACGAAGAGACGCTCATTCTCCGCTTCGCGCGACTCGAGGAGCTCCTGGGCGGCCTGAACGCCCAGGGGACGGCCCTCAACAGCATGCTCGGCTGAGCAACCAAGAACACAACTCTCCGTCGCGCAGCGACACATCCTGCTTATCTCCTATCGCATGGCTCCCAAGTTGACCGCCGCCGAGGCTTACCTGAGCTCCTCCGTCGAGAACGCTCCGCCGATCAAGATCGTCCGCCTCCTCTACCAGGGCGCGATTCGATTCCTCGGCCAAGCTGCTCTCGAGGACAGCAAGGATCCCCGGTCGAACTTCATCAAGCTGCTCTCGGACGCAGACGCCATCGTGGCCGAGCTCCGGCTGGCTCTCGATGACAGCGCGGCGAGCTCGGAGGTGGTCTCTAACCTCGAGCGCCTCTATCTCTTCTGCGAGGCTGAGATTCAGCGGGCCATGCTGGACCGCTCCTCGGAACCGCTCCGCGGAGCGAAGTCCGTCCTCGAGACCCTGCTCGAAGCATGGTCAAAGGTCGAGGTCGAGGCCGCGCGGGCCGCGTGACTTCCGCGGATGGAGCCTTCGGGCGCCTCGCCGAGGCGCGCCGAGCTATGGAGGACGGGCTGGCGCTCCTGGATGGTGCCTCCGCCGAGGACGCGGATGTTCCCGTCGCCTTGGGGCGGCTGGCCGCGACGCTTGCGTCCGTCGGTGACTTCGCCGCCATGCGAGACAGCGTCCCCGCGGACGGTCGTGAGCGCTTCGATGATCAGCTCGAAGACTTGCTCCGACTGAACGCCGTCCTGACGGCAGCGGTCAAGCAGGACCGAGACGCCTTGCTGCAGCGCCTCAAGGTCACTCGAGAGTCGCGCCGCGACCTCGCGCGGCAGGTGAGCGGCGCGCCTGACGGCGCGGGCAACCGCTGCGATGTGTCGGGCTAAGCGACAGCAACCGTCGTGAAATCCAACACCGTGCGCCGCTGAGGACGCACGAGGGCCCCTCGAACGGGGTTGGCACGGCCCTTGCGATAGAGCGTGTCCCGGCGAATCCGTCCGGGGCCTCATGACGCTCCATCCAGCTCTTCAACTCCAAAGCGGCGCAGCCCTCACGGCGCCCCTCGCGCCCTCCGTAGGGCCTGATCTCGGCTGGCTCTTCGCCATGGTCGCGGTCTTCGTGGTCACGATCGCTGGCCTCGCCCTTCTCTTCCGCAAGGTGGTGGGTGGTTCCCTCAAGGCTCGAGCGAGCAAGCGGGATATGCACGTCCTCGACGTGCTCCCGCTGGGGAACAAGCGGCAGCTCGCTGTGGTGCGCTGCTACGACCGGACCTTCGCGCTCGGGCTCGGGGAGCGGAGCGTCGACCTGGTCGCAGAGCTCGACTCGCAGGCCATCGACCATGACCAAACCCAGCAAGCTGCGGGGATTGAAGCGCCCTTCATGAATCGCCTGGAGGAGGCCAAGTCCAGGCTCCTCGGGATTCAGGAGCTCGCGCCGCAGCCCGCTACGGACCGGACCGGGGGCGCCGATCCTCGGCGCTCGTCGTCCGCGAGCGCTCCGCAGGTTGCCCCGACCGAGGTCGCCCCGTCCGGCGGCGCGACCAGGGAGTTCATCGCATGAAGTGGGCGGCCTCGCTCCTGACGGTGGTCCTGGCCATGGGGGCCGGCGCTCTGCCGGCGCTCTCGGCGTCCCCTGCGGTCTCGATCGCTCCGGCCACGGCCCAGGCGGACCTCGAGGACCAGAGCAGCGTCGGACCGACGGAGCTGGCGCCCAATGAGTCTGCCGAGATCGCTGGCGCGGTCCAGGAGGAGGTCCCGACGGTCAGCCAGGAGGAGGGTCGGCTCTCCTCTGCGGTGGAGATCGCCCTCCTCCTCACGGTCCTCAGCCTCCTGCCGGCGATCCTGATCACGCTCACGAGCTTCACCCGCATCGTGATCGTCCTCTCATTTGTCCGGCGAGCCCTCTCACTCAACGAGCTCCCGCCCAACCCCGTCATCATCGGCCTGGCGCTCTTCCTCACGATGTTCGTGATGGCACCGGTAGGCTCGGACCTCTACGGGAACGCCTGGAAGCCGTACGAGAAGGGAGAGATCCAGATCGAAGAGTGCGCGGACCGGGCCTGGGGCAGCCTCAGCGGCTTCCTGGTCGCCAACACCCGACAGAAGGAGCTCGCGCTCTTCGCCGAGATCGCCGGGAACGACGAGGCGGTGACGTTTGCCTTCTCTGGCACCCTGGACGCAGATGAGGCGCAGGACCTCGCCGCGCCCCAGATGAAAGCCGAGGACCTGCCCATCACGGTGGTGATCCCAGCCTTCATCCTCAGCGAGTTGAAGACGGCGTTCCAGATGGGCTTCCTGCTCTTCCTGCCGTTCCTCGTGATCGACCTCGTGGTGGCGAGCGTGCTGCTCTCCATGGGCATGTTCATGCTCCCTCCGGTCATGATCTCGACGCCGATCAAGGTGCTCCTGTTCGTCCTCGTGGACGGTTGGCGCCTGGTCACCGCCTCAATCGTCACCTCCTTTGCCACCGTCGCTGGCGGCTGATCGATGGCGCTCGATACCTACATCGTTGACCTCGCTCGCGAGCTGATCTTCGTCGTGCTGGTCGTCTCCGGCCCGATCATGGGCGTCGGCCTCGTCGTCGGCGTGGCGGTCAGCCTCTTCCAGGCGCTCACGTCGGTCCAGGAGCAGACGCTCTCCATGGTGCCGAAGATGCTCGCGGTGATGGGGGCCACGCTCCTCATCCTGGCGCCCGCCCTGCAGTACCTCGGGAGCTACACCGCCGGTGTCCTCGAAAGGCTCACGGACTTCGGACTTCAGTGATGCTCCCGATCGCGACACAGCTTGGGCCCAACGGCCTCGTCGAAGCGCTCTTCATGCCGGGCATGCTTGAGAGCATCGGCCTGTTCATGACGCGTACCGGCGCGCTGCTGCTGCTGACCCCGCTCATCGGGTCTGGCGCCTCGTTCCAGGGCTACAAGATCGCCCTCGTCGTCTCGGTGAGCGCGGCCATGTTCCTGGCTCAGGGGCTCCCGCCCGTCATCGTCACCTCACCTGTGGAGCTCGCCCTCCACATCGGACGCGAGATGACGCTCGGCTTCGCCTTGGCCTTCGTCCTCCACCTCGTCCTGATGGCGATGCGGGTGGGCTCCGAGCTGATCGGGAACGAGATGGCCTTCAACATGGCGAACTCTGTCGACCCGAGCACCGGTGAGTCGATGCCGGTCCTCTCGAGGATGAACGAGTCGCTGTTCTTCCTGGCGCTGCTCTCCGTTGATGGTCACCACTGGGTCATCCGGGCCCTCGCTGAGTCCTTCGACCGGGCGCCGATCGGCTCTCTGTCGGTGGGCCCGGATCTCCCGCACATGATCGCGACGTTCTTCTCGCAGATGTTCTCTGCGGGGATCGCCTTCGCTGCGCCCATCCTGGCGCTGCTCATGATGGTGTCCCTGACCATCGGGCTCATCGCCCGAGCGGTCCCGCAGGTCAACATCATGGACCTCGGCTTCAGCCTCCGCGTCGGCGGCGGCTTGATGGCCATCGGACTCCTCAGCCCGACTCTCGCACCGGCGATGCACTCGCTGCTCGAGCACTTCATGACGGGCCTCGAGGCTGGACTCGACGCGATGGAGGTCTGAGATGGCGGACGAGGACAAGGACTCGAAGACAGAGGAGGCGACGCCTCGCAAGCTCGAGGAGGCGCGCGCCGATGGGCAGGTGGCCATGTCGACCGAGTTCGTGGCGGGCATCATGCTGGCCGCCACGGCGATCTCGATCATGACCATGGGGTCTGGCCTGACTGAGGCGGCGGGGGGCTTGATCGTGGACGGCTCGCAGGAGGCCTCGCGGCTCGCGATGCAGGAGCTCGTCGTGGGCGACTTCACCGGGCTGCTCCGTCGAGCGGGCAACTCGGTCTTCGGCCCGCTGACGCTCCTGGTGGGCCCTGTCCTCCTGGTCGGTCTGCTGGTGGGCTACGGGCAGATTGGCCTCCAGCTCTCGCCGAAGGCCGTCTCCGTCAAGGTCGAGAAGCTCAACCCGATCAGCGGCTTCCAGAAGGTCCTCGGGCCCCGCGGCTTCATGCGCACCGGCCTGGGGGTCCTGAAGATCTCCTGCATTGCAGCGGCGGTGGCGACGGTCTGCTGGATGGAGATCCCGGCGGTGTCCTCGGTCGCGGGGACAGATGTTCAGACCTGCCTGGTCGCCATCGGGCGGCTCCTGCTCCGCACGACAGCGGCGGGGCTGCTGGTCATCATCGCGATCTCGCTCATCGACCTCATCTACCAGCGCCTCCAGTTCGCCAAGGACCAACGGATGTCGAAGAAGGAGATCCGTGACGAGCACAAGAACGCCGAGGGTGACCCGCACGTTCGCGCACGCATTCGTCAGATCCAGCGCGAGATGGCCATGAGCCGGATGATGGACGATGTCCCTGACGCCACGGTCGTGATCACCAACCCGACCCATTACGCGGTCGCGCTCCGTTACGTGGATGGCACCGACGCCGCACCGACGGTGCTGGCGAAGGGCCTCGACGAGGTCGCGCTTCGGATCCGCGCCATCGCGGCGGAGAACGACGTCCTCGTCGTGGAGGAGCCGCCGCTCGCGCGGGCTCTGCATCGCTCCTGCGATGTAGGGGACGCGGTCCCGGAGGACCTCTTCGAGGCCGTCGCCAAGGTCCTCGCCTACGTCTACCGGGCTCAGGGAGCAGCCGCCGCCTGATCTGAACCGCCATGGCTAGCACGATCAACAACGCGAGCGGAGGCTCCGACCGCCTTAAGCGGATGACCGACTGGATGCTCGGCTTCGGAGTCCTCGGGCTCCTGCTGACGCTCGTCGCCCCTCTGCCTCCGGTGGCCCTCGACCTGCTGCTGGCGCTCAACCTGTCCTCGGCGATCCTGATCCTGATGGCGACGATGCACGTGCAGGAGTCCACAGAGCTCTCCACGTTCCCGACCATCCTGCTCTTCGCCACGCTCTTTCGGCTGGGCCTCAACGTCGCTAGTACGCGACTGATCCTCTCCGGGGGCGAGGCGGGGAACGTCATCAAGTCGTTCGGTGAGTATGTCACCGGTGACAACCTCGGCGTGGGTCTCGTGGTCTTCCTCGTGCTCATCGTGATCCAGTTCGTGGTCATCACGAAGGGCTCCGGCCGGGTCAGCGAGGTGGCCGCACGCTTCGTCCTGGACGCGATGCCGGGCAAGCAGATGGCGATCGACGCCGACCTCAACGGCGGCCTGATCGACTCGGATGAGGCGCGCTCTCGGCGAGAGAAGGTCTCGCGCGAGGCGGAGTTCTACGGGGCCATGGACGGTGCCTCGAAGTTCGTCCGAGGTGATGCGATCGCGGGCCTCGTGATCACGGCGCTGAACCTGGTGGGCGGGATCGTGATCGGAGCTTCCGGCGGCGCATCCTTCGGAGAGGCCGTGGACCGCTATTCGATGCTGACCATCGGTGACGGCCTCGTGAGCCAGATCCCCGCGCTGCTGATCTCCACGGCGGCAGGCGTGTTGGTCACCAAGGACTCCAGCGACGTGGGCCTCGGCCCGAACCTCGCGCGCCAGCTCGGCCAACGACCCAAGGCGACGCTCATCGCGGCGGCGACGATCTTCGCGATCGGGTTGCTCCCCGGGATGCCCTCGCTGCCCTTCTTCGTCCTCGCCACCGCGCTGCTGCTCATGTGGCGCGGCGGACTCGCCACGGCCAAGGCCGAGGAAGAGGTTCAGGAGCAGGAGGAGCGGGAGCGCGAGGATCAGGCGGCCCAGGAGACCGCGGACGCAGACGACGGCGTCGCGGACCTGCTGAAGGTCGATCGGGCGAGCCTCGAGATCGGCTACCAGCTGATCCCGCTCGTTCAGGACGCCTCGGGTGCGGGGATCCTGGACCACATCGCTCAGCTCAGGCGCCGCTTCGCGCTGAAGGACGGCGTCGTCCTGCCGCCGGTGCGCATCCGCGACAACATCAAGCTCGGGCCCAAGGCCTATCGCGTCCTCCTGGGCGGCCAGGAGGTCGCGGCGGGGGAGATCGAACCCTCGAAGCACCTGGCGATGGACCCCGGGACGGCCACGTCAAAGATCACCGGCAAGGCGACGGTGGACCCGGCCTTCGGGCTCCCGGCGGTCTGGATCGAGGACTCGCGCCGCGATGAGGCCGAGATCCTCGGCTACACGGTCATTGACCCGACGAGCGTCCTCGTGACTCACCTCGCGGAGATCCTGCGGAGCTCGCTCGATGAGCTCCTCACCCGTGACGACGTCAAGGAGCTGATCGAGAACGCGAAGGCCGTGGCGCCTGCCGTGGTCGAGGAGCTCATGCCCGAGCGCCTCACCGTGGGGGAGGTCCAGCAGGTCCTCCGGAACCTCCTGATGGAGGGCATCCCTGTCCGGAACATGCCCGCGATCCTGGAGACGCTGGCGGACAACGCTGCCCGGACGCGGGATGTCGAGACCCTGACGGAGCTCGCCCGGCAACGTCTCGGGAGGGCGCTCTGCGAGCAGTTCGGGGATGAGGCCGGTGTGATCCACGCCGTCACGCTCGACCCCGCGATCGAGGCGCGCCTGGCGGCGGCGGTCGGGCGGAACAACGACCCGGACGCCGAGGCCGTGGGGCCCGCCTTCCTGACCGAGCTCGTCGAGCTCATCGGGCATGCGATCGCGGAGGGAACGGCCTCAGGCGATGACGTGGTGCTGTTGGTTCGCTCCAACGTCCGCCGCTTCCTCTCCGAGCTCGTCCGAGCCTCGCTCCCCAAGGTCTCTGTCCTCTCATTCAACGAGGTCGTCACCGCCAAGGCGGTCGAGACGGTCTCTGTCGTCCGCACGCCCAACCGCAGCGCCGCTGCCTGATCGAATCCCAACCCCGACGAGTCATTGATGGAACCCACCAGCCAACACAGCGCGACACCGCGCCCGGAGACAGCGCCTCGCAAGGCCGGGGGCGAGCTCCGGCTCGTCAGAGGAAGGACCATGCGGGACGCCTTGCTCGCCGCCCGGCGAGACCTCGGCGCGCGCGCGGTCGTCGTGGATCAACGCACGGAGCCCGGCGGCGTCTCCCTGGTCGTCTCGGATACGGTCCCCAGGAGCACCCAGATCCTCGGTGCCATGCGTGAGTCGGCGGCGCGGATGCTCGCACCGGGAGCGGAGCCGGTCTCGACGCCTGAGCCGCCCCCCGCGCGTCGGCGGACGCCCCTCGCGGATGTCGAGCGGCGCCTCCGTGAGCACGGGGGCAGCCCCGAGCTCCGGGAGAGCGTCCTCGAAGGCGTGGTGGGGCTGGAGTCTGATGACTCGCACCCCCTCGATCTCGCTGCCAAGGTGGTGAGCGAGCAATTCTCGGTGGCCTCGCTGCCCGTTGTGGCCGGTCAGACGGCGGTCGTGGCGCTCATCGGGCAGTCGGGGACGGGAAAGACGACCACCATCGCGAAGCTCGCGGGTCGCATGGTTCGGGCCGGCCGAAGGGTCGTCCTCGCGACCCTCGACAGCGGCCGGCTCGGCGTGGAGGCGCAGATGCGTGCCTTCGGCGCCGAGCTGCGCGTCGCGACCATCTCGCTGGACGATCCGGTGCGTATCGCGGCCGAGCTGGGGCGGGTCCCTGGCCGGGTGGACGTGCTGCTGATCGACGGAAGTGGGGACGAGCGCCGGGATATCGCCGCGCTCAAGGCGTTCGAGGATCACTGCCGAGCGGCAGGCGCGAGGGCGCAGTTCTCGACGCTCCTTGTCCTGGCGGCGACCGCGTCGGAGGACGCCATTCGGTCGTCCATCGCGGCCGCGGAGGCGGTCGGTCCCGTGGGCACGGTCATCACCAAGATTGACGAGACGGACCGCCCCCTGCCCGCCCTCGAGCAGGCCAGGGACGCCGGCCTCGGGCTCGCCTTCCTGACCAACGGACCGGACCTGGAGGAGCACTTCCACCGGGCCCGCCCGGAGCGTATTGCGGACGTGGCCCTGCTCGGGAGGATCGCATGAGCAGCGTCATCGAGACGCCGTTTGTCCTCGTGACGGGCGGCAAGGGCGGCGTGGGCAAGACCACCGTCGCTGCGAACCTGGGCGTCGAGATGGCCGGCGCGGGAAAGCGTGTGCTCATCGTTGACCTCGACCTTGGCCTCGCGAACCTCAATGTGCTTCTCGGCCTCGACGCGCCCCGCACGATCGAGGACGCGCTCTCTGGCATCGCCGAAGCGGCCGACTGTGTTGTCGAGGGCCCGGGGGGCGTTCACGTGCTGGCGGCCAGCTCCGGGACCGAGAGGATGGGGCGGCTGACAGAGGACCACCGCGAGCGGATCGTCGAGCTCATCGCGCAGGTCGCGGCCGACTACGACGTCGTGATCGGCGACAGCGCCGCTGGGATCGGACCGGACGTCATGGACTTCGCGTCCATCGCGGACCGGGTCCTCGTCGTGACCACCCCGGAGCTCGCAGCGCTCACGGACGCCTACGGGCTGATCAAGGCCCTCGACCAGTTCGGATCCAGGACCGAGGGGGACATCCCGACCCCCGAGATCGTGGTGAATCACGCCAGCGGCGTGGAGGAGGGGGAGGCCGTGGCGAGGAAGCTCAAGGCCATCTGCGAGCGGTTCCTGGCTCGCTCACCCCGCCAGGCGGGCTGGCTGCCGCGCTCGACGGCTGTCGCGCGTAGCGCGGACCAGCAGGAGCCCTTCGTCATGCGGCCGCGTAAGGCCCTGGAGCACCTCTGCCTGCGCCAGATCGCGTCTCGGCTCCAGCGCCTCGTCCCCACGTCGGGGGGCTCGCGTGAGGTCCTCGCAGTAGGAAAAAACTTCTAAGGGTCCTTGGGATGAAGGTCGATAGCGCAGATAGCTCGAGGGATCTGGTCCACACCTGGACCGCGTCTGGCCGCGTCTTTGCGGTGACGGTTGGATCTCTCGTGGCGCTCATCTCCCTCATGGTCAACGCCCCCATCCTCGTCGCCTCCTATCGGGGTGCCATCGCCTTTGCGGTGGTCAGGGGCCTCACGGCGCTGGGGAGCTGGCTGCTCCCGCGGGCCCTCGGGGCCGATGAGGACGGGGTGGTGGATGAGCAGGCTGAGAAAGGTCCGGAGGCCCTCGACTCATGAGTCGGGAGGTTGACCCTACCCAGCCTGGAGCTGGGCCTCGCCAGCCGGGCGGGCGGCTCTACGGCAGCGCCGTCGGGCTCCGCCAGGGAGGTGCTCTGTGACCGACGGCATCGAGCGCATGGAGCGCGGCTCTGACGCAGACCGCGACAAGCTGATCATGGACCACGTCCCGCTGCTCAAGCACCTCGTCGGGCGGATGTTCTTCGATGTGCCGGGGGCGGTGGAGCGCGACGACCTCTTCGGGTTTGGAATGATCGGGCTGATCGCTGCGGCGGACAGCTGGGATCGCTCGAGGGGGGTCGCCTTCTCGACCTTCGCCTACCCCAAGATCCGAGGCGCTATTCTCGACGAGCTACGGCGCATGGACTTCCTGCCACGTGGACGGCGAGAGCGGGTCCGTCAGGTCGAGGCGGCGATCGACCGCCTCGAGCAAGAGCGCGGCCAGAAGCCGTCGCCTGAGGAGATCGCGTCCGTGTTGGGTTGGTCAGTGGACGAGGTGGACGAGGTCTTCGTTACGGCCTCAACCGCGGTCAAGACTTCCCTCGACGGCGCCTCGGACGAGGACGGGGTCAGCGCACAGCTCGGCGCCATGTTGACCGACCCGCGTTCCGATGACCCGGTGGGCTCCGCCGAGTTCGAGGAGCTGAAGGAGGCGATGGTCCAGGCGATCACTGAACTCCCGACCCAGGAGAAGACGGTGATCACCCTCTACTACGCCGAGGAGCTCCTCCTGCGAGAGATCGCGGAGGTCCTTGGTGTCACGGAGTCGCGCGTCAGCCAGATCCACTCGCGGGCGATCTATCGCCTGAATCGGGAGCTGGAAGGCGAAGGCGGAGAACACGGCTCGACGGGGGCAGCCGCCTGAGGCCGTCGGCCCAGGCAGGGGAATCAACATGCAGGACGGCATCACTCGAATTCACAGCGCGGCCTCTCGGACGGGCCCTCGGCGCCATCAGCAGCGTCGGTCGAGTCGCGCCTTCACCCTTCCTGACGCCGAATCGAATGACGAGTCCAACGACCCGTCTGACGACCCGCGCCAGGTGATCCTCCAACCGAGTCCGAGTCGATCTGACGAGGACCGGATCGGCACCCGGCCGCTCGCCGAAGAGGCGGGCCAGTCCCTCGATGTGAGGGCTTGAACCATGTCCAGAGTCATTCTCAAGAGCCAGCAGGTCCAGAGCCACGACAGCGCCGAGAACCGCCACGCGGCGGCGATCGCGCGGGGCGCTCAGCCCGAGGTCCGCGTGCTCGAGGTCGACGGAGTCGTCCGCGGGCTCGAGGTCCGTTGCTCCTGCGGGGAGCTTGTGACCGTCGAGCTCCAGGTGCCCCCGGCAACGGAGCACGGGCTCGGGGGGGGAGGCGCATGAGACCTCAGCTCTTCCAACGACCGTCAGGCCGCTGGTGGACCGCGCTCGCGGTCGCGCTCGCGGTGCTGGTCGTCGCACGGACCAACACGGTGGATGCGCCAGCGGATGCCATGGCCATCGGCCCGGGCGGGCCAGAGTCGAGCAGCCGGCCGGCCGCGCCCCGTGCCCCCGTCGCAGGGTTCACGCTTCCGGGCGCGCCTGACGCGGGTGACAGCACGCGCTACCTCTGGACCCTCGAGTCCGAGATCCGGGCTCTCGAGTCCGAGCTCGCCGTCGAGCGAGCCCGGGCAGAGTTGCTCCAGGAGAGCTACGGCGCGCTCGAGGAGAAGTTCCTGCTCCTGACCGCCGCCTTGCCCCTCCTCGTGGCCGATTCCGAGCGCAGCGGGCGCCCCGACGAGGGCTCCGACGAGGGCCCCACCGACCCGACCAACCCCTCTGTCTCCACCGGCCCCTCGCGGTCCGGTCTTCACTTCGAGAGGAATCCCCGATGAGCCTCCAGATCAAGATCGCTGCTGCTGCAGCTCTCCTCGCCCTCTCGTCCTGCCGGACGGGGTGGACCCTCGATTCGATCCGCTACGGTTACCCCGACGAGAAGGTGGAGTCGCGTGTGGAGGGTCCTTCCCAAGACCAGCGGAACGACGCTCAGTCGGGGTTTGGCCCCTCGGTCAACCCCAAGTCGGACTTCCCGCTGGCCAGCTGGGAGGACGGCTCGCCTGTCGGGCAGAACCCCGCCGGCGTCGTGACGCAGACCAGTGGCCCGATCAACCCGGGGCTCGACGCAGGGCCATTCGGGAGCGCGTCTCGCTCGACGCTGCTCGACCTGTACCAGGAATCGGTGCAGCAGGTCGAGCGTCTCCAGCAGCAGAACGACGACCTCGAGGCGTTCCTGGGGCGGACCGAGGAGTCCTTGCTCGTCGCGACGCAGGAGCTGAAGGACGTCAAGCTGATGGTGGAGGAGCTGTCCACGGTCAAGACGCAGGTGGAGCAGGAGAACTTCGACCTCGCCGCTCGACTGGCGACCGCGCAGATCGCGCGCCTCGAAGCCGAGCGCTCACTCCTCGAGGCGACGATCGAGTGGCGGGCGATGAATGCCCGTAACAACGATCCGTCGCCCAACTCGAAGGACCTCCAGGCCAATCAGGTGCGCTGATGTTGACCCACGTTCTCCGCCTGCGGCCTCTCGCGCTCCTGAGCCTCCTGGTCATGGCAACTATCGGTTGTCAGACGACGATTGAGGTCCCGACCATGGGATCCGCCCAGATCGTCTCTGACTTCGAGAGCTACACGATCCGACGGGTGGGGTTCCTTCCGTTCCGCCCCCTCCATTCCGCTCAGCTCGGTGCGGCGGACGTGGCGTCTATCGAGACGTCCTTTCACGCAGAGTTCTCTTCGGGAACGTCGTACGACATCGTCGCCCTCTCCGCGGATGACCTCTCGGAGATCCTCCCGCTGGAGCCCTTCCGCAGGGGGACGTACGCCCCTGAGGCGATCCTGGCGATCCGCGACCGCTATCGTCTGGACGCGCTCCTCGTCGGGTCGGTGACCGCTCGACAGGTCACACCGCCCCTGGTCTTCGGAGCGCAGATCGACCTGATCTCCTGCGAGACTGGCCAGACCCTCTGGTCTGCCGACCTCTTGCTCGACTCGTCCATCGCGGAGACCCGGGAGGCCCTCGGTGTCTGGGCAGAAGAGAAGCTCGGGGAGGAGCACGCGGCGAGGATGGCGATGATCTCACCCCGCAAGTTCGCACACTTCGCGGCCTACCAGATGGCGCGGCTCCTCTGAGCTGATCGGGACGGGGCCGGCCTGAGCTGGGCAGGTTCGCCCAGGCCGGTGCGCCCTAGCCCGCGCTCTGGTTTCCGAGGCGCGCCTCGACGAGTTCGACCCAGAAGCTCGCTCCCACAGGCAAGGCCTCATCATTGAAGTCGTAGCGCGGGTGGTGAAGATCGAACTCGCCGCCGGTACCGAGCCATACGTACGAGCCAGGGACCTCCTCGAGCATGAAGGCGAAGTCTTCACCTCCCATGCTGGGCTCAGGTGAGCGGTCGACGGCCTCCTCGCCAAAGAGGGAGGCGGCCACCTCGCCGGCGAACTGGGTCTGGGTCGGGTGGTTGACCGTGGGGGGGTATCCACGCGAGTAGGTGACCTTGGCCGTGGCCCCCAGGGCCGCTGCCACGCCCGTGGCGATACGCTCGACGCCGGCCTCGAGCATGTCACGCGTCTCCGGCCGGAACGATCGGCAGGTCCCGGTGAGGGTGGCGAGTCGCGGGATCACGTTGGAGGCAGAGCCGGCCTCGACCTTCGTGATCGAGACCACGGCGGCGTCGGCGGGGTTGGTGGAGCGGGAGACCAGGGACTGCAGGGAGCTGATGACCTGGCTCGCGACGTACACCGGGTCGACCCCGCGGTGGGGCATGGCGGCGTGGGCGCCGACGCCCTCGATCTCGATCTTGATGAGGTCGCTGGCGGCCATCATCGGGCCGGAGCCCACCGCCATCTGGCCGAAGCCAAGCTGCGGCCAGTTGTGCATGCCGTAGACCTCGTCGCAGGGAAAGCGCTCGAAGAGCCCGTCTTCCATCATGGCGCGGGCCCCGGCCAGGCCCTCCTCTGCCGGCTGGAAGATGAAGTGGACGGTCCCGGCGAAGTGGCGCGTGCTCGCGAGGTGCTTCGCGGCGCCGAGGAGCATCGTCGTATGCCCGTCATGACCGCAGCCGTGGAAGACCCCAGGGGTCGTGGAGCGGTGATCGGCGCCCGACTCCTCCTCCATGGGGAGCGCGTCCATGTCTGCGCGCAGTCCGAGCGCAGGTCCGTCGCCCAGCGCTCCTCTCAGGACGCCGACCACGCCCGTCTTGCCGAGCCCACGGTGGACCTCGAGGCCCCAGGACTCGAGGCGGTCTGCGACCGCCCGGGAGGTGCGAGTCTCCGCGTATCCGAGCTCGGGGTGCTGATGGAGGTCGTGGCGCCAGGCGGTCATCTCAGCCGCCATCTCTTGAAGTTCGGTTCGGGGTCCCATGGGGTTCGGAGGGGCTTCTTGGCTCGGTGAGGCAGGGTGATGAGGGCAGCCGGACGGGGCGGCGCCGGAGGTCGAGAGGGTCGTCAGGGTCGCCGGACGACGAGCAGGGCGGTGGCCCCGAGGGCCGGATCGGGGCGCCCATCGAGGGAGGCCTCGATGGCGGCACGGGTCCTCGGTACCTCGCCGGTGAAGACCTCCTCTCCGTTCCAACGCACGGTGATGGCCTTGTCGAGGTCGATGAGCCGGTCATGAAGGAACAGGGTGAGCCGGGTCACGTCCGTGGAGCTGATCTCGATCAGCTGTTCCTCGACGGCCGCCTCGACCCGCGCCCTCGGGCTGCGATCGGCTTCCTCGGCGCCGAGCCAGTAGAGGCGGTCGTGGGCGACGTCGTCCTGGAGCCAGGTCACGCGGTCGGGCCAGGCGCGGCGGGTCCGGCTCGCCATCCACGGGAGGGCGACCCGGTCCTCACGCTGCATCCAGTGGCCCATCTCCGGGAAGATGGTCACCTCATGGTCATAGCCACCGGGGTCAGACTCCCGCAGCGCTGCGAGGGTGTCCTTCCAGCGCGCGGCGATCTTGTTGCGGTCGTAGGCCCCATCCTTGCCGCCCATGAAGAGCGCGAAGGGGAGGTTGCGGAGACCGTCTGGCTTCGTTTCGTTCGGGTGCCCCGCCATCATCGCGGCCGCGGCGAAGCGGTCGGCCATGCGCGGCGCGAGCTGATAGACCCCGTCGCCGCCGGCCGAGTAACCCATCAGGTACACCCGGTCTGGATTGACCCCGCGCAGCGTCACGTAGGCGGTGATCAGCCGGTCGAAGAGCGGATCGATATGCCCCTGGTGCCAGAGGTTCCAGGTGTCAGAGGGGGCGCGGGGTGCCACGTAGATCCCCTCGGCGGGCTCGTAGAGCTTGATCTGGTTCTCCCACTGCCCGTCGTTGACCTCGGCGGGAGCCCCGCCGCCGCCGTGCATCGAGATCCAGAGGCTGTGCCCGCGCTCCGGTGCACTGCCGAAGACGCGCTCCTTGACACGCAGGGTCTGCCCGGCGGCCTCATAGGCCTTGGCCTCGGCCTCCCCGGAGAGGGCTTCGCTCAGGGCCTGCTTGCGCTCCTTCCAGATCTCCATCAGGAGGCGTTGAGAGGCCTCCTCGCCGAGCGGCTCCAGGCTCCCTGCCAGCTCATCGAGCGCGTCGGCGACCTTCTCGTCGTCTCCGACGTAGCGGGAGGTCACCTCGACGGCGGCCACGCTGGCGTCGCGAGGAGCCCAGGCGAGGGGGAAGGGGGTCCCGGAGGCGGCCCAGCTAGAGGCCCAGACGCCGTGCTTCACGTCTCCGGCGGTGGCCTGTGCGGCGTCCGCCACGAACCAGCCCCGGTTGAGCCCCTTGGCGTCGAACTCGTCCGCGCCGGTGAACTGCCAGCGCCCATCCACCCAGACCTCGGGCCAGGTGTGGTTGCCCCGGTCGTCATGCCAGAGGAAGACGCCCGCAGCGCGGGCAGGGATGCCGACTGAACGGCAGGCCTCCACCAGGAGGATCGTGAGCCCCGTGCAGGTCGCGCGACCCTGCTCGATGGACTCCGTTGCGCAGGCGTTGGGGCGCTTGCGGCCCGTGTTGTAGTGGACCTTGATCTTGTCGTAGAGCTGGCGGTTGATGGCCTGCACTGCTTCCGTGGCGGTCTTGCTCTCGGCGACGATCGGGGCCGTCAGCTCGAGGAGCATGGGCCGCCAGCTCTCACGCTTCTCGTCGAGGATGGCGTAGGGCAAGACGTCGTTCAGGAACAGCTCGTTGGGGACGTCCTTGGCCCATGGGAAGCGAGCGCGGGCCTCGAACGCGAGGCGGAGGTTCTCGGCGAGGAGGTCGGCGGGCAGGGTCGCGTCACGTTCGGGACGGTGCCGGCGAAGGAAGCGCGCCGCTTCGAGCCCCGGCTCGCCATACTTGGTCTCTGCGAAGGCCTCGAGGGCCCCCCAGCCATCTTCCTGTTGCGCTCCTTGGGGCGCTGGAGCCCCTTTGAGGAGGAGATCGTGGGCAGGCTGGACTGCAGGCGCGCTCGCTGAGATCAGCGGCGCCACTTGGAGGAGGGCGAGGAGCATGGCCGGAGCCTATCAGCCTCGCCGGGATCTGCGGGTCAGCGGGGTAGACCCTGCTCCCGGCGGCGAGCCTCAAGGGTCCAGTCAGACCCATCGCTGGGGTCACCCAGGCCCGGCATCAGGGTCGCCCAGGCCTGCCATCAGGGTCGCCCAGTCCCCGCCGTCCGCCGGCGCTCTCCGTAACGAAGTCTGCCGCAGCGCTCCCCGTGGGCTCGCTGCGGTTGGTGTGGGACTCGTCCTCGTTCAGACGGAGTCGCTCAGAAGGCGTTCCGCCGCGCGGGCCAGACGATCGCGATCGAAGAGAGTGCCGTCCTCGACGGCAGCTCGAAGCTGGGCGATCCGCTCGCTGCGGCCGCTGCTTGCTTCCTCGACGAAGTTCTTCGCACCTTCGGACAGTTCGATGGAGTCCAGGCTCTTGCCCAGCTGCTCGGTCTGTTCCTGGCGGTCTTCTACGCTCTTTCTGACTCGGTCAACGGTCTCTTGGAGCTCCGCGTTCCGCGACTCCGTTACCTGCCGGATGTCGGCATAACGGTTCGCGGGCGGGAGATCGCCTTGGTTGTTGTTCCTGAGTTCCATGGTGTCCCCTCCTGGGAGGGCGCTCGCGGGGCGAGCAGTGAACCGACCAGACGGTCGGACTGATGAGCGGGCTTCTTTGTGGCACGAAGAAGATTCCGCCAGGGGGTTGATCGGAATCTGACGGCATAGCTTGAGAACCAAATGGCGGAAAGCCCATGGACCCGTTCGGCCCCCCCCAGCAGACCCCAGCGGGGCGCCTGGGGTGTCTCATCAGCGGAGCGGCGTCGAACGCCCCAGGTGCCTCATTTCGAGCCACCGGCCCGGCCTGCCGAGAGCCCTGATTCCGGATCAGGGACAGGTCCTCCGATCGTCCCCGGTGGGCTTCAATCCGGGCGGGTTCCAGGTCGATCTTCTCGGTGAAGGCCGCCCAGGGCAGCCGTATTCAGACATGCAGAATAGCCAGGAGCAGCGCTTCTTCGGGCGCGCCGATGCCACCAGCCTGCTGGACATCGTGTCCGAGGAGTTCGCCGACACGATTGGGCTCGTGATGCCCTTCTCCCTCGAGGAGCCGCTCGTGTTGGACTCCGTCCAGCCCGGCCTCCCTGGCGCTGAAGATGAGGTCCGAGTGGCCTTCCGCCTCGGCTTCAAGACCCCGGCGGGGGCTCGGGCAGGCTTCATCCAGGTCCCTCTCGAGTACGCGTTGATCCTCTCTGGTGGGCTGCAGACCCTGCCAGCGGACGAGATCCGAGCGATGAGCGCGAGGAAGACCCCGAATGAAGAGGACAAGGCCGCGATCCATGAGTGCGGAAAGATCCTGGGCTGCGCCATCGATAGCCGGTTCAAGGCTCAAGTCGGCCCGGAGTACGAGGTCATCTTTGCTGGATGTCAGGGGATCGGCCCGGGTGGGCTGCCCAGCCTCCCGGGTTACGCGGGAGGGGCCTTCACCGCTCGTTGGCAGCAAGCAGGCTTCCCGGGCTTCGACCACTTTGAGTTGTTGATCGCGATCCCCTGCTGAGGGCCAGGTGCCTCGACCAGGGGCACCTCTATTGAGGGAGGTCGGGAGCGAGGCCGCCCTTCGGGTTGTGCGGTCGCCAGGCGCGACACACACTGGCGTGTATGGCTCTCCGCTCTCATCTGGCCGCTGCCGGCCTCCTGCTGACCTTCCTGTCAGCCGCTGCCTACGCCTCAACCTCCCCGCGACCGCAGGACGCCGGGGACGGCAGGTCTTCCGAGGCGGACTACGTGATCCGCGCTCGCGTTGACGATGCCGAGCCGACAGATCTCGACGACGGGGTCCAGAAGCAGCTCAGCGGCACCATGAGCCTCACCTGGCGCAATGGATCGGGTGAAGCGGTCAGCGACCTGTGGTTCCACCTCTACCTCAACGCCTACGCCAACAACCGAAGCCTCCACATGACCGAGGCCCAGGGGCGCCTCAAGGGGACCAAGGTCGACCGCGGCTTCGGCTGGCAGGAGATTCGATCCCTCAAGGTGGGCGATGTGGACCTCACGGACGCCCTGACGTTTCGCGTCCCCGATTCGCGGGCGCCGCTGGATCGGACGCTGTTCAGCGTCGACCTGCCCGAGCCCGTTCCGGCGGGTGGTGAGGTGACCGTGGAGATCGAGTGGGAGTCTCGTCTGCCGCGCGTCCGCCGCAGGACGGGGACCAAGGGCGACTTCATCTTCCTAAGCCACTGGTTCCCCAAGCTCGCCGTGTACGAGGGCGGCCGCGGCTGGAGAGCCCACCCGTTCTACATGAACACCGAGTTCTACGCGGACTACGGGACCTATGACGTGACCCTCGACCTGCCCGAGGAGTACACGGGCAAGATCGCGGCCTCCGGCAAGCGAGTCTCGGCTGAGGCGCTCCCCGACGGCAGGTATGCCGAGCGCTACATCGCCCCGGCGCCCGAGGACCAGACCTACGTGGACCCCGTGGCGGCCCGCGGATCCGGGCTCGCGCCCCGCGTCCACGGCTTCGCCTGGACCGCGGACCCCGACTACACCGTCTTCGAGCGGCCCTTCGTGTGGAACGAGTGGGCCAGCCGCCACGAGGCGGAGGTGGGCGAGGTGGCGAGCGCGCTTGGGCTCGAGCCCGCGGACCTCGTCGGGCGAGAGGTCCTGGTGAGGGTCATGGTCCACCCCGAGCACGCCTCACAGGCCGAGCGGCACTGGCGGGCGACCTGCGCCACGCTCTTCTATTACGGCCTCTGGTACGGGGCCTATCCCTACTCGGAGCTGACGGCCGTGGACCCGGCCTGGGGCGCCCGGGCGGCGGGAGGGATGGAGTATCCGACCATCTTCACCTGCGGCTCTCGGATGCTCACCCGGCCGCGCATGTACACCCCGGAGTCGGTGACGGTGCACGAGGCCGGCCACCAGTTCTGGTACGGGCTGGTCGGTAACAACGAGCCCGAAGCCGCCTGGTTGGACGAGGGCTTCAACTCCTTCAGCGACAGCGAGACGCTCTTCCGCGAGTACGGCGCGCGGCGCGCCGCGTCGACCTACAGCGGCCTCCCCATGTGGGGGATCGCCCCCTCGGCGGCCCCGGGTTCCCGCTCCCTCGAGGGGACGGTCTCGCTCCAGAGCGTCGGGTTCCCTAACCCGATTCGGTTCGGCCTTGACCAGCTGGACGTGAGCGTCTCGAAGGACCTTCAGTGGCTCGTCCCCGGCGAGATCCAGGCGCGCCCCCTGACGGCCTCGCCCTTTGTGAAGTTCTGGCGTGACCAGCCTCAGCTCACCTTTGTGGAGCAGGAGACGGACCCGCGCTGGGGCGACCGGTCGGGCTACCTCCGGGACCCGGAGTCGGACCCCATCGAGCGCAACGTCTGGGACTACGTCGACCGCGCCAGCTACAGCACCAACAGCTACCCGCACACGGCGGTGGCGCTGCGCTCGCTCCAGGCGCTGGTGGGCCGGGAGGCCTTCCTGCGCGGTATGCGCAAGTTCGCCCAGGACTGGCGCTACCGGCATCCCTACCCGGAGGACTTCTATCTCGCCTTCCAGGAGGGCGCAGACGCGGACATCCAGTGGTACTTCGAGGACGTCTTCCGCTCCACCAAGACCGTGGACTGGAGCTGCCAGGTGGCTCAGACGCGGGACCCCAAGTCCGCGGGGTGGTTCCGGTGTGACGATGGGTCCTGGACCTCGGATTGCTCGCCGGAGGCCCTGGCGAGCGCCGCCGAGGCTGCGGCGGACTCCGAGGAAGGAGAAGGCGACGCAGGCGCAGAAGAGCCCGAGAAGGCCAAGCGGCCCTGGGTACCGGACATCGTCCTCAGGCGGCGCGGCGACCTCGTGCTGCCCGTGAAGGTGCAGGTCACCTATGAGGACGGCGGCAAGGTCGACTTCGAGTGGACCCGTGAGATGCAGGGCGAGAAGAACTGGTGGCGACTGCCCATGGCGGCCGACGCGCGCAAGGTCACCTCGGTGGTGATCGACCCTGAGCGGCTCTGGTTTCTTGATCGCAACATGACGGACAACCAGTGGTTCGCTGAGCGTGACAAGCTCGCGCCCTCAAGGTGGGGCGAGCGCGCGGCCGCGCGCGCGGCCAACGTCCTTCAGTGGTTCATGGCGGTGGGGGGCTGATCTGATGCCGAACTTCGACGAGAACATCGACCACGACAACCACAGCCGCCCGGACTGGCGGTTGTTCCTGCGCGGCTTCCGAGCCGCGTTCTTCCGGACCAAGCTGTGGATCTGCA
Organism: uncultured bacterium; assembly: GCA_905480285.1. GTDB lineage: Bacteria > Planctomycetota > UBA1135 > UBA1135 > Saltatorellus. Next base: position 20,312 of record CAJQPT010000018.1, read on the forward strand.
CCTGGCTCTTCCTCCTGCTGCTGAGCCTCGTCCCGGCCTTCCAGACCGCGGCGTTCTTCAAGGGCGCTGTCGGGAGCCGCTACCCCTCCGCTGAGCTGGCGCGCGACCTGCACTCGAGCATGGGCGCGCCGTCTACGGGGCTCGGCGCTGTCTTCCGCCAGGATCACGCGGACGGGCTGGCGCAGCTCAACAGCAGCGTGGCCAGCGGCGGCGCGGTGCTGGCGCTGATCGCGCTCCTGTTCGGAGTCTTCGCCGCCGGGGGCTGGCTCCAGGTCACCTTCGAGCAGCCCGAACGCCAGACCCTGCGTCGGTTCGGGTTCGGCGGCGCGCGTTACTTCGGCCGCATGCTGCGCGTCGCGCTGATGACCCTGGCAGCCCTCGCCCTCGTCCATTGGTTGCTCTACGGCGACCCCTGGAAGCGGCTCGTGCTGGGCTGGATCATGGACGTCCCCGCGAGCGACTGGGGCAAGCTCGAGACCCTGGAGTCCGAGCAGACCGTCGTGCAGCTCCGTTGGCTCCAGGACGGCCTCGCCGCCATCGGGTTCATGAAGGTCATGGCCTGGGTGATCTACACCCGCACCCGACTGGTGCTCCGGGACAGCCGCTCCGTCCTCGTCGCGGCGTGTGCGACGTGGTGGACGATGGTCAAGCATCCCGTTCAGACCATGCGGCCGCTGGCGCTTCTCCTCCTCCTGGAGGCGATCTTCGTCGTCGCGGTGCTGGGGTGGTGGCACGGGAGGCTCGAGGCCGGCTTCGAGGCCGATCCGACCTTCTGGCGTCTCGCGGCCATCGGCGGCGTGGCCCAGCTCGCCATCATCTGGCGTCAGATCACGCGCGGTGCCTACTACCACTGCGCGGGTCGCGTCAGCCAGGCGCTCATCGCGCCCAATGATGCCCACCCTGACCCCTGGTCCGGGACCATCGGTGGGCCTGGCGGGCCGCAGTACCCGGTCAACGACGACGGGTACCACGTCTCCGTGTAGGGCGCTGGACCTTCGGGGCGGCCGGGCGGCTCCTGTTCAGGAGCCGTCCCGGGTGCCCTCCAAGGCGGGCTCGAAGGCGGGCTCAGGCTGCGAGGGCACCGGCGCGTGGACCGCCGCTCGCCAGCGGGTGAGGTCGGCGTGCATGGCGGCGGTCCGTTCAGGGTCGTCCTCGGCGAGGTCCGTGCGCTCCAGCGGATCGGTCTCGAGGTCGTAGAGCTCGAGTCGTGGCGACGTCGCGGAGCCCGGATGGAAGAACTCGACGAGCTTCCAACGCCCGGCTCTGAGGACGCCGCCGGGCGTGGTGCGGAAGTGCTCGAAGCGGTCGCTCTTGCCCTGCAAGTAGCAGGGAAAGTGCCAGAAGAGCGGCCGCGGGGCGGGGGCGATTCGGTCCGCGAAGAGCCCCGTGAGATCGATACCGTCGAGCGCTGCGTCACCCCTCGGCTCGGCACCTGCCAGGGCGAGCAGGGTCGGGAGCAGGTCGACGTGATGGACGGGAGAGTGCTCGACTCCGGGTTCGATACGGCCGGGCCAGCGAACGATCCAGGGGACGCGGACGCCGCCTTCGTCGAGGGTGCCCTTGTACCCACGGAGGATGTCGCGGTTCGTCACAGGCATGTGTCCGCCGTTGTCGGAGGTGAAGATCACGACCGTGTCCTGCGCGAGGTCCGCTTCCTCGAGGGCGGCGAGGAGGCGGCCTACCTCGTGGTCAAGGGCCTCCACCATGGCCGCGTACTTGGCGCTCTTCACGCCGGCGGCGCGCCGCTCGGCGACCCGCTCAGGTGGCGCCTGCAGCGGGGTGTGCACCGAGTAGTAGGCGAGGTGCATCAGGAACGGCGGCTCCATTCGCCCGACGAGTTGGATCGCCTCGTCGGTGAGCCTCGTGGTCAGGTATTCCCCCTCGGGCCCGTCCTCGAGGTCGGCGTTCTTGTAGGGCGAGAAGTAGCTCTTGGGGTGTCCGGCCTTGTTCCCCGCGACGTTGAAGTCGTAGCCCTGGGAGGTCGGATCGGGTCCGAGGTGCCACTTGCCGAGGTGCGCGGTTGAGTATCCGACGGGCCCCAGGTGTTCGGCGAGGGTGACCTCCGCGTCGGCCAGCGTCACGGTGTTCTGTACGGGGATGAGCTCTCGCTGCGGGGGCTTACCGCGGGCCGCTGTTCCCACGGTGTAGACGCCGTGGCGCGGCGTGGTACGCCCGGTCTGCAGGCAGGCCCGGCTCGGGGCGCAGTTGGGGGCGGCGGCGTAACCGTTGGTCAGGACGAGGCCCTCGGACGCGAGGCGGGCGATGTTGGGCGTCCTGTGTTGCTCGCGGCCGCCGATACCTGGGAGCGCAGCGCCGAGGTCGCCGTATCCAAGGTCATCTACGAGGACGATCAGGAAGTTGGGCCTTGGCGCCTCTGGCTCTGACGCCGTGATGGGGGCGGACTGGGGAGCGGGCTGGGGGGCGAACGCAAGGCTGAGCAGGAGGGTGGAGAGCATCTCTCGCCCATCCTAGGGGGCCGGCTGCGATGCCGCTGGCTCAGCCGAGGGTTCGCGTGACGTACTCCGCGAGGGCCCCCCTGACCTCATCGCTCGCCCACAGGGCGCGCACCTCCGCGCACGCGGCGGGGTCGAGGCCGGGCCCGCGCAGGACCTCGCGGGCTCTCTGCTTGGTGTAGGCGAAGCTCGAGGGGGGGATCGCAGCGAGGCGACGTGCGGTCTCGATGGCTCGGTCTTCGAGCTCCTCGGGCTCGACCACCTCGTCGATGAAGCCGAGCTCGAGCGCGTCCTCCATGCTGTGAACGGCGGCGTCGAGGAGCGCTCGCTGGAGGTTCTTGGGTCCGACCGAGAAGCGCACCAGCTCGACCGCGAGGGGCGGGAACGGGACGCCGACGGCGAGCTCAGGGACGCCCACGCGTCCCTTGCCGCGCGCGCCGAGGCGTCGGTCACCACAGCACGCGACCAGGCACCCGCCCGCGATGGCGTGACCGTTGCACGCGGTGACCAGGGGGCGGTCAGAGAACAAGAGCCGGGAGATGGCCCGGTCCAGGGCCGGCAGAAAGGCGTCGATGTACTCGGCCCCGCCGTCGACGAGCCGCTTGAGGTCGACCCCAGCGGAGAAGATGCTCCCGGTTCCGGTCAGGACACAGGCCCGTGCCTCGCTGGCCTCGAACTCGTCCATGGCGGAACAGAGCTCATCCAGGAGCTCGAGGTCGAGGGCGCTCGCCTTTCCGTGCGCGAGGCGGAGGAGGAGCACATCACCGTGGTCTTGGCGTTCGATCATGCCCCAGAGCCTAGCCAGCGGGAGTCGAGGCGCAGAGGGCTTGCCGCCAGAGGTCCCGTATCCGGGTTTCTCCGCAGTTCTGTGGGGAAATGGATGGAGTTCTGGGGGATCCCCGCCGAAGGTCCCCACAGAGGGCTCTGACCCTCGCGCCGCATTCGCCGCCCCAAGGGGCGCGCCCACGCGGTTCATGTCATCGGGCCGCGCAGCAAAAGCGGTCCCGGCGCTTGACAGGATTTCCGGTCCGGACCCACGCGGTCTCGACTCGTATCGCGCCGCTTCAAACCACCGCTTTCTCCCGCGCTGTCGTTGGGATCAGCACACGCGCCGCCAACCAAGGCGGGCGCGTTCCCACGTATTTTCATGACGAAGGACTCCACCAGTCCGCGCCGTCGACGTCGTTCACGTCGCGGCGGCCGCCCCTCGACCACCCAGACCTCCTCTGAAGAGCAACGCTCGCCCCAGGAACCGCGTTCGGAGGCTCCCGCCAGGGAAGACACCGAGCGGGAGGTCTCCTTCCAGCCCGCTGAGGGCTCCACCGAGCGGGCCTCCGGCGCGCACAAGCGCGACGAGTTCAAGACGTTTGGACTCGACGCCCAGGTCCTGCGCGGGATCCAGGAGCTCGGCTTCACCGAGGCTCGACCGATCCAGCGCAAGGCCATCCCCGCCGTCCTCGAGGGCCGGGACGTCCTGGGCCTCGCGCAGACGGGGACGGGCAAGACCGCGGCCTTCGCGCTGCCCATTCTCGAGCACCTGCGCGGCGGCGGCGGTCAACGACGCGGCCCGCGGGCGCTCGTGATCGCGCCGACCCGCGAGCTGGCTCTCCAGATCCATGAGGAGTTCTCCAGCCTCGGGAAGTTCACCCGCGTGCGCTCGACGACCGTTTTCGGCGGCGTCCCGCAGAACGCGCAGGTGCGCGCCCTGAAGTCTCGGCCCGAGGTGGTGGTCGCGTGCCCCGGCCGGCTGCTTGACCTCGCCGGCCAGCGCGTGATCGACCTGCGCGACGTTGAGGTCCTCGTCCTTGACGAGGCCGACCACATGTTCGACATGGGCTTCCTGCCGAACGTCCGACAGATCCTCCGGCTGCTCCCCGAGCGCCGCCAGAACCTGCTCTTCTCGGCCACGATGCCGAAGGAGATCCGCCACCTGGCCGACGAGGTCTTGAACCGACCGACGGTCATCGAGCTGGCGCACAGCCGCCCCGCGGACACCATCGAACACGCGCTCTACGAGTGCGCGCAGCCGCGCCGCCTGGACCTCCTCGAGGAGATCCTCGGTGGTCCGGACTTCCGCTCCGCCATCGTCTTCCTGCGGACGAAGCATCGGGCGCGCAAGATCGCCAAGCAGCTCGACGCCCACGGACACCGGGCGATCGCCCTGCAGGGCAACATGTCCCAGAACCAGCGCGTGCGCGCCATGGAGGGCTTTCGCCGCGGGGACTACGACGTGCTGGTGGCGACCGACATCGCGGCCCGCGGGATCGACGTCGCGGACGTGAGTCACGTGGTCAACTTCGATGTGCCGAACACTCCCGAGGCGTACACCCACCGCATCGGCCGCACCGGGCGCTCCAAGAAACAGGGCAAGGCCTTCACCTTCTTCGCCCGCGAAGACGGGGACCAGGTGCGTGCGATCGAGCGGCACCTCGGAGCCAAGATCCCGCGCAAGGCGCTCGAGGGCTTTGACCCCGGCGATGTGAACGCCATGCCCAAGCCCGCGGCGACCCGCGGTCGTGGTGGTGGCGGTGGCGGCGGCGGCCGAGGCGGCCGCGGTCCTCGTGGCGGCGGCGGCGGGGCGAAGCGCCGTGGGGGCGGTGGCGGACGCGGCTCCTCAGCGCCCAAGGCCTTCCCCAGGCCCGCAGCGCGCTCCTCCTCAGGAGGCGGCAGCGCGTCGCCTGGTCGCAAGAGCGGCGGCGGCGGTTTTGGCCGCGGCCTCTGAGCCAGACTTCTGAGCCAGACTTCTGAGTCAGACTTCTGAGTTCGGCCCCCGAGTTCGGCCCCCGAGATCGGCCCCCGAGATTGGCCCTGAGGTGCAGCGCCTGCCGCTGGCCCTCAGAGCCGGATCTCGAGCCGCTCGCCCAGTTCGAAGCTCGTCGGCGTCACGACGGTCGAGTAGGCGAGCAGCTCGACGCCCGCTTCGGCGACCTCCCGTAACCGCTTCGAGTAGACGGGGTCGATGTCGTCGGCCGGAGAGAAGGCCGTCACGTCCGCCCTGGAGACGCAGTACAGCATCACGCCCCGGTCCCCCGCGGCGACGACGTCTGCCAGCTCGTTGAGGTGCTTCAGCCCGCGGCTGGTCACCGCGTCGGGGAAGCGCGCGAGCTCTCCCTCCGCGAGGGTCGTGTTCTTCACCTCGACGTAGGCGCGGCCAAGTTCTGGGTCCTCAAGGAGCAGGTCGATACGGCTGTTCTTGCCGTACTTCACCTCGCGCTTTGCGGTCGCGTAGCCGAGGAGCGGCTCGATCTTGCCGGCCTCCACGGCCTCGAACGCGAGGGCGTTGGGGAGGCCGGTGTCGACGTTGACCCAGGTGCCGCCGACCTCGATGGTCTGGAACGTGTGGCGCAGCTTCCGCTTCGGATCCTCGCTATCTCGCAACGCGACGCGAGCCCCCGCCTCGAGGCAGCCCTTCATGGACCCGGTGTTGGGGCAGTGGGCCGTCAGGAGAGAGCCGTCCTCCAGCTCCACGTCCGTGAGGAAGCGCTTGTAGCGCTTGATGAAGGTCCCGACGACGACCGGCTGCTGGATCTGCATGCCCAGGACTCTAGGCCCAGGCGTCCCGTCTCGCGCCGCCCTCGGCAGGGTTTAGCCGCTGGGGTGCCGAGGGGACCGTCTCAGTGCGGACTGGACGTGGCCCGATTCCAAAATTGCCCGGCTTGACCCCTCTCCACCGGGCCGCATCAGGCCTAGACTTCCTGGCCGATGATGAGACTCATTCTCAGCCAAGATCCGCCGCGGCGCGCCCAAGGGGCATGGTCTCGGGCCCTGCTCGCCCTCGGCATGGCCCTGCCGTTTGTGGCCTGCAGCGAGGTCTCGGGCGTCTCCGACGCGCCGCTGGTGGTCGTGACCACGGGTCAAATCCATGACGCCGCCGAGGCGCTCATGGAAGGCGTCACGGTCGAGCTGAAGCTGCTCTGCGGTCCTGGGGTCGATCCCCACAGCTACGGCGCAAGCACCCGCGACGTGCTGGCCATGGACCAGGCCGCCCTCATCGTCTTCAACGGCTTCCATCTCGAGGCCCAGCTGTCCGAGCTCCTGGAGCGTGAGGCCATCGCGGCGAAGAGCTGGTCGATGGCCAGCGCATTCCCCGCAGGGCGCTGTCTGGGCTGGAGCGAGGAGGGCGTGGAGACGGACAGCTTCGATCCGCACATCTGGAACGATCTTGAGGGATGGTCCAGCTGCGTCGAGGCGCTCTCGTCCGAGCTCGTTGCGCTATTCCCGGGTAGCGCATCGCAGATCGAGGCCAACGCGGCGGCCTACTCCCGCGAGCTCCTCGAGGTCGACGCGTGGGCGAGCCAGCGGCTCGAGCAGATCCCGGAGGCACGTCGCATTCTCGTGAGCGGCCACGACGCGTTCAGCTACTTCGCCCGGAACTACGGCCTTGAGACCCTGGCCATTCTTGGCGTTGGGAACGACCCCGAGGCGGACCTCCGGACCATGCGGTCCGTCGCCGATCGCGTGGTCGAGATGAGGGTTCCCGTGTTGTTCCTCGAGTCCATCACCAACCCGCGGCTCACCCAGGCGCTCCTCGAGGCGTGCGAGGCACGGGGCTGGGAAGTGCGGATTGCAGACGAGCCTCTCTACTCGGACGACCTCGGCGTGGAGGCCCCGGCCGACACCTTCCTCGGGGCCTTCCGTGCGAACGTTGAGGTCATCTCCACAGCGCTGGGGACGCCATGATCCAGCGCGGCGGCCTAGAGATCCCCACTGACCAGCCTGCCCTCGACGTGGAGGGACTGACGGTCACGTACGGACAGGAGCCTGCGCTCTGGAACGCCGACCTCCGCCTGAGCCGAGGGTCGCTCGCCGCCATCGTGGGTCCGAACGGCGCGGGCAAGAGCACGCTGCTGAAGGCGGCGCTGGGGGTCGTTCCACGCGTCTCTGGGCGCGTGCGGGTGCTGGGCGAAGACCCGGCACGCAGGCGCCGCCTGGTGGCGTATGTTCCGCAGCGGACGAGCGTCGACTGGGACTTCCCGACCTCGGTCCTCGACGTCGTCTTGATGGGCACCTACGGCCAGCTCGGCTGGTTCCGGCGCCCGGGCCGCAAGGAGCGCGCTCTGGCCCTGCAAGCCCTCGAGCAGATGGAGATGGCGGATCTGGCGGGCCGGCAGATCGCCGAGCTGTCAGGCGGCCAGCAGCAGCGGGTCTTCCTCGCACGCGCGCTGGTGCAGGACGCCGAGGTCTACTTCATGGACGAGCCCTTCGCCGGCGTGGACGCGGTGACAGAGCAGAGCATCGCCTCGCTCATGGGGCTCCTCGCCCATCAGGGCAAGACCATCCTCTCCGTGCACCATGACCTCGCGACGGTGCCGCGCTACTTCGAACATGCGGTGCTGCTGAATCGGGTCGTCCAGGCGGTCGGGACGGTCAAGGAGGTCTTCCACCGCAGCAATCTGGATCGCCTGTACGGGGGGCGCGTCCCCGCGAACGTCCCCGAGTTCGCGTCGTCATGAGCGCTCCGTGGGTCGACCTCGACCCGACCCTGGTCGTCGTGGCGGCGGGGACCACGACGGTGGGGGCGGTGAGCGGGGCCCTGGGTTGCTTCGCTTACCTCCGGCGACAGGGGCTGGTTGGGGACGTGGTCTCGCACTCGGCGCTGCTCGGCGTCGTCGTCGCCTTCGTGCTCTCCCACGCGATCACGGGGAGCGCTTCGCGGTCCCTCATGGTCCTTGTTCCAGGGGCGCTCATCGCGGGCACCGCGGCGCTGATGCTGGCGCGCTCCGTGTCGACCCGTACCCGGCTCAACGAAGACGCGAGCCTGGGGGTGATGCTCTCGATCTTCTTCGGCGGGGGGCTCTTCCTGCTCCGCTGGGTGCAGCGGCAGAGCCCGCCCATCCCGGGGCATACGGGGCTCGAGGACTACCTCTTCGGGATGGCCGCCGCCATGACCCGGGCAGACCTGTGGATGATCTTCGCCCTCGGAGGCTGCGCCGTCGTGGTGCTGTTCCTCGCCTGGAAGGAGCTCAAGGTGTTCACGTTTGACCCTGACTTCTCCAGGAGCCTGGGCCTACCCTCGCGCGTGCTCGACACGCTGATGATGGCGCTGCTCGTGGCAGGCGTCGTGATCGGGATCCAGACGGTGGGGGTGATCCTGATGATCGCCCTCCTCGTGACGCCCGCGGCGGCGGCCCGTCAGTGGACCTCACGCCTGTCGACCATGGCGCTGCTGGCGGCGGTGTTCGGCGCGGCCTCAGGAGCCGGCGGCGCGCTGTTGAGCGCCTCGGAGGCGGGTCTCCCCACAGGGCCGGTGGTGGTCCTCCTCGCAACAGCCATCTTCGCGCTGTCTCTCCTGCTGGCGCCGCAGCGCGGGGTAATCGCGCGCGCGCGCGCGCGCCGAGCCCTGCGTGACGTGCCGCCTCCGGCGGCGGGAGGGGCCTCGTGATCGAGTTCTGGACCCTGGCGATCGCGGCGGTGACCGCGCTGGCCTGCGCCCTCTCCGGGACCTTCCTCGTGCTCAAGCGCGAGGCGCTGGTCTCCGAGGGCCTGGCTCACGCGGTCCTCCCGGGGATCGTGATCGCCTATGCGCTGATCGGGGATCGGACCTCTCCGTTGCTGCTCGTTGGCGCCGCGGCCATGGGCCTCTTGATGATCCTCGCCGTCCAGGCCATTCGTCGGACGGGGGTGGTGGACTCCACGGCGTCGCTCGGCGTTGTGTTCCCCGCGCTCTTCAGCGTGGGCGTCCTCTTGACCAGCATGGATCTCGCGGGAACCTACTTCCACGCCGACTGCATCATCGAGGGGAACCTCGCCCTCGCGCCCCTCGATCGCCTCGAGCTCGGAGGCCGCGACCTGGGTCCGCGGGCTTTCTGGTCCGTCTCTGCCGCGCTGCTCCTCGTCGCCGGATTCGTGT
>CAJQPT010000019.1 GCA_905480285.1 uncultured bacterium
GACTGGGTCAGGTAGGCCTTCTCGTCCCCGAAGTAGTCCACCTCGAAGAGGGTGCTCGTCCCCTCACAGGCCGAGGGCGTGAAGATCGGCGAGTCCACGCACAGGAAGCCGCGCTCGTCGAAGAAGCGGCGCAGGGCGAACTCCACCGCGCTGCGGATCCGGATGATCGCCCACTGGCGCTTGGAGCGGAGCCACAGGTGGCGGCGCGACAGGAGGAAGTCCGCGCCGTGCTCCTTCGGCGAGATCGGGTACTCGCTGGCGGACTGGAGGACCTCGCCCCCCACCACCGAGATCTCGAACCCACCGGGGGCGCGGTCGTCCGCGCGCACCTCGCCCTGGAGCGTGAGGCTCGACTCCTGACTCGCGCGCCCGATCTCCTCGAAGAGCTCGTCGCCCACGACGTTCTTCTTCAGCACGCACTGCACGAAGCCGGTGCCGTCCCGGAGGATCACGAAGTGGAGCTTCCCCTTCGAGGTCCGATTGTGGACCCAGCCGCGGAGCTCGACGGTGGCGCCGACGTGCTGGCTGAGGTCTTCGATCGTGACGACGGGCATGGAAGGTGCGGACATGGGCTTGTGGTGTCGCGTTGCGCGGGGAGGACGGTCGAAGAGGGTGGCGGTGAGGTCAGGGGAACATCCCGTGACCCCCCTTGAGCTGAGCGTCGGCGGGGGCGCCGCCCTCGAAGCGGACCCGGCCCTTGTGGGTCGCGCCTTCGCGGCGCGCCTCCACGACGAGGTCTCCCTCGGCGAGGAGCGCCGGGGTGATCGCCTCGGAGGGGGTCACGATCTTGACGTCCGAGTAGCCGAGCTCTTCGAGAAAGGCGCGGGCAGCATCGAGCGGGCTGTGGGGTGCTCCCTGTCGCTCCCCTTGCACAGCGCCGCCGGCTGCCATCAACGCAAGGGCCTCCTGTAGACGATCGGCCTGCGCCTTCGCGCTGGCTGAATGAGCAGCCTGCAGTTCACCGAGCGCCGCGATGATCCGGTCGGCCTCGCTGGACGCCTGCGTCTCTCCCTTGGCCTCCAGCGCGCGGGTGAGGGCCCCGAGCGCCTCCGCGACCTGATCGCCCTGCTCGCCGCGGCCCTCACCGGCGGACGCTCCCGCGGCCTCTCGCAGCTGCTTGAGCTCCCCACGGAGGGACTCCTCCATGTTGCGCAGCCGGGCGAGCGCCATGAAGGCCGCCGCTGTGATGGGCACCAGCAGGAACACCCCGAGGGAGGCCACGAGGATGTTGAAGGAGGAATCCGGGGCCGCCTTGAGCTGCTCGAAGGGCAGCGGCGCGTCCACGAACGGGGAGCCCTGATCCGGCCCTTGGGCCAGAGCGGCGGAATGGGGAAGGGCGCCAGCCGCGAGGGCCAGCACCAGGGCCAGCAGGAGGGGGAGGCGTTTGGGGGAGGGCATGGAGGGTATGGGGGCGTCTTCGAGGCCGAACCATACCAGAGCCACCTGGGAACTCATCGGGGCGGATCCCAGAGCCGTCCGGCTGGCCGTTGGCCCCGCCCACCGGCGCTCCCTAGGATGCGTGCATGATCCGGGCCGCCTCCCTCCTCGTCTTCGCCGCTCTCGCGGCCCTCCTGTTCACCGCCGACGGGGCCAGCCCCACGCTCCTGGGCGCCAAGCAGGCCGGCAACTTCCTCCTGCTGACGGTCGACGGGCCCGACGGTGAGCCGCGCGCCATGTGGCAGGACGTCCTGGAGAGCGAGGCCGTGGTCGAGGTCTCAGGGGAGGACGGCAAGCCGACCAGACGGCTGCTCATCGGGGGCACTCGGGTGCTGAGCGACGTCTTGCGGGAAGGCGAGGGGTTTGACCCCAACTGGCACCGCACCGCAGGTAGCTCGCTGATCCGCAAGCTCAGGTCGATCGTCGCCGACGAGAGGCTCGCCATCGAGATCCCCGCCCTGAAGAAGCCCGCCCCAAAGGAGCCCGCTCCGGGCGGGGTGAACTTCGAGTTCAGCGTTGGCGAGGGAGAAGGGGCTCTGGCCGCGAGCATCGACGGAGGGCCAATCTCCGAGCGCGCGGGCCCGCGCCTCGAGATCACCCAGCGCTCCTTGCTCCCGCCCCTGGTCGCCATCTTCCTGGCGATCCTCTTTCGTCGCCCCGTGCTTGCCCTGCTCATGGGCGTCATCGCCGGGGCCTTTCTCGTCCGCAGCGGCGAGGGCGCCGGGCTGGCGGCCTCCGCCGGAGGCGCCCTGGTGGACACGGTCACCGTCTACCTCAAGGGGCAGCTTCAGGACCACGCGCGCACCGAGATCATCCTGTTCGTCGTCTTCATGCTCGCCATGGTCGGAGTGATCACGCGCGCGGGAGGCATCCGTGGCGTCATGAACCAGATCGCGGGGCTCGCCCGCGACGCGCGGAAGACGCAGATCGCCACGTGGTTCATGGGCCTCGCGATCTTCTTCGACGACTACGCGAACACCATCCTGGTCGGCTCGACCATGCGGCCGCTCTCGGATCGCTTCAAGGTCGCCCGGGAGAAGCTCGCGTACATCGTCGACAGCACGGCGGCGCCGGTGGCCGGCGTGTCGATCCTCTCGACCTGGATCGCCTTCGAGGTGAGCACCTTCAGCGCGCAGCTCCCCGACGCCGGGCTGGCGCCGTCTGACGGGTACGCCATCTTCCTCCAGACCCTCCCGTACCGCTTCTACTGCTGGTTCACCCTGATCTTCGTCGGGTTCAACGTCTTCACCGGTCGGGACTTCGGGCCCATGCTCCGGGCCGAGCGGCGGGCGCGCGCGGGCAAGGTGCTCCGCGACGGAGCCACGCCGCTCGTGGGCAAGGCGGCCACGGAGCTGGAAGCCGCAGAGGGCACGGTGGCGAAGGCGTCCACGGCCCTGATTCCCCTGGCCCTGTTCCTGATGACCGTGCTGGGCATGATCGTCTGGGTCGGCGCCCTGGACATCGGCCTGATCGAGCGGGCCACCAGCTTTCCTTTCGTGGCCGCTGCCGGGGGCCACGAGGGCGGGTGGCTGGAGGCCGCCACGGGGATCCTCTATGCGGGGAGCGGCAACCGCCCCCTGATGGTCGGCGCCATCGTCGGCTTCACCTCCGCCAGCCTGATCGCCATGACCCGCGGCCTCCCCCCCCTGGAGGTCCTCCGCGCCTCGGCGAATAGCATCAAGGCCATGTTCATCGCCGTCGTCATCCTCTACCTCGCCTGGATGGTCGGCCAGACCTGCGAGGACCTCGGCACGGCGGAGTACCTCTCCGCGACCATCTCGGAGGCCATCCCCTACATGGTCCTGCCGCTGATCCTCTTCCTCCTGGCGGGCGTGATCGCGTTCTCCACGGGGAGCTCCTGGAGCACGATGACGATCCTCCTGCCGCTGGTCATCGGGCTGAGCTACGACATCGGCTTCGCCAGCGTCGCTGCGGACACCGACCCGCGCGCCTTCGGCCTGACCCTGATGGTGATCTGCATCGGCGCCGTCCTCGAGGGGGCGATCTTTGGAGACCACTGCTCCCCCATCTCGGACACCACCGTGATGTCGTCCATCGCCTGCGCGTCGGATCACATCGATCACGTCAGAACCCAGGCCCCCTACGCCATCCTCACCATGTTGGTGGCCCTCGGCATCGGGTACTTCCCCGTGACCTTCCTCGACGTCTCCCCCGTGCTCTCCCTCGCCCTGGGGACAGGGGCCCTGGTCCTGATCCTCTTCCTCAAGGGCCAGCGCGTTGACGCTCCCGTCGACGCCGGCTCCGCGCCTTGAACGCGGTGGAGCAACCGCCGGAGCGCGCCGGCGCCCCGGGCCTGCAGCGCCGCTTGCTCATCGCGGTGATCCTTGGCCTCGCGGTCTACGCCGCCATGGCCCTGTGGGCGGACCTAGACGGGCTGAGTGAGGCGCTGCGAGCGATCCCCTGGTGGGCGCCTGTCGTCGCATGCTCGCTTTCGCTGGCAAACTACCTGGTCCGGTTCCCGCGCTGGCAGCGCTACCTGACGCTCACCGGTAGCGAGGTGCGAGGCTGGAGCTCCCTGCGGATCTACCTCGCCGGCCTCTCCCTGACCGTCTCCCCCGGCAAGGTGGGCGAGGCCATGAAGTCGTGGCTCCTCCGGGCGGAGGACGGCACTCCCATCGCCCGCAGCGCGCCAATCGTCCTGGCGGAACGGCTCACGGACCTGCTCGGCTTCCTTGTGCTGATCGCCTTCACCTCGACGGCGGCGGATCACGCCTGGATCAGCGGCGCCGCCTTCGCACTGACCGCCAGCCTCCTCGTCCTCGTGGGATCACGGGGGGCCTCCAGTACGGTCACGCGCGTCGTGGCGCGCCTCCCGCTGATCGGCTCCATGGCCGGCCGACTGGACGAGAGCCTCGACGCCTCAAGGCGGCTCCTCTCCCCGAGAGAGCTGCCCCTGGCCACGCTGCTGGCGACGCTCGGATGGTTCCTCGAGTGCGTGGCCTGCTGGGTCGTGGCCCGGTCCGTCCTGCCGCCCGGTATCGGCGCGGTGGAGGGCCTCTCACTCGCCAACGTGACCTACGCCTTCGCCCTGTCTGCCGTTGCGGGTGCGGTGGTCGTCATCGCGCCGGGTGGCCTCGGCGTCACCGAGGGTCTCCTCACGGGTCTGCTCGAGTCCGGGTACAGGGCCGCTGGTCTCGCGAGCGGAGCGATCCGCGGCACGGCCTTCTCCGTCACCCTGGTCACCCGCCTCTGCACCCTCTGGTTCGCCATGGCCGTCGGCCTGCTGGCGCTTCGCTGGCACCAGCACGCCACACGCTCACGCCGAACCGCGCAGCCTCAGGACCAGGGACAATAGGCCCGCGGCAGCGGCGCCCACCGAGAGCAGCAGCTCGGCCCTCCTGCCCCGGGAGGCTCGCCTGGCGCGCCGGGAGAGGACCTCTGGATCGAGGGCTCCTGCGAGGGCCGGCGCTCGGGAGACCGCAGCCCCGGCGGCGCGCCGCTCCTGGAGGGCGACCACCGCCCCTGGCGGCGCGAGGTGCTCGTCCAGCAGCCGAGCCCAGGACACGGCGAAGGCCTCCATCGAGGTGGGCTCGGGCAGGATCCTGGAGAAGCCGACCTCCACCTCGCCGCGCCGCGCGCGAACCAGGCACTGCCGCGCCTCATCGAGGAGCCAGGGCCTCCAGCCCTGGTCCCCGTCCGCGCTCAAGCCTCCGTCCGCGATGGGGCCCCCGTCCGCGCTGAGGCCCCCGTCCGCGCTGGGGCCCCGACTCACCTCGACCCTCGCCGACCAGCCGTCTCGGCCCACCGTGGAGGAGCTCCTGGGATTCCCAGAGTCATCCGCCGGCGATTCAGCTTGCCGGATCGTGAGCGACGCTCCCTGGGGCGCGCCCCCCACCGCGAGCCCCCGCTCCTCTGCCCAGAGGGACGCCAGGGACCGAAGCGGCGCCGCGAGCTCTCTGCCGATGACGACCCGCAGGTCTTCATCCTCGGCTCCGAGCTGAAGCGGAGCGTCGTCCTCTCCACTCCAGTTCAGGAGCCCGTCGCTCCCCGCCGCCACCGCCCCTGGCACCGCGAGCCCGCCCGACGCGAAGAGCCCGACCCCGCTCGAACGGAGGGCCGCGGGAGCGAGCCCCTCGTCCGTCACGAAGATCGCGCCTGGCGCGACCAAACGGCCCCAACGCGGATTCGGGTTCGCCCGGGAAGGTGCCTCCAGGAGCCCAGCCGGACATCCGTCCCCGGCGTCGAGGGTGACATCCAGGCCTCCGGGCTCCAGCGCACGCCAGCGGACCACCGCCCGCTCCACCGCCGGGTCCAGGGACGCGAGCCACGCGGTCGCGGCGTCAACCGCTCGGTCGATTCGACGTTCTCCACCGGGTTCGCTCGGCTCCGCAGGGAGGAACATGGAGGGGCTGCGGTCCACGTGGACGGTCAGCACAAAGACCGCCTGATCCTCAGCCGCAGGCCGCGGCCGCCCGGCGGCCAGGATCCCGAGCACGAGCGCCACCACGGCCCACCAGCGCGAGCCCGAGAGCTGCCAGCGGCGCCGCGACGCCGCCGATGCCTCACGGTCCTCGAACAGGCGGGCCGTCCCCAACGCCACCAGTCGTGGCTGCCGGCGCCGGAAGGAGAGCAAGATGATCCCCAGCGGGAGCAGGAGCCCCGCGAGCGCGCCCGGCACCGTCAGCGCCCAGCCCAGGATCCCGAGGGCCGTCATCGCAGAAGGTCCGGTAAGAAGCGCTCGAACGCATCAGCCGAGGACCACGCGCGGTGGCTCACGCCGTGCGCTGCCGCGAGGTCCGACCAGCGCGCCACGAGCGCCTCGAGGGACTGCTCGTAGCGTTCAAGCCCGCGGCGAGGGTCTTCACCCGGACGCCGACGAGCCCCCGACTCGGGGTCGACAAACGAGTCGGCGCCGCTGCTGCCGATGCCCGCGAGCGAGGGGTTCCACTCCTCTGGCGCGAGGACCTGTCCGAGGTGAAGCCGGCGCCGCCCTCCGAGAAGGCGGAGCACGTCGGCGGGGTCCACGTCGATGAAGTCGCCGAAGAGCAGCAGCCGGCCGCAGCCCCGCGCCCCCGCGCGGTGGCCGCGACTCGCCACCAGGTCTTCAAGGCCTCCCCGACCGCCGGCCGACATCGAGCCGAGCGCCGTGAGCCCATGACCGAGCTCGGCGGTCCTCGTGAGCTGGACGGGTCGAGAGGGCCCCTCGCCTCCGCTCGAGACGAGCGTGATCCGGGCCCCCAGGCGCAGACCGACCGCGATCGACGCTCCTGCGGCCTCCGCCGCGGACTGGAGCTTGCCTGGCCGACCGACCCCCATGGAGGCGCTGGCGTCCACGGCGATCCACCAGTCCTCCCGCGCCTCGGAGCGGTGGACGCGGACATAGGGGCGATCGAGGCGAGCGAGGAGGTCCCAATCGAAGCGCCGCAGGTCCTCGCCCGGTCGATAGGGCCGGTGCCCCACAAACTCCTGCCCGTCGCCCTGCAGCGTCCGCCGGCGCCCGACCTCCTCCCGCTCCCGCGCCGCGGCGAGCTGGGTCGCGAACGCACCGATCCGGGAGAGATAGGTCCCGGGAAGCTCGACCTCGGGCGAGGGAAGCGGCGGAACCTCGCGGCGTTCAGGGGAGCCGTTCATGGCCTCCGGTCGCCCGAATCAGACCTTCCGAATCGCGAGGATCGTGATGTCGTCCTCGCGGGCGTTGCCGGAGAACTCGAGCGCTGCCGCCGCCACGGCTTCCACACACTCGCGGGCGCTCGCCCCCTTGAATCCCTGATCCGACAGGACCGCACGCACTCCGTGCTCGTCGAAGAGGCGGTCCGGGAGGTCTGGGTGGCGTGCCTCCACGAGGCCATCGGTGAACACGAGCAGGATGTCTCCCTGGGACAGCTGGAGCGGTTGCCCCACGCGGTACTCAAGGTCATCCATGAGGCCGACTGCGGGGCCGTCGGCCCCGACGGACTCGATCGTCTGCGACGCGGCGCGCCACACCAGCGGCGGCGTGTGTCCGGCGTTGAGCATCTGCAGCTCACCGCCCTGACCGAGCGCCGCCATGAACAGCGTCAGGAACATCCCGTCGTCCATGCGCTCGGAGAGGTCGCTGTTCAGCATCGTCACGACCGACCCAGGATCTCCAAGCACCCGGGCGTAGCTCCGGAGGCTCGCCTGGGCGGTGGCCGTGATGAGCGCCGGCCCCACGCCGTGCCCCGTGACATCCCCCATGACCGCGGCGATGCCGCCATCACGGGTCTTCACGAAGTCGTAGAAGTCTCCAGAGGCGTGCTCGGCGCTGCGATACCAACCGAAGAGGTCGAAGCCGTCCTGCTGAGGCGGAGACTTCGGCATGAGCCCCGATTGGATCTCAGCTGCGATCTCGAGCGAGCGCTCCAGTCGGGCCCGCTCGATCGAGTGCAGGTTGAGCTGCGCGTTCTCCAGCGCGATCGCAATGTGCTGGGCGAGGGCGTGGAAGAGGGCGAGGTCCTCGGGCTTGAAGTCTCGGGTCGCTGCGCGAGAGTCCACATAGAGGGTTCCTTTGGGCAGCGCCCCCACTGTTGATCCATCGGAGGACGGTCCAGCGCCGCCCTCGCTGCCGCGGGTCGTGAGCGGGACGCACATCACGGCGCGGAGCTTCAGGTCAAAGACCGAGTTGCCCAGGTCGAGCTCCTCGGAGTCCTTCTGAACGCTGGTCCGGATGGGCTCCTGCCTGTCGACGACACGCTTGACCACCGACGTCGAGTACTGGGAGTCTCTGCCGATGGAGCCAGGCTCGCCCGCCGGGCTCAGGGCGCGTGCCACCCGGACCACTTGCTTCCCGCTCTTCTCGTCGATCAGCACGAGGAAGCCGCGCTCGGCTCCCGTGGCTTGCACCGAGCTATCCACCACGTAGTCCAGGAGAGTCTCGAGGTCCCGGGACGCGGACACCCTGGCGATGGTGTCGAGCAGCACGCCGAGGGAACGGGTGTCCTCCCGCGTATCGCCGCTCAGGAATGTGGTGGTGTCTGCCGCGGCCTCGGCCTCCGCTGAGAGCCCAGCGCGGGGCTCAACGGGGGCTCGATCGGTACTGGCGGGGCGCGCAGGCCGCTTGTTCCAGAAGGACATGGCACGATCTTATCCTCGCAACTATCGGAATCACTTGCGGCCGACGGATTCCGAGCGGACACTCCTCACCCCCCTGGTACCGGCTCCAGGGGATACCAGGCCCCCAACCCCCTTAATCCAAATGCACATCACTGCAGAGCACGGTGATCAGCACGTCACTCTTCACCTTCGCGGAGAGTTCGACACCTTCTACTGCGCTGACCTGGAGAAGGAGGTCGCGGCGATCCAGGAGGCTGGTACCCCCAATGTGGTGCTCAACCTGCGGAGGGTGAAGTTCATCAACTCCACCGCGCTGGGCGCCATCATCAAGGCCTCCAAGGCCCTCACCAAGGACGGCGGCGGGCTGGCGATTTCCAGCCCATCACCGTTCTGCAAGGACATCATCGAGAAGGTGGGCCTCGACCGCGTCATCAAGGTCGCCTCCAGCGACGAGGAAGCGGCCGCTGCCCTCAGCAACTCTGAGGCCGTCGAGAGCACCTCCACGGCCTCCCCCGAGGACCTCGACCCGGCCTCCGTCATCTTCCGGTTGGTGGATCAGGAACGGCTGCGCCACTTCGTGGAGCAGGCCAAGGCGACCAACCCGGTGCACAACCATGCCTTCGGCAGCGAGTGGGCCGGCCTGGGTCGAATGTCGGGCCTCGATTCCGACGGGCTGCGGTTCCTCTGGGACGGCGGGAACACTGGCCTCTCGGCCTTCGACATGGGGCAGATGCTTGCCGTGGGCACCCGCATCACGACCAAGTTCCGCCTCCCCCTCCTCAAGGCCGGCTTCGTTGAGGCGACGGTCGCGGTGACGCTCCTCGAGGAGCGTGAGGGCGGCGTCAAGGTGGGCTGCACCTTCGAGGAGATCGGAGACGAGGCGCGCGAGGCCGTCGGCCAGTACGCCAAGGACATGGAGTTCCTCAAGGAGGAGCTCCGTAAGGCGACCCAATAGGCCTCGCCCCGATCGCCAGACCAGCCCCGAGCCGTCCCGACGGCGCGGGGCTCTTTCTTAGCCGACTTCTTCGGCGGGCCCGGCCAGGACCCCAGCCTCGAGGATCGTCGCCTCCACGGCAGCGAGGCTGAGCTCTCCGCTGTCGGGTTCCGCGTCGTCCGAGGCACCCTGGAGCCGCGTCCGCTCGCTCGAGGCGCGCCGCTCGGCCACCACGCCCTCGAGGACCTCTTCAAATCGGTTGGCTACCTCCGGCCAGACGAACCGCTCCTCTGCGTGGCGGAGCGCGCCCAGTCCCCACCGTTCGCGACGAGCGGGGTCAGCGGCCAGCCTTGAGATCGCGGCCTGCCAGGCCTCGAGATCCCCAGCCTCCACCACGAGGCCGTTCACGTCGTTCAGCACGAGGCCCGAGAGGCGCGCAACATCCGAGGCGACCACGGGCACGCCGCAGGCCATGCTGCGCCGGATCTTCAGCGACGCCACGTCGTCATCGAGGACAGGGACGAGGAGCGCCGTCGAGGAAGCGAGGAGGCCCGGCAGCTCCGCGTCGATGTTGATGCCGATGGAGTGAACGTGGGCGCCGATCCCGAGGCGCTCTGCCACGGCGCGCGCGCCGGGGCGGAAGGACCCGTTCCCGCAGAACACGAGGCTCCACCCCTGGAGCCGTCCAAGCGAGCGAGCGAACGCCTGGATGAGGACCTCGATCCCACGGCCTGGCTCGACCCGCCCCATGTGAAGCAAGACCCGGCCATGGATCCCGTTCCGGTGGAGGACGTCGCTGGAGAGGCCCGGCCGGAAGACGCCGCCGTCCACCCCGGACGGCTGCACCGTGACGACACTTGCCCGGAAGCCCCGCTCCCCGGCCTGTTGCTCTGCCGCGTGATCCAGCGCCACGACTCGGGCCACGGTACGCCGCACGAGGCGACCCCAGAGTACTCGCCCGATCCATCGGAGCGCGCGCTCGACCGGTTGACCGTGTGCAGGGAAGCCGGCCTCCACGAGCACGAGCGGCACCTTCAGCTCGCGCGCCGCCCGTGCGCCGCGCCACGCAGCGGGCGAGTGGCCGTCGTATGCAATGATGACGTCCGGGTCGAACCCCCGGAGGCCGATCCGCTCCAGCGGCGCCGCGCCCTCCCCCGCCTCCTCGTCAAAGCCGGACTGCGGGATGTCTCCCGCCACGTCGCCGAAGGCCCGGACCGCGTGCCCCTTCCCCAGGAGTTCACGGGCGAGGAACGGCGCGTGTTCTCCGCCCATTCGGCGGAGGGTCAGCGGATTCAGGACGAGGGCGATTCGGAGCGACATGGAGGCGGTTTCTCACGGGGATCTTCGACGACACGGACCCGCGAACCTGATCTGGTTGCCGCCGTTCGTGCGGCCGTCTCCCAATGGGGACCGGCCGCGCGGGGCCCTGGGTGCGGTCGATAAATGCGGTTCGAAGCTCCGCGTGCAGGAGGAGGAGCCGGAGCGAGCGTCGAGACCGATCTCCCCGGTTCGCAAGCCGCGGAATCGGTCCTTTTTTTCGCCTCAATTCGAGCCTCGAACATCCGAAACCTCCTCTGGGCACGGGAACGCGCGGCGCTCCCCTCCCCTTTGTCCTCTCCGGATCCCCCGTCCACTTTCTGAATGTCTGCTCTCCACAGTCTCTCTGGTCAATCCCCCGCTGGTGGCTGGGGCCCTCCGCCCCGCGGCATCTTCCTCGACGTCCTCGGGACGCTCGTCGAGCCCGGGCCCGGCGGCCGCTTCAAGTCGATCGGGAAGTCGAGCTTCTACGACGGCGTCCTCGACTCCCTGTTCCGCGCCACCCAGGCCGGCTGGCAGCTGTACCTCATCGGCAACGTCGACACCGTCGCCTTCGGTAAGCAGACCCAGGCCCAGTGGGATCGGTTCCGTGACGGCCTCGTCGCGCGACTGAAGTCGGAGGGCATCCCGGTCCGGCGCGACTACTCCTGCACCAGCCACCCCGAGGGCGTGAAGGGGCAGGACCGTGACTCGGTGTATCAGCTCCCGGGAACCGGCGCCATGCACCACGCCGCCCAGGCGGAGGGGCTCTCGCTGTCCCTGTCCTGGGTCATCGGCGACAGCACCACCGAGCTGGTCGCGGGCTGGCGTGCCGGCTGCTGCACCGCAGGAGTCCGGACCGGCAATAGCCTGAAGGACGCCGCCTTTCACGTGGATCCCGACATGACCACCGAGAGCGCCGCGGGTGCGATCAAGTGGATCGCCCGCGATCAGACGGTCCTCCGACGTAGCGCTTGAGGCCCGCCGAGGCGGGCTGAATCCCGGTTCGGGTCAACTCGACCCGAACCGAACCTCGCGCACCGGTCTGACTCAACTTGGCCCGAGCGGCTCGACGATATCGCAAATGAACGGGGCCCAAAGCCTGCCCATCGGTGGCGCCGCGAGCATCGCTCCGCCACCGGGAGCCCCACCGCCCTTCGATATCCACCGCTTCCACCCATGCTCCATTATTCCCTCCGATCGACCGCAGTAGCGGCGATCGCTGCGATCCTGTCCGTGCCGGCTGGCGCGACCAGCGCGCAGGCCCCGGCCCCCTTCAACCAGCACAACACGGCGAAGGTCGAGGTGACCCACGGTCGCGCGGTGCTCATCAGCAGCGACACGGGATGCCAGACCATCCGCAAGGGTGACCGTGAAGGCACCGTCGGTCGCTCCCAGCTCGAGATCCCCACAGGCAGCGAGGCAAGGATCTCCTGGCCCGGGACCTGCAGCGTGCGGATCTACGGCCCCTCATCCATCGAGTGGGACAGCCAGGACTCGACGATCGGGTTGAAGTTCCACGAGCTTGCCTGGGCCGACTTCGAGTGCCGCGAGGGGCAGCATGAGGTGTTCCTTCCGTCCGAATGGAGCGGCACCTTCGGCCGCAGCGCGTTCCACATCCGAGGCATCACCGGTGGCCCCTGTGAGCTCCGCCTCCAGGCGGGTGAGCCGGTCTCCCTCCAGTGGGAAGGCACCAGCCGCTCCACCTTGCCGCCGCTTCAGGTCCTGCCGGGGTCCAGCGTTCGGCTCGATCGCCCGCGCTTCATGAACGCCCCCGTCGCCAAGGGTGAGCCCAGCGGAAGCTGGTCCACCACCGGTGAGCAGATCGCGTGGCCCTGGAGCCCCGAGGTCGGACCTGGCCATCCTGCAGAGGTTCGCCTGAGCGTTGACCCGATGCAGAGCAACGACGCCACGAGCGCCTCGGTCCCGGCCGGCGGCCAGACCGTGACGGTGATGCCTGAGTTCGAGGAGACCTGCGAGGTCGAGCGGCAGACCAGCCGCCTCTCGGAGTTCCCCGAGGATGAGGAGAGCGCCATGTGCCAGGAGGGCCTCGAGCCCTACGACGAGGACGAAGCCACGATGGGTCAGGCGCCCGTCACGCCGGGCCCCCTCACCGTCGAGATGGAGCCTGCCCCGGCGGTCGCCACCAGCGACCCGGACGACGCCGTCGAGCC
>CAJQPT010000020.1 GCA_905480285.1 uncultured bacterium
GCTCATGCCCGTCTCCGCGATGACGAAGGGCAGGTCGGGGGCCTCCAGCTCCTTGCGCGCGTCCCGGATGAAGCAGGCCAGGTTCTTCTCGTACTCGTCGTTGAAGGCCTGGTTCACCCGGTCGTTCCAGCCCTGGTGCCAACCGATGCCAGCGAGCTCGACGCCCTGCCCCTTGTCGCCCTCGAAGCGCTCCTCGAGCGAGCCCAGGGCGGCGCGGACCTCCTCGAACAGCTTGGTGTACTCGGGGCCGACCTCTCCGCCGGCGCTGGGCGGCCGGAAGTCCTTGCCGATGCTCTTGCCGCCCCAGGCGACCTTGATCAGGAGGACCTGCTCCTCGCACCCCTCGCCGACCGCGTGCCCGAAGCCGAGCTCGGGGCCGATCTGCTCCTCGTTCCCCCCGTAGCCAGGAGCCAGCTCGCCGTACCGGTCGAAGTTGTTGATCCAGACGTCGTCTCGCGCGACCCACTCGCCCTGACGGTCCACCAGGTGGGCCCACCGCTTCTTGGACTCCTTGGCGGTGACCAGATACTCCAGGCTCCCCTGGCCCCCGTTGCGGTCCGGGTTGGAGCGCATCGCGCCCGCGCCGACCATGTTGGACTGGCCCGCGAGGATGAAGACCTGGACGGGCTTCTTGGGAGCCTCAGCTCCCTCGTGGGCGAAGAGCGGGGCCGCGCATACCGCGGCGGAGAGAAGGAGGGTTCGGAGCATGGCGGTCAGCGTGGGAGCCGTCGGGGATCAGGGCGGCCTTGAGCCAAGGCGCCGTCGCCAACCTATCACGCCGCGCTCCGGCTCGCGGCGGACCGGGCTGACACGCTCACCAGCGCGTCTTCACAGAGAAGCCAAGGCCCACGTATCCCAGATCGATGGAGCCCGCCTCGTTCACGCCAGGAACGTCCGTCCTGCCGTTCTGCTCGACGCCCAGCGAGAACGTCTCCAGGCCAAGGCCGACGGCGAAGTGATCCCACGGACGGTACTCGACGCCCCCCGACCAGCTGGTGAGGGCGCCCTTGTAGTCATCGAACTCCAGATAGAAGAGGTTCAGGTCACTTTGGAGCAACCAGCGCGGGGTGATGGCGAAGTCGAAGCGCAGGCCCACCGCGGGAAGCGGAGCGGTCACCCCGAACGAGTCCGAGGCATCCGACACCCCGGTGGCCTCCAGCTCGAAGTCGATGGGCAACACGTAGAGGCTGCCGCACACGCCAAGGTCGACCCGCTCGTCCTGGAAGAACGAGTAGCTGTACTGAGCCCTGATGAGCCGCAGGTCGAGCTTGGTGGTCGCGGTGGTGCCGGCGGTGATCACCTCGCCGTTGCCGATGTTGATGTCCTGGGAGACCGTCTTGCTCCCTTGCCGGTTGAGGTCCAGCCAGGAGAGGTCCACCCGATGGCGCTGGTTCTCCGTGAACCGCCAGAAGGCCTTGGCCTTGATGGTCGTGTTCGAGCTGTTGAGTCCGAGCAGATCTTCGAGGTCGAGCCCCAGGCCTGCCCCCGCGAGCCCGACCCGCACCGTGCTGTCGATCGCCGAGGAGACGCTCCCCGCCTCGAAGCCGAAGGTCGACCAGGGGGTCGCGCTTCCAGAGACCACGGCGCCGTCCCGATCGAGGGCACCGACCGAGGGGCCCACGGACGCGGCCCACTCACCCGGTGAGGGTGCGGTCGACCCCCGCCCACCGTCACTTACCAGCATCCTCGGGACAGCTCCATCGGGGACGGAGCGCGGACCAACGCTGGCGCAGGAGGCGCAGGTGATCGCGGCGAGGGCCAGGGACTCGAGGGGTGTGGGTCTCATGAATGACATCGTAGGAGCTCCGACTTGGCAGCCGTCCCGAGGGTCAGGAATCCCAAGGGTCAGGAATCCCGGTCAAGCGGGCAAGTCCTGACGATACGGGCCGCTCCGCCCCCCCGGCCGTGTGGCTAGGATCTCCTACCACGCCCACCATGTCCCGAGCCGCACAAGCCACGACAAGAGACCGACCACGGCTCGCACGATGGATCTTCGGGCTCCTGCTCATGGCTCCGGCAACGGGGCAGGAAGTGATCGTCGACGTCGACGAGGGAGAGACCGCTCCCGAGTCGGAGGTGTTCCAGATGCCCTACGCCTTCTCATCGGCGTCCTGGGACTTCGCGATCGGCTACGGCGCGGTGGGGACGGGTTTCTTCCAGGATCAGCTGCAGCTGTTCGGCGCCGTGGCGGTCAGCACCAACGAGACCTCGGAGCTGCAGCTCGGCTTCGCCAACCTGCGGTTGGCCGGGACGGACCGGCTCTTCCTCGACGGCTACCTGTCGGTGGGTGACTACACCCAGCTGCGTGCTTACACCGGCGTGGACGGGAGCGGAGAGCGCGCTGGTAGCAACGGTTCAGCCAAGGACAACTACCTGCAGGACGAGGCGTATGACGTCCGGTTCGAACTCCCGCTGCGGGCGGTGCTGCCCCTCGGGCCGGGCGCCAGGGAGCCGATCCAGCGCTACGAACTCGAGGACGGCCTCCTCACCGGCAAGGGCACGGGCGGGTGGGCCTGGGATCCCCTCGAGAGCGGGCGGACATTCCTCGACCTGCGCCCCTTCTATCGCCGCCAGGAATACGACGACGCGGGCCAGCGCGGCGCCCTCGCCACCAACGGCGCCGCCCTCGCCCTGACCTACGACAACCGGGACTTCCCCCGCAATCCCTCCCGCGGGAGCCTCCAGCAGGTGCGCGTCTGGCGCGACTTCGGACAGCTGGACAGCGCCGGTAGCTGGACGTCGGTGGAGGCCCTGGCCACCAAGTACGTGGACCTCGGGCGGACCGACTGGGCACGGCAGCAGGTCCTGGCCTTCGGGGCCTGGGCCGCCGACACACCGACCTGGGACGACGACGGGAGCGGCCGGCCCCCCTACTTCATGGGCGCCACCCTCGGGGGCCGCAAGCGACTGCGGGCCTACCCCGCCTATCGCTTCAACGACCGGAGCGCGGTCCACTACTGGGCCGAGTACCGCTTCATCCCGGGCTGGCAGCCTCTACCGAGGGTGGAGAGCATCCGGCGGGCTTCGGTGGACTGGTGGCAGTTCGCGGTCTTCGCCGAGGCCGGACGGGTCGCGCCCTCGTGGGACGCAGAGCTCCTCCATGAGGACCTCAAGTGGGACGCCGGCATCTCCCTCCGGATCTTCGCCAAGAAGGCGCTCTTCCGCTTCGACATCGCGGCCGGCCCCGAGGAGTACGCCGTGCTGGTCGACATCCAGCACCCCTTCTAAGGAACCCAGCGGTGCGGGGGCCGGAGTGGCCGCGGACCGGGCGCGCCAAGGCCGGGGGGTCGTACCCCGCCTCTGAATCCCATAGCCTTCAGGGACCATGAACGTCTATCACCTCACCGCTGCTCTCCTGGCAGCTGCTCTCACCGCTTGCGCCAGTGAGACGCCCACCACTGGCACCGCGGGCCCGCAGGGTCCCTCCACCAAGCAGGCTCCCTCCACCCCACAGGCCCCCGCGCCCTCCCCCGAGGTGGAACCCGAGACCGTGGCCGCCGCAGCGAAGGCCTGGGCCGTGGGGGACACCATCTCCTCGGAACTCACCGGCGTCCCCGACATCGAGATCCTCGAGGTCCGCGGCAACGGGACCGGGCCGGCCTGCGGGATCGGCAAGACGGCCACCCTCGCCTACAAGGCCATGAAGGCCGACGGAGAGGTGCTGGACCCCGGCAGCCGCCCGTTCACCTTCCAGGTTGGCTCCGGACAGGCCATCGCTGGCTGGGACAAGGTGGTCGCGCGCATGCGCGTTGGCGACTCCTTTGTGATCCTCATGCCGGAGGCCCTCGCCTACCGGGGCAGGGGTGACCTGAAGTTCGAGATGGAGCTCCTGAGCTTCAGGTGAGGGACCGCGGGGCACGGAGCTCCGCTGACCCGCGAGCACGCAGGGGGGAGGCCGCAGCTTCGGCGCGGGCTCCCTCCGACTTCAGAGGGACAGGACCACGCGGTCGCCGACCGTGGGTTCGACCAGGAGCGTCGCGCCCCCCGCGACCAGGTAGAGACCGCCTCCTCCCGTCCGC
The DNA here is from genome assembly GCA_905480285.1 of uncultured bacterium. Classification (GTDB taxonomy): domain Bacteria; phylum Planctomycetota; class UBA1135; order UBA1135; genus Saltatorellus. Next base: position 4,020 of record CAJQPT010000020.1, read on the forward strand.
TCCGCGAGGCCGCTGGGAGCGAAGAGGCGCGGGCCGAAGCCGACGTCCCCCCCCGCGGCCAGCACCCGGTCGCCGGAGGCCAGGTCCACCAGGACCAGCTGCGCAGCGGTGGGGTCGCAGACCAGGAGGCCAGCGTCGGTCATCGAGGCTCCGGCGAGGGACTGGAAGGGGTCACCCGCACCCGTGGTCCCGTCGGAGAGGATCGTCCGGTCCCCGGCGCCGGCGCCAGCGGTGAGCTGCACCGCGACGACGGCCAGCAGGCCGCGATCCATGACGAGCAGGCGCCCCGGATCGGACGGGTCCTGGAGGGCTCGGACCGGAGCATCGAAGGCAGGTCCAGCCCCCGAGCCGCCGCCCGAGATCGTGACCCGATCGCCGGTGGCGAGGTCCACCTCCACCACCGTGTCAGCACCGATGTCGGTGACCCAGGCCACCGCCCCCGCGGCGTCGACCGCGACGCCTGAGGGGTCGGCGAAGGCCGCGCCCGCCCCGGTCACGCCGTCGGAGAGCACCGTGCGATCTCCTGTGGCGGGGTCCACGGCGAGCAGAGCGCCCAGGCCGCGATCGACCACGAGGAGGCTCCCGCTGAGCCCAGCCGCGCCGCCGGGCGCGAGGGGCTGCACGTCGGTCGGCTCGACGAGGGCCGGCCCTGCGCCGGTCACGGCGTCGGAGAGCACCGTCCGGTCCCCGCTCGGCGTCGCGAGCCGGAGGACGGCGGCGTCCCCGCGAGCGACGCCGAAGATGGCGTCCGCTCCCTGGGGCGCTGCGGCGACCGCGTCGAGGGTCACGTCTCTGTCCCCGGTGCCGCGACGGAACTCGTAGAAGATCGTCCGGTCACCGGTGGCGACGTCGACGGACCACACCGCGGGGAGGTCGCTGTCGAGCACGAGCAGGCGCCCCATGGCCTCATCGAGCCAGAGGTCCTCCAGCTGATCGAAGAGGTCTCCCGCTCCCACGCCCGGGCCCGAGACCTCCGCCCTGTCCCCCGTCGTCAGGTTCACCTCGAGGATCGCCCCGAGGCCAAGGTCGCTGACGTGGAGCCGGTCCATGGTGAGGTCGAGGCTCAGGTAGGTCGGCGCCGAGAGGGCCACGCCTGCCCCGGTGCCGCCGCCCGAGATCGGCGCGCGGTCCCCGGTGGTGAGGTCCACTTGCACCACGGACCCCGACCCGTCGGCCACGTAGAGCGCTCCGCCGACGCTGTCGATGGCGACGCCAGCAGGCGAGATCAGCGCCGCCCCGGTCCCGGTCGTGCCGTCCGAGAACACCGTGCGGTCCCCCGTGATGAGGTCCACTGCGATCACCGCATCGAGCCCGTCATCCGTCACCAGCAAGCGGGCGCCGGTCGTGTCCAGCGCGACGTCCACAGGGGCGGAGAAGTTCGCCCCAACGCCCGTCACCGCGTCCGAGAAGGCCGTCCGCGTGCCGTCGCTGAGGTTCACCGCCAAGAGCCCCGGGGCGCTGGCGTCCACCACGTAAGCCGTCTCCGAGGCCCCATCCACCGCCACGCCAGTGCAGCTCGAGAGGGGCGGCCCCGTGCCGATGTTGGGCGCGCTCAGGTTCTGAGTGAACCCCAGATCAGGGATCAGCCCCGTGAGGCCCTCGAGCCCCTCGTCCGTAAACACCAGCTGGCTCGTGGAGGGGTTGAACGTCAGGGCCGTCGGCGCCACCAGCTCTCCCTGGCGCTGCATGTCGATGGTCACCGCCTGCGGGTCGTAGTTGAACTCGTCCCGCGTCCCCACCTGGACGAACAGGTCGCCGGTCGGGAGGTCGAGAGACACATCCCAGGTCGCATACCCGTCCGAGGTGGTGGCCTCCACCAGGTCGACGGTGACCGAGGTCACCCCGTAGGAATCCTCGGCAGTGCCGGTGAAAGTGAGCACCGGTCCGCTGGCCAGCGCACCGTCGAACGGGTAGTCGAGGGTCGCAGTGGGCGGCGTCTGATCGTCAAAGATCGAGGCGTCGTCCGTGCAGGCAGACGCCAGCGCGATGAATGAGATCAGGAGGACAGATTCGTGGCGGGGCCTGGGCATGCCGACATTGTGTTCTCTCCCCCGCTCAAGCTGCGAGGGAGAGGTCCATCAATCTCTGGCCGCCCGTCAGGCCGGCGATCACTCCCCGCTCATGGCGCCCGCCGCGGGCGGCTCCTCGGCCTCGAGAGCCGCAGGCGCCTCGACCGGCTCGAAGCCGAAGTCGCGTCCCTTGTCGACGGCGGGGACCCCCTCAGCAATCCAGCGTGTCGCCGGACCGTCCATCAGATAGTGGTCAAAGAACTGCTGCATGCGCCGGGCGAAGTCGACCCGGTTCTCCTTGCGGCGGAGCCCGTGGGCCTCACCGTTGTAGTTCAGCATCCAAGCGGGCTTGCCGAGGCGGCGCATGGCCACGAAGAGCTCGATCCCCTGGTACCAC
>CAJQPT010000021.1 GCA_905480285.1 uncultured bacterium
CATCGCGAACGACGTCTCCTTCAACGTGCTCTTCCGCAACGAAGGGGACGGCACCTTCAAGGACGTCTCGTTCTCGACAGGCCTCGACGACCCGCGGGGCGGGATGGGCCTCGCCATCGGCGACGTGGACAACGACGGGGATTCCGACGTCTTCCTGACCAACTGGCAGCTGGAGACCAACGCCCTCTACACGAACTCCGCCATCTCCAGCCTCACCCGAAAGCGGCGCCGCTCGACATTCCACGACACGACGGTGAAGAGCGGCTTCGGCCCCTCCGGCATCGGCAAGACCTCCTGGGGTGCGGAGTTCTTCGACCTCGAACTCGACGGCGATCTCGACCTGTATGTGGCCAACGGTTACACGAGCCCTGACTACGAGAGCACCGGGACCTGCGTGGGCCAGACCGACCAGCTCTTCGTGGGTGACGGCACGGGCAAGCTCAGGGAGGCCTGCACCCTCGGGCGCCGCGCCTTCAGCATCTCCCGAGCCTCACGGGGCGCGGTGGGCGCGGACCATGACCGCGACGGCGACATCGACCTGCTGGTGACCGCCAACAACGGCGGCGTCACGCTGCTCCGGAACGACGCGGAGCGCGCCGGACGCTGGCTCGGAGTCCGCCTCCGCCAGCCCGGCCTCAACCCCCACGCCATCGGCGCCCGGGTGGCCGTGGCCGCCAGCGACGGCTCACGGCGCCAGCAGGCCCTGCGCGCCGGTACCGGCTACCTGACCGGCAACGCCCCCGAGCTCCACTTCGGGCTAGGGCCCGTGGAAGAGTTCGTGGAGATCCAGGTCACCTGGCCCGACGGCGAGGTGTCGCGGCACATGTACGGCGCGGACGCGTGGGTGGTCATCGAGCGGGAGGGCTGACCCCTCCCCCCCCGCCCTCCACCGATCAGAGCGCGGCTTCGATCGCCGCGGTCAGCTCGGGCGCGGCGGGGTCCGTCGTGGGCTCGAAGCGGGCGAGCACCTCGCCGTTCTTGCCGATGAGGAACTTGCCGAAGTTCCACTGGACGTCGCCGGGCCCCTCGGGGCTTGTGGGCTGCTGGGTGAGCCAGGCATACAGGTCGTGGCGGTCAGGACCGTTCACGTCGATCTTCCCGAAGAGCGGGAAGGTCACCCCGTAGGTTGTGCTGCAGAAGGTCTTGATCTCCTCGGCGGACCCGGGCTCCTGCCCCTTGAACTGGTTACAGGGGAAGCCGAGCACAACGAGGCCACGGTCCCGGTACTGCTCGGCGAGCTTCTCGAGCCCTGCGTACTGCGGGGTCAAGCCGCAGCGCGAGGCCACGTTCACCACGAGGAGGACCTTGCCGCTGAAGGAGTCGAAGGAGCAGTCGGCGCCGTCGATGGTCGGCACGCTGAAGTCGTGGAAGGTGGTCATAGGATCGAACTCAACGTGCGGGGAGGGGCCGCCGCTGCGGCCGCGAAGGAGCTTGAAGGCGAGTTTCTGGATGCGTCCCATGCCAACAGACTGACGTCCGTCCGTCGGGCACACCAGGGTTCAACGGGAGGCCAACCAAAGATCCCGGAAGCGCGCCGCGAAGCGCAGGGGGAAGTCGTCGGCCTGATCCGCGCAGTGCGGGGAGACGAGGATTCGCGGGTGACGCCACAGGGGATTCAACTCCGGCAGGGGCTCCTCCTCGAACACATCCAGCCAGGCCCCCGCGACGTTCTGGTCCAGCGCCCTCAGCAGCCCCCCCTCCGAGAGGATCGCACCCCTCGCGGCATTCAGCACGAGCGCCCCCTCGGGGAGCCACGCGAGCTCCTTGGCGCCGATCCATCCCCGCGTCTCGGGGGTCAGCGGTAGGTGAATCGAGAGGACGTCCGCGCGGGGCAGGAGTCCGGCGAGCGCCCTCGGCTCGTACATCTCATCCGCCTCCTCGTGGGCGGCTCCCGAGCGGTTCACCCCGAGCACCCCCATCCCCATCGCCCGCGCCCGCCGCGCGACCTCTGCGCCTGTCCTGCCGAACCCGAGCACCAGCATGGTCCGACCCGCGAGCGGCCGGAACCGCGTCGGGGACCAGCGAGCCTCGCGCTGCTCACGGAGGTGCTCGTTCAGCCCCGTCCCCAGGGTGAACAGGCCCGCCATGACCCGCTCGGCGAGGAAAGGCGCGAGCACCCCCTTTGAGTCTGTGACCGTGACCTGCGCGGGATCCCAAGCCGGCAGGTGGTCCCGTCCGGAGCCGCCCACGTGAAACCAACGGACGCTCTTCCAGCGCAGAGCCTCGCCATGGCTCGGTCCCGAGAAGCTCGCCGTCTTGATGGAGAAGACGACCTGGGGGTCATGCTCCACGAGGCACCGGGCCACCTCGCCCGGCTCACCTGCTGCCGCCCACTCGAGGCCAGGGCAGTCGCTCAGCGCCTCCAGCACCTCCCCCGGCTCGGAGTGAAGGAGGAGCGCTCGGAGAGGGCCCTCCCCCTTGGTCGAAGGGGCGGAGTCGCTGACCGGACCGTGGGCCGCGTTCATCGGGCCGGCCTCGGTGGCATCTCAGGTTCGAGCTCGACGTCGACGCCGTCGGCGATCCGGTTGATGTAGTTGAAGTAGGCCGTCACCTGGATCAGGTCGTGGATCGCCACGTCGTCGAAGCCTGCACGCCTCAGCCCCTCGATGTCGGCCTCCCGCATGGCGCCAGGGCTCCGCGTGAGCTTCTCTGCGTAGGCCGCGAGCGCGCGATCCGCGGCGTCCAGCTCGCCCTCGCGCCAGTCCGTCGCCACCGCGGTGACAAAGCGCTCCCGCTGCTCCTCACCCAGCCCCTTCCACTCCTCGTGGACCTCGGCACGGAGGTCCGCCTCATGGCTGAGGGTTCAGTAGTGGCAGTCGTTGGCGCGGCTGACAATGGTCGCGACCATCTCTCGCTGGCGCCGGCTGAGCCCCTCCGGCGCATACATGATCTTCTGGTAGAGGCCGAGCGAGGCGTCGAGGACCGCCGGCGCGAGGCTCTGGGCGCGGACGATGCCGAACACTCGCCCAGCGCGAGCCACGGCGGCCTCGTAGCTCCTGGCGAGACGGCCTGTGGCCTCGGAGATGGAGATGGTGCGAATCCAGGGCATCTTGGTCTTGGCGTTGGGCCCGGAGATGTGGTCAGGACCGTGAGGAGAGAGCGGAGCCGGACGGAGCGGCACGCTCTGCGAGGGCCCCGGGCGCCGTGCGCGCGAAGGTCAGAGCCTACGGTCCCGTCTGCGGGCGAGGTTATCCACCCAGGCGCCCAGGATCATCGCCCGGCGTTGCTTCACCAGCCTCAGCTCCTCGAAGGCAGCCGCGCGCTCATGGTCGCCGAGCCGAACCAGGAACTGCGCGTAGTCCCCATACCACCGGCTGACGGTCTCCTCGGCGCTCCGGACCAGCCGTAGGGCGGGGCGCGCCCCGGTCACCCAGGTGCTCTGGACCAGGAGGCGCGCCAGGATCCGGCGCCGAAGACTGGTCCGGCGCGGCCGCCCCCCCATCCCACGCATGAGCTCCTGAACGATCGCCACCAGGTCCACGCCCTCACGATTCAGCTCGGTGGCGAGGCCGGCGAGCTCGGGGTCGCGGGCACGTCGAGCGATGTGATCGTAGACCGCCCTCGCGCCAATCTCACTCAGGAGCGTGCGACGGAGATCCTTCAGCAGCGAGCGGTAGGCCCCCTGCTGCTCCACTGGAATCACCTTGAGCCCGCGCAGCTCCAAGCGATCAAGCGTCCCTTGCTGGACGCATCTTCACGAAGCCCTCGAGCGTTCGTTCGGGGTCGAACTCCACCTCGCTGGTCAGGCCCTCGCTGGTCAGGCCCTCGACGGGCACCTGAAAGAGCTCCCTGCGCCGGGTGACCTCCAGCGTCCGCTTCAGCAGCTCGCCGCCCTCGACCTTGATGGTCACCGGGAGCGTGAACGCGTAGGCCGGGGCCGCGCCCGGCGCCACGCGCTGCAGCTGATCCACGCGGAGGAGCAATCGACCTCGCGCGGCGTCAACCCTCCACGAGGTCTCCACGAGGGGGCCGCCGGGGCCCCTCAGCCAGCTACGAACGAACGCCTCCCCCTGACCCCCGAAGGCCGTCGCGACCTCGTCGATGCCCTGCGGCTCGCCCCCGACCCCCGCGTCCACCACGGCATGGAGGGCGCTTGTGAAGTCGAGCTCCCCGAGCACGTCCCGGAGGCGCAGCCAGCGAGGTACTGCCCAGGCCGCGTCCGGAGAAGGCCGATACCACCCCTCCGCCTCGAGCTCCGAGGCACCTTCCGCGTCCTGCTCCCGGAACATCTCAAAGAGGAGGTCGGCGAGGGTTGGGATCACCGGGTGCTCTTCATCCATCCGCGGCGTCACGAGCAGGCCGAACCAGGCGCGCGCGCAGGCTCCGGCCAGCGGCTGGCCTGCAAGCGGGTCCCGATGAAGCAGCTGCTGTTCGGCAAACGCGATGAAGGACGCCCTCGCGGCAGCTCCCACTCCCTCATCTGCCACCAGCCCGAGGGCAACGTCCCGCGGATCAATGGCCTGGAGCGGGAAGGCCCGAGGGGTCTGCCACGCGAAGGCGCGGTCTGCCGTCTCCACTTCAGCGACGATGCGAGCCCGGCTAGAGGGGTCGAGAGGCCTGGGTAGCCAGGTCTCGCCCTCGACCAACACCAGGTCGCGCGCCGAGAGCCGACGCAGGTCACCGGAGGGCCTCGCCGGGTCGACCACCGCCACGGCGATGGACCCGGCCACGTTCTGCGCGCTGTCCACTCCGAGCGAGTAGCGCGCCTCCGCCACCACGACGCTACGGCCGCCAGCCTCTCGAGGCGACGGTTCGAATTCCACGCCGGGGGACGATGCGCACCCGACCAGGATCAGGCCAGGAAGAGACCGGCTGCCCCGGAGTACGGCGATCGCTAGAATCCTCGCTCGCGAGGCATTGGGTTGGCCTTGGTTCTGCTCCATCGGATTGGCCCGAGGCGTGAACCGCGGGGCCCAGATCGTAGCGTCGCGCGCCCCATGGACTTCCTCCTCGAATGCATCGGTTTCCCGCCATCGGTCACCGAGGACGAGATCGTCGCCCTCGCACGTGAACGTGGAGAGCCGACGCCGTGGCGGGGAAGCGCCGATGACCATCGGATGCTCCCCCTCGGCGGTGGGCTTCAGGTCCGTGCCGATAGAGATACTGCGCGCGGGTACTGGACCCTGGCGCCGTTCTACGACGTCCCCCATCGCCTGAGGCTGTCGGTGGAGACGGTCGTCAGGCCCCCGGAGTCCCCGCACGACGCGCTGCTCACCGGATGGGCTGCTCCCCCGCCGCCTTGGTCCGAAGAGACGGAGCCCGGCGCGTACCGTCTATCGGCCTGGATCTCCGACGCCAGGCGGCTGGGACGGCGCGTGGAGGCCGGAAGGGTCCTTGCCGTCTCCGTGGCCGGCTTTGCGCTGACCGTGGACCGAATCACCCCGCCAGAGCGCCTCCCGGGGGAGCGTGAGCCGGAGGCCTCGACCACCGCAGACATCCGACCGATCGGGGGCGCCGGGTCGCCGGGAGGGTGCTGTGACGTCTCCCTGCGCGTCCAGATGGTCCGACGCATCGCCAACGAGGTGACCGGTGAGCCGGTCGAGATGGTGGTCTGCGCAGCCCCGGAGCGACCCCTGGTGCTCTTCCTCTCACGCTGGCAACTCGAGCGTGACGGGCTGCCAGCGCCACGGGCCGGCTCGTGGATCGAGGGGACTTTCCTGATCAGCGGGCGCCTCTCCGGCGGGCTGCAGCCCGCCCGCCCCCGGCCCTGAGCATCGAAGGGGCGACGAATAGTCCGGCTCCAACCCGCCCATGTGGCAAACTCCCCTGCGCCCGGGCGCTCCCCGCACGCTGCCCGAGGCCGTTCGTCCCGCATCCCCCCAGGAAGTTCATGCGTCATCTCCTCCGCCTGACCCTCGTCGCCCTCGCTGTTGCCGGGCTGCTCTTCTCCCCTGCGACCGCCCAGGATGCCGCCCCCGAGGGCGAACTGCAGAGCGGGGCCGCGATGGAAGCTCCGCCGGAGAACCCGCCTACAGACGAGGCGCACGACTGGCAGGCCTCGATCGACCAGCGCATGAAGTCGGTGAACAAGGCGGTCGGGAGCGTCTTCTTCTTCCCGATCCCCGTGCCCGGTACGGTCAACACGGACGCGGAGGGAAACTCCGTCACGACCACGCTGCCCTTCATCGAGAGCGATGTCACCACGCTGACGATCCCCTTCGCGGTGCTGTGGCTGGTCCTCGGCGCGGTGTTCTTCACCTTCCGAATGGGCTTCGTTCAGTTCAAGCTCGTCTGGCACGCTATCCAGGTCACCCGCGGCAAGTACGACGACCCGGACGACGAGGGTGAGGTCTCCCACTTCGAGGCCCTCACCGCCGCCCTCTCCGCGACGGTCGGGCTCGGCAACATCGCCGGGGTGGCCATCGCCATCTCGATCGGCGGACCCGGCGCCACCTTCTGGATGATCCTCGCGGGCGTCCTGGGCATGGCCTCCAAGTTCACGGAGTGCTCCCTCGGCCAGATGTACCGCCACGAGCGCTCGGACGGCAGCGTCATGGGCGGCGCCATGTACTACCTCTCGGACGGGCTCCGCGACCGCGGCCCGTTCCTGGCCACCCTCGGCAAGGTCCTGGCGGTCATGTTCGCCATCCTCTGCATCGGCGGCTCCCTCGCGGGCGGCAACAGCTTCCAGGTCAATCAGTCCAAGGACGCCCTCGCCGAGGTGGTCCCCTTCCTGAAGGACAACGGCTGGGCCTATGGCGCGGTCATGACCCTCGCAGCGGGCGGCGTCATCCTCGGCGGCCTGCGGCGCATCGCCGACGTGGCCTCGAAGATCGTCCCCGCCATGTGCGGCCTCTACGTCGCCGCCTGCCTGTTCGTGATCCTCTCCAACGCCGACCAGGTGGTCGGCGCCTTCGGGACGATCATCGAGGGCGCGTTCAACCCCCAGGCAGGGCTCGGCGGCATCGTCGGCGTCCTGATCGTCGGCTTCAAGCGCGCCGCCTTCTCCAACGAGGCGGGCGTCGGCTCGGCGGCCATCGCGCACTCGGCGGCCAAGTCCCACTACGCCGTCCGCGAGGGCATCGTCGCGCTGCTCGAGCCCCTGATCGACACGGTCATCGTCTGCACCATGACCGCGCTCGTCATCGTGATCACCGGCGCGTACGTCGCGGTGGACCCGGTCACCGGGACGGAGACGGTCTTCAACGAGTACATCGCCGGCGGCAACGGCGCCGGGCTGACCTCGATGGCCTTCTCCACGGTCATCCCCTGGTTCAAGTACGTGCTCGCCGTCGCGGTCGTCCTCTTCGCCTTCTCCACGATGATCTCGTGGTCGTACTACGGCGAGCGCTGCTTCTCGTGGCTCTTCGGTGATGGCTACAGCATCGTCTACAAGGTGCTGTTCCTCTCCTTCAGCTTCCTCGG
>CAJQPT010000022.1 GCA_905480285.1 uncultured bacterium
CAAGCGCGGGATCTGGATGCTCGAGAACCTCCTCGACGATCCGCCGCCGCCGCCGCCGCCCGCGGTGCCGGAGATCGACCTCGCGGACCCCGAGATCGCGAAGATGACGCTCAAGGAGCGCATCGAGGACCACCGCAACGACCCGGCCTGCATGTCGTGTCACGCCAAGATCGACCCCTGGGGGATCGCCTTCGAGCACTTCGACGCCATCGGCCAGTGGCGCACCGAGGCCGGCGGCCGGCCCGTGGACGCCCGCAGCCTCCTCTTCAATCAGCAGGAACTGGACGGGCTCGACGGCTTGAAGGGCTTCCTCCTCCTGAACCGCCAGGACCAGTTCGTGCGGGCCCTCGTCCAGAAACTGGTCACCTTCGGCCTCGGCAGGCCCCTGAGCTTCAGTGACCGCGCGGCCGTGGACCGGATCACCGCCGAAACCCGGGAGGCCGGGGACGGGCTGGCTACCATGATCAAGCAGATCGTCACCAGCGACCTGTTCCAGAGCCGCTAGGCGGCGGCACCCCCCGATGACCCGATCCGAGCACACCGACCTCGCCCGCGTGGACCGCCGCCGGTTCCTGCGCGGCTCCGCCGTCGCGCTGGCGCTGCCCTGGCTCGAGTCCATGGCGGCCGCGTGGCCGGCGAGCGGCGCGCGGGACAAGCGGCGGCGGCTTGCCTGCGTGTACTTCCCTGACGGGGTCCCCATGCCCCTGGCAGAGGACCCGGCCTACGAAGACTGGTCGTGGTTCCCCCATGGGAGCGGGAAGGAGTATCGCTTCACGAAGTGCTTCGAGCCCCTCGCCTCCCTGCGCGAGGAGTTCACGGTCTTCTCCGGCCTCTCGCACCCCGCGGTCCGCGACGTGCACGGCCACTCCAACGCCGACCAGTTCCTCACCGGTGCCGACACCGGAGCCAAGGGCGACTACCGCAACGGCATCTCCCTCGACCAGGTCTTCGCGGCGCACGCGGGCGACGAGACCCGCCACGCCTCGATGGTCCTCTCCACCGACGGCGGCACGGGCACGCCGCGCGGCGCCCACACCCTCTCTTTCACGCGGACCGGCCGCGCGATCCCCGCGGAGCATCGGCCGAAGCGCGTCTTCGACACGCTCTTCCTGAAGAAGGACGACGACGCGGCGCGGCGCCTGGCCATGAGTGAGAGCGCGCTCGACGATCTCCTGGAGGACGCCCGCGCCCTGCGGGGCTCCCTCTCTGCGGCGGATCGCGAGTCCCTGGACGAGTACCTCGAGTCGGTCCGCGAGACGGAGCTCAAGGTCGAGAAGGCCAAGCGCTGGGCGCGCGTCCCCCTGCCCAAGGTCAAGGCCGACCACCTCAACCTCGACGTGACCCTGGAGGAGCCCAGGCTCTACCTCCAGACCATGTACGAGCTCATGTATCTCGCGTTCCGGTCGGACTCCACGCGGACCGCCTCGTATCAGATCGGCCGCGAGAACGGCGTGGGCCGCAGCGACATCCTCTCGCGCGCGGTGGACCTGCCCCTGAGCCACCAGCTCTCCCACGACACGAAGAACCCCGGCGGCTGGGAGAACTTCAGCGTCTACTGCCGCTTCCTCAACGAGGAGTTCGGCCGCTTCGTGAAGCGCCTCAAGGACACGCCGGAGCCGGGCGGCGACGGGTCGATGCTCGACCACTCGCTCCTCCTCTTCGGCTCCGCCTCCAGCGCCTTCCACCTGTCGCGGAACTACCCCCTGATCCTCGCCGGCGGCAAGGACATGGGCTTCCGGCACGGCCAGTACGTGAACCTCATTGGCGATAACGCCTACGGCGGCTCATGGAGCGGCGGCCAGGAGCCCTGGCAGCGCGAGTTCTCCCACGAGGACCGCCCCCTCGCGGACCTCTACCTCACCATGCTCCAGCGCCTGGGCGTGGAGACCGACACCTTCGCCGGCAGCACCACGCCCCTCGAGGGCGTCTGAGCCCGGGTCAGCGGGAGATCACCCGCGCGTAGCGCCACTGGACCGCCAGGGTCATGGCGCCCAGGGCCGTGCTGCGGATCCGGTTGCCGTCGCTCTCCGGGGCCGGGAAGGAGCCGTCCTCTAGCTGGGCGGCCGCGAGCGCCGCGCCAAGGGCGGGCTGCCAGGCGCGCCAGAGCTCACCGCCGCGTTGGAACGCCGCGAGGCTGCCGAGGTACCAGTATTCCGCGGGGTCGTCTCCGTCGTCGGTGCCGGGCAGCCGGTCGAGGAGGGGCGCGCCCTCGTCCTCCAGGATGCCGGCGCCGGTGAGGGCCCCGGCGAAGAGGCTGGCGGCAGAGCGCAAGGCGGTGGCCTCGGTCTGGAAGCGAATCCGGTCGAGGGTGGCGTCTGCGAGGCGCTGGTCGATGGAGGCGCCGGCGTCCCGGGCCGATGCCAGGGCGGCGAGGCCCCAGGCCGCCTCCAAGGCGCCGCGCTCGTCGGGGAGCTCGCCCGGCGCGTTCCACCCTGCCAGGGCCCTGGCCAGCGCCTCGGCGCCGCGCCCGACGGTGTCCTCGAGGCCGTGGTCGCCGCGGCTGAGGACCTGCGCCTCGCTCACGGCGAGGAGCGCCGCCGCCTGCCCCCCGAGGTCGGGGACAGC
>CAJQPT010000023.1 GCA_905480285.1 uncultured bacterium
GTCGAAGAGGAGCTGGCGGTCCCAGGCATCCCCCATGGAGAGGTCTGGTCCCACCTGGCTCATGAGCAGCCCCACCACCAGGCAGGTCGCCCCCACCAGGCCTGGCCAGATCATCCCCGGCACCACGAAGATCTCGGTCCCGACCAGCACGACCCCGAGAGCAGCCAGCACCACGTGCGGGATATCTGCGAGCCCGATCAGGTACTGGCCGACGAAGAGGCCAATGAAGCACAGGATCGAGAGGCCCCCGGGGATCCCGAACCCCGGCACCTTGAGCTCGACGTACCCGAAGAACAGGCCGAGGAAGAGCAGCAGCAGCCGCATGCCGTGCAGCGAGGCCAGGAGGTCCTCGGAGCGCGTCTTGTCGAGGGGCTCGAGGGGCATCCCCGCCAACCCCTCCTTCGAGAGCAGCGACTCGGTGGTCTCGGCCATGGCGTCCGCGAACCCGAACTCGATGGCCTCGGCGCCGGTGAGCGCCAACAGGGTGCCCTCGGGCACCACCGTTCGGATCAGCTCTGGCGCCTCGCCCTGGGCCACGAGGTCGTCCCATCGGCTCCCGCTGATGTCCTGCTCGATGCCATCGATGCGAACCCGACGCACCTCGGTCCCCGGGTCGATCATCGCCTCCGCGAGCAGCTCGTTCTTCCCGTGGGTCTTCGCCCACCCTCGCACCCACGCCCGGTAGGCCGAGGCGATCTTCTCGCCGGCCGGCACCATGCCGGTGGGCGTGAGCTGCACGGCCTGGGCGGCGCCGATGGAGGAGCGCTCGCGCACGTAGAGGGACTGGCAGGCGATCGCGAGCCAGGTTCCCGCGGAGAGGGCCTCGTCATCCACCCAGCCGATGACCCGCACCCCGTCGTTCACGGCGGCGTCGATCGCTCCGGCAAACTGGCGCATCCGGGTCAGCTCCCCGCCCGGGGTGTCGAAGGCGACGATCAGCGCTGACCCGGAGGCCTTGGCGGTCACGACGGCCCGGCGGAAGAGCGCCTGGTGTCCGGCGTCGATCGCGCCGTCGACCCGCATGATCAGCACCGTATCCGGCGCGACCTGAGACCCTGGCTCGGCCGCCTGGGGCAGGGCTGGCTGAACGCTGGCCATCCGGCCCGGCGTCGAGGGCACCGCCGCGGTCGACGCTGCGGCCATCGGCGCCCCAGCTGAGGACCCAGCTGAGGACCCAGCTGCGGACCCAGCTGCGGACCCAGCGGACGCCGGGACGACGCCACTCCCCACAAAGAAGAGGATCGAGGCAGCGGCGAGGCAGGCGAGCTTGGTGATCGAGTGCATGTGTTGTAGAGGTACCGTGGGACACGATTCACGGGGACGCAAGCGCTAGCCGAGCTTCACTCTGTGAGGAACGTCACAGCCGCCCCGATCGCGCCTGGATCCCGCAGGATTCGACGGTGCCCGAGCCCCTCGAGCTCGACCATCTGCGCCCCCGGCCAGTGGGCCGCGACGAATCGGCCGGCGTCGATCGGAACGTCCTGGTCGTCGACGGCGTGCAGCACGAGCAGCGGCTGATCCAAGACCTCCACAAGACGCCTGAATTCAAACTCCTCCGCCCGCTCGTCAAAGCGCTCCTCCATGAGCCCGATGAGATCATCGAAGAGGTCATCGGAGCCGGTGATCAGCTTGAGGTAGTGGGAGAAGTAGACCAGCAGGTCGTCCGGCGGCGAGATGTAGCACGCCCGCGTGTCGCGCCACCCCTCGGCGAGGAGCAGGCTCGTGGCGAAGGTCCCCATGGAGTGGGCCACGATGCAGGCGGGCCCCGCCTCGGCGCCTCCCAACGACTGCTCCGCCACGGCGCGCAGGGCGTCACGCATGGTCGGAAGCGAGCACCGCTTCCCGTCGGACTCGCCGTGCCCCACGTGATCAAACCCGACCACATCGAACCCTGCTCTCCGGAGCGGCTGGACGAAGCCGTGGAGCTGCCCCGCCCGGCCCTCCCAGCCGTGCACCAGGATCGCGGTTCCCCGCTCGGCTGTGCCTTCCTCCCGGCTCCAGCGCCAGGCCGCGAGGCTCCGCCCGCGGTGCGCAACGCTGAACCGCTCACCGAGCGCCAGCACCTCCAGCTCGCGAGCCGGCGGCGTGTGTCTCCGCGGCGTCACGAAGAGGTGGAGCGCCAGGCGGCCGGCGGCGCGCCTGGACACGAGGCGGAGCACCCGAAAGCCCAGCTGCATGGCGCGCAGCGACCAGGGCAGGTCCATCTGATCCACGCCGCGCTGGCTGGCGGGATGTGCGTTGACGGTCATCGAGTGAGTGGCAGAGGGCGGGCAGGACCTGGCGGATCGGGGGCGCTGATCAGGGGGCAGTCAGAGAGCCTGTCAGAGGACCAGTCAGCAAGGCCGCCATGGGGACAGACAGAGAGTCCATTCAGGCGTACTCCATTCCAGCGGAGTCCATTCAGACAAAGTCCATTCAGACGGGGCCGACCCCCCTCCCCCGAATCGATGCTCCGGGCACAAGGTAGGTGGCCGGCGCCGCGCGGCGGGGACGAACTTCACCAGTGGCGCCCTCATCCGCGCTCAGGCTCAGGCTCAAGATCAGGCTCGGGCTCAGGCTCAGGCTCAGGCTCAGGCTGCAACAAGGCACCCCGGCAGAGAGGAGGAGGTGAAATTGAATGGCGGGAGTGCATGGGAATCGAACCCACCGGCCCACGCTGTTCACGAGGCCCTAACCGGCTTTGAAGACCGGGCGGCACACCAGCACCGATCCACTCCCGTCCGGTGCAAGTTTTAGCACACCGCCAGTCGCCCTGCCGGCAGAAGTGCTCGCCTCGCGCTCAATCCGCGCCCAGCTCGGCGCCGAGGGCTGAGAGCAGCCCCGCCAGCGCCCCCACTCCATGGTCCCCCATGTGTCCGATCCGGATCGTCGTGTCCCGGAGGTCGCCATAGCCCGGCGCCAGCTGGAAGCCGCGGCCGAGCATGCGCTCCAGCAGGGCGGGGACGTCTCGCCCGCCGATCGGTGCGCACGTCACCGAGGGCGAGGCTGGCCGCCCTCCCAGGGGCGCGAGACCCCGCGCGGCGAGGAACTCGCCGGTCATGTCACGCATTCGGGCGTGCCGCCGATAACGGCGCTGCCACCCGTCGAGCTGCGCGAGGTCCTCCGCGGCCTCATCGGTCAGCTCCAGCTCGACCTCGCCCGCCTCGATGTCCTGGAGCTGCCGCAGGAGCGCCAGGTGGAGGGAGATGGTGGGCGTCATTGGCGGACGACCGTCAGCGTGAGCCTCCGTGATCCGGATCAGATCGAGGAAGAAGCCCCGGTCATGGGCGGCCGCGGCCCGTTCGAGCATTGCCGCGCTGGCGGCATACAGCCCCAGCCCTGGCGGCAGCGCGAGGGCCTTCTGGGTCCCCGCCAGCACGAAGTCGAGTCCGTTGGCCGCCGCGTCGATCGGGGCCGCTCCGAGGTAGGTGACGGCGTCCACGACGAGCATGGCCCCGCCTCGCTCACCGAGTGCATCCGAGACCTCGGCGGGCGTCACCGCGACCCCCGTAGAGGTCTCGCTGAGGCAGACGGTGACCGCGTCGAAGGTCTCGCCGCAGAGCTGCTGCTGCGCGGCGAGGAGATCGGGCGGCGCCCCCGCCGGGGACTCGATCCGCACCACCTCCTTCCCGAGCGCCTCCGCGATGGTCGCGAAGCGCCGGGAGAAGGCCCCGTTCACGAGGCAGAGCACGCGCTCCCCGCTCCCGCGCAGGGCCATCTCCATGAGGCCCGTCGCCGTGCACGAGTGGACCGCGACGCGGTGAGACGGCGCCGAGGTCCCGAAGAGCGCCTCGAGGTAGGGATCGAGCCCCTGGATCACCGCTCGCATCTCCGCCGAGCGGTGCCCGATCATGGGCGCCGCCATGGCCGAGAGGATGTCCCCGCGGACCTCGGTCGGTCCAGGGATCCAGAGCTCGGGCCTCACGGTTGGCCTCCGTCCATGCGGGCCAAGAGGCCATGGAAGCGGCCGCCCGGCACGGCCCGGAGGACCTCAAGCTCGTCGACAGAGACCAGGTGGGGCAGCACGGCCGCGTGGTCCGCCCGGTCCACCACGACATCTGCGCCCGCGACCACGTCGGGCCGACGCTCCACGGCCGTGAACGCGATGAACCGCGCGCACGCGTCCTTGGCCTCGAGGTCGGTGGCGCCGTCCCCCACCAGCGCCACGTCACCCGCCGGAAAACGCTCCTCGAGCAGCTCGCGCTTTCCGCCGGCCCGCGCCAGCAGGGACCGCCGGTCGTAATCGACGTAGGCTCCGCTGCTGTCAAACCTCAGGTCCACCGCATGGATCCGCGCGGAGGGCACCCCGAGCTGGACCCCGAACGGGCGCACGGCAGGCAGCAGCCCTCCGGAGACGATCTCCACGCACTTGTCGAGGTGGTGCAACGCGGCGATCAGATCCGCGGTCCCCTCGATGGTCGTCGCCGCGTAGCGGAGCGCGATGCGCTCCATGTCCGCAGCGACGGGACCGGCCAGCTCGAGCCGACGGCCGTAGACCTCCTCGAGGGGCACCCGTCCCTCCATGGCGGCCCCGGTCAGCGCGGCGATCTCCGGATGCTCAGCGGTGAGCTCCTCGATCCCCTCGATGGTGGAGAGCGTGGAGTCGCAGTCAAAGACGACCGCCGCGAAGGGCGGCCCGTGGGCGTTCCGTGCCATAGGGGGAGAGGGTGACGACCCGCGCCGGCTGATTCAACCGCGCCGCCTGTGAGTCGAAGCAGGCCCGGCGGAGCGCTCCGAGAGGCGCCGCGACGGGCGGCCTCGACCGCCGGCTGGCGAGCAGGTCCGCGCGCTAGTTCCCCAGGGGCTTCAGGCCAGGGCCACGGGCCTCCTTCACCACATAGCCGAAGATCGGACCTCGATCTGGCCTCGCCGCGGACGGGTCCGAGGCCCCCCCCCCGAGCGACATCAGGAACACCAGGAGCACACCCAGGGCGAGCGCACCTGAGGCCACGAGGGCCACGCGCCGCCTGGCGGCCATGCGCTCGGCTTCCGAGACCTCGAGGGCGGCGCCGCCGGAGCTCTCCTCATCTCCCGTGTACACCAGCCTCATACGCTGCGTGCGGTCCCGTTGGTGCTGTTCGGAGGTCATGGTCTCGGGGTGGGTCGGTGGGCCCGCGCGGGCACGAAGATGGACAGAGGTGCCGGCTCGGCTCTCCCCTGCAAATCGGGCCGCCCGGACCACGTCATTCGTCCGAAGCCAAAAAAGACCGCAACTGATCGGATCCACGCCTCGACCGAGACATGCCTCGCGAAGAGAATGTCGCGCGCGGATCCTCCCCCACTTCCAGTCAGCACCCATGAGATTCAAGGACAAGCACGTCGTCGTCACAGGCGGCACCCGAGGCATCGGCCGGGCCATCGCCCTCGCCTTCCTGCGTGAGGGGGCGATCTGTCACGCCACCTATCGGGGCAACGACGCCGCGGCCGAGTCTCTGGTGGAGGAGGCCGGGGACGCTGGCGAGCGAGTGCACCTCGCCAAGTTCGACGTCGCCGATCATGAGGCCACCGAGGCCTTCTGGGAGAGCCTCGGGGAGACGCCCATCGACATTCTCGTGGCGAACTCCGGCATCCGACGTGACGCGGTGCTCGCGATGATGTCGCCGGGCGACTGGAACGCGGTCATCGGAACCAACCTCACGGGCTCGTACACCATGTCCAACTTCGCCGTGCAGAACATGATGCGGCAGCGCCACGGCCGGATCATCTTCACCACCTCCCCCGCTGGACGCTTCGGGTTCGAGGGGCAGGGTAACTACTCGGCCTCCAAGGCCGGCCAGGTCGGCCTGATGCGCTCTCTCTGCAAGGAGGTCGCCAAGCGTGGCATCACGGTCAACTGCGTCTCGCCCGGCTTCATCGCCACCGAGCTCCTCGACGACCTTCCCGACGAGCTTGTCAAGTCGTACAAGAAGTCCGTCCCCGCTCGCCGCTTCGGCACCACCGCCGAGGTCGCCTCGGCCGTGACCTTCCTCGCCTCGGACGAGGCCAGCTACATCACCGGCGCCACCCTCGACGTGACGGGCGGCCTCTAGGATCAGCACCATGAGCGAGTCCCATTCGACGCCCGGAGGCGGCTCGGTCCTCGACCGCCCCCTGACCGAGTTCCTGCCCCACCGGCCGCCGTTCCTCTTTGTCACGCGCGTGGTCGAACACGACGGCGACACCCTCGTGACCGAGTGGGACGTCCCCGAGGACCTCCCGGCCTTCGAGGGACACTTCCCTGGCCAGCCTGTGCTGCCCGGAGTCCTCATCTCGGAGTTCTGCTTCCAGAGCGGCGCGATCCTCATCTACGCCACCAGTCAGGAGGATCAGGACTCCGTAGGAGTCCCGGTCCTGACCCGGATCGTGGACGCGCGCTTCCGCAAGATCGTGCGCCCAGGGGAGACGCTCCGGGCGGAGATCAAGCTCACGGAGCGCCTGTCCAACGCCCGCTATGTGACCGCCAAGGTGACGAGCGACGGGAAAGCGGTGCTGCGCCTGCAGTGCGTCCTCGCGGTGGCACCCGCCGAGGAAGGCTGATGGGCGCGGACGCATCCACGAGCGACTGGACCCACCTCGCCGGCAAGACGGTGGTGGTCACCGGGCTCAAGAATCGCAAGAGCGTCGCCTGGCACGTCACGCGGCAGCTGGAGGAGGTCGGCGCCGAGGTGATCCTCGTCGTGCGGACCGAGGCGCGGCGGGATGAGCTCGCGAAGCTCACCGGCGACCGGCTCGTTCTGACCTGCGACGTGCGCGAGGCGGGCGACATCGAGGGCCTGCGGGCCGCGCTCGCCGAGACGGGCAAGACCCTCCACGGGCTGGTCCACTCCATCGCCTTCGCCAACTACTCGGACGGGTGGAAGCCCTTTCACGAGACGAATGAGACGGACTTCCTCGAGGCCACCAAGGTCTCCGCGTTCTCGCTCGTGGCGCTCTCCAACGCCCTGAAGGACCTCTTCGACCGGGACGCGTCCGTGGTGACGATCTCCATCTCGAGCACCACCATGGCGGCCGAGAACTACGGCTACATGGCCCCCATCAAGGCCGCCCTTGATTCGGCCGTCGTCTTCCTCGCCAAGTCCTTCAGCGCCTTCAGCAGCGTCCGCTTCAACGCGGTGCGCGCGGGGCTCCTCAAGACGAGCTCCTCCGCGGGAATCCCCGGCTACGTGGACTCCTGGATGCACGCCGAGAAGGCCACGCTCCGCAAGGAGGGCCTCAAGACCGAGGAGGTCGCCGCGACCACCCTCTTCCTGCTCTCACCGCGGTCCAGCGGGCTGAACGGCCAGGGCCTCGTGGTGGACGCCGGCATGGGCAGTAACTACTTCGACGCCGAGCTGCTCGGCGGTTGAGGCCCGCCGGGCTCGAAGGCGAACCCCTCAAGCGCTGGGGTGGAGAACCACTCCCACACCTGCCACGCCCCTCGTCCAGGAGCGGAGGTCGCCTCGGCGACCCGGAGCCGGGCCGCGAGTTCCCTCTCGGTCTCGAGGTCCAGGACCGCGAAGAGCGCCCCGGGACTCGGCTCGCCGAGCTGGCCGAGCACGAGAATGCTGGGCGCGATGGACGGGTGCTGAAGCGCCTCGATCGCCGCCCCACCATCCTCCACCATCACGACCAGGTAGCGCCGTGAGTCGCCCCCGCGCCCCCCTGCCGCCAGCACACGGGCCTGCTCCATACGGGGGAGGTCGCGGAGCCGATCCAACGTGATGAGGGGGTAGAGGTCGGGGCGCAGCAGGCCCGCCGAGACCGCGGGGTCGCTCGCCAGAAGCTGCGCCACGTCAGCGGGGTCCTCCATGTCGAAGATCAGGAGCCCCCTGCCCGCGCTCGAAGCCCCCATGAAGGGGCCCGAGACCAGCAGCCGCCCGGCCTCGGCCTGGACCTCGAGGTACCTGCGGTGCTCCTCGAAGATCTCACGCTCGGCGAAGCGCTCGCTGGCCTGGGGCGCGTCGCTCTCACTGACGAGCGCGGCTTCACTGAGGAGCGCCACTTCACTGAGAAGCGCCACTTCACTGACGAGAGCGAGCGTAAACGTGCCGAGTTCAGGTCCTTGCGCTTCGCCAGCGCCGGTCGCCACGCACGCCGTCAGCGCCTGGAGCGCCAGCCCGGCCGCCGCCAGGAGATCGTGTCTCGGTCTCATGAGTGCATCGTGAGAGAGTTCCACCCTCGAGTACATGTCGCAGTCTGATGTCTGGTCATGGAATTCCACCCGAGGGAGCGGCGACTCGAGCCTCGAAGTCCCTGGTCCACGCGTAAGGTGTGGGTACGGGCGAACCGCTGCCCGCTAGCATGCTAACCCTCTCTGCAGGAAGGAACCTCACGATCGCAGCCGCCCTGTGCGGGCTCGCCTCGGCTCAGGCGGACGGCCCAGCGCTCGGCGCGGATCGGATCTTCCAGGCTGACATCGAGAACGGCTCCATGACCGTGGATGAGATCCGCGCCGAGGGCCTGCGGATCTTCTGCACCCCGTTCAACCACCTCGACGGGTATGGCGACGGAGCGATGGACCCGCTCGACCCCATCTCACCGGGCGGGCGCCCGACCCTGCAGGGCAACGGCACGTTCCTCCGGGTGAATGGGCTCGACTCCCAGTCCTGCCTGGAGTGCCACGGCATCGGCAGCGCGGCGACCATCCCGGCGACCTTCGGGATCGGGGGGGTCGGCCCCTCGAGCACCAACGTGATCTTCCAGCCCCGCCGGATTGACGTGATCGACGCCGCCGGCCAGGGCATGGCCGGCTTCAACGGGCGGTTCATCAACCCTCCGTTCCTCTTCGGCTCCGGGGGCCTCGAGCTCCTCGCGCTGGAGATGACCGCCGCGCTCCAGCAGGGCCCCCGCGCCGCCTTCGCGTCTCCCGACAGCGACATCCCGCTGGTCACCCACGGCGTCTCTTTTGGCTCCCTGCGCTTCGACAGCGCCTCTGGAGCGTTCGACTACTCCAGCCTCGAGGGGATCCCGGAGGACCTCGTCGTCCGCCCGTTTGGCCGCAAGGGCTCGTTCCAGACCGTCCGCGGCTTCGACGTCGAGGCCATGCGCTTCCACTTCGGGATCGAGCCCACGGAGCTGGTGGGCCCCGGCGTCGACAGCGACGGCGATGGCGTCTCGGACGAGTTGCTGGCCGGCGAGATCTCCGCGATGCACATCTTCGGAGCCACCCTCGAACGCCCCGAGGTCCGCGACTGGACGCCGGAGGCCGACCAGGGCCTGGACGTCTTCGGGGCCATTGGCTGCGCCGTTTGCCACATCCCGACCCTCACCACCCGCAGCCGCGCCCTGCCGTTTCGCTTCCCGGAGGTGGAGACGGCTCCGCAGCTGAACCAGTTCCTGCGGGTCGACCTCACCCAGTCGGCCGCAGGATTTGATCCCGCCCCCGGGGGGGGGCTCGAGGTCCCGCTGTTCAGCGATCTGAAGCTGCACGACATGGGACCTGGCCTCGCCGAGGCGTTCGGGAACCCCGACGACGCGCTCTACATCACGGCCCGGCTGTGGGGCGTGGCGGACACGGCGCCCTACCTCCACGACGGCCGCGCGACGACGCTCACCGACGCGATCCTCCTGCACGGCGGCGAAGCCCAGGGCGCCCGGGACGCGTTCGCCGCTCTGCCTTCGGCGCAGAAGGTCGAGGTGCTGACGTTCTTGAAGCGCCTGCGCACCCCGCTCGATCCGGCGGGCGACCTGCTCCCCTGACGCTCTCACGCCGGGACTGTCTCGCACCGTGACGCGGTGGCAGACTCCCGGTCGATTCCAGGATTGCCGAAAGGCGCTCCAGCGAGGGGGTCGATAGCTGGCATGCCGCGAGGGCTCCGCTTTGGAGAGCTCGCCGCACCACCAGCGCGATGAAAACGAGCAGCACCCACAAGCGAGTCTCTCCCGTCCTCCTCATCGGCCTCGCCGCCGCCTGCCAGTCCACGACGATGGACGCCCAGCCGGTCGCCACGCCAGCCGCCGTGATCCGCCAACCGTTCTCGAGCGCCGTGACCAGCGGCGTCGCCGTGGCGATCGAGCGCTGTGACGAGCTGATCCTCCGTATCGAGGACCTCCTCGTCGCCCTGGACTCCGGCACCCTCGAGGGCACCTGGCACGCGTACGCCGCTGCGCGCGCTCCTTACGAGGAGATCCAGGTGCTCGCTGCCGCCTTCCCCGAGCTTGACCTCGCCATCGACGGACGCTCCTCCGAATTCGAGGCGGGCGAGTTCGACCCGGGGTTCCGGGGCTTCCACCGCATCGAGATCTTCCTCTTCGCGCGCAAGCGTATGGGCGCCGCCATGCCCTACGCGCGCCAGCTCCTCGAGGACGCGCAGGAGCTGCGCACGGTCCTCGACGATCGCGGGCGCTTCAGCGCCTCGGAGACCTTCGATGGCATGCAGCGTCGCTGCATGGACGTGGCCACGCGCATGGTCTCCAGTGAGGAGGAGATGTGGAGCAACCAGACCCTCCTGGTGATCCACCACGCCTGGATCGGCTGCTACGAGCAGTACAAGTACTTCGCCGGAGCGGTCCGTAGCGAGGACGCGCTCCTCGCCGAGCGGATCGACCGCGCCTACCGGAAGGCCATCGAAGAGGTGGCCGGCGAGTTCTCCTCCGAGGGGGTCGAGGGGTCGCCCTTCACGCTGATCGACATGGCCCAGCGCCGACAGATCGCCGACTCGAGCCTCAAGCTCCGGGGCTACCTCATCCAGGCCAGCAAGGCGCTCGAGCTGAAGGACGCCTGAGCCACTCTTGGGGGGGCGCTTGGTCGCCCGCGCCGCCGACTTGCCCTAGGCTGCAGGGCATGATCCGCGCCCTCATGCCGCTCTCCATCGCGGCCCTCGTCGCCGCCTGTGCCTCCTCCTCTGGGTCCACCAGCGACGCCGGCCGCGCCGCGCGCCCGAACGTCGTGGTCGTCTTTGTGGACGACCTGGGCGCCGGCGAGCTCGGCTGCTACGGCCAGCAGCACATCCAGACCCCGCACATCGACTCCATCGCCAGGGCCGGCGTGCGCTTCAACAGCGCCTATACCGGCTCCCCGGTCTGCGCCCCCTCTCGCTGCGTCCTGCTGACCGGGAAGCACTCGGGACACGCGGAGGTGCGCGCCAACTGGGAGAACGGGGGCTGGGGTCCCGATGAGCCCGAGGGCCAGTGGCCGCTCTCCGACGAGGAGGTCACCCTGGCCGAGCGCCTCGGCGACCTCGGGTACCGGACGGCCGGCTACGGCAAGTGGGGGCTCGGCGGTCCGGGGACCCGCGGCGCGCCGGAGCGCCAGGGCTTCGACCACTTCTACGGCTACCTCTGCCAGCGCGTCGCCCACAACTACTACCCCACCCACCTGTGGAATGACGGCGAGCGCGCGCCGATCGCGGGCGCAGAGCACTTCAAGGCGCACCAAAAGCTCCAGGCGCCCCTCGCGAGCGCTGAGGAGTACTACGCGCGCTTCGGCGGCGACGGCCCGGACGGCGGCGCCCGACGCTACGCCCCGCAGCTCATCGCCGACGACATGATCGATTGGCTCGACGGCGCTGCCCAGGAGGATGAGCCCTTCTTCCTCTACTATGCGTCGGTCATCCCCCACCTCGCCCTACAGGTCCCCCGCGAGTACGTGGAGCGCTACCCCGCCGAGTGGGACGAAGAGCCATACCTGGGGCAGCAGTCCTACCTGCCCCACCCCAGCCCGCGCCGCGCCTATGCGGGGATGATCAGCTTCCTCGACGATCAGGTCGGCCGGATCCTCGACACCCTGGAGGCCCGTGGCGTGGCAGAGAACACCGTGGTGCTGTTCACGAGCGACAACGGCGCCACGTACGTGGGCGGCGTGGACACAGAGTTCTTCGAGAGCCATGACCAGCGCCGCGGACACAAGGGCCAGCTCTACGAGGGTGGCGTACGCGTCCCCTTCCTCGTCAGCTGGCCGGGTCAATTCCCCGAGGGGGCCGTGTCCGACCACCTGGTCTCCACCGTGGACGTCACCGCGACCGTGCTCGACCTCACCGGCGCGCCCGCTGCGACGGACCCACATGTGGCCACGGACAGCGTGTCCTTCGCCGCCGCCGCGCGCGGCGACCTGGACGCCCCTGCCCGCCCGTACCTCTACTGGGAGTACCGGCCGGCGGGCGCCCAGGCGGTGCGCCGGGGAGATTGGAAGCTAATCCGCACCGGGCTGAAGAAGGGCACCCCACAGCTCGCGCTCTACGACCTTGCCGCCAACCCCGCCGAGTCCCAGGCCCTCGACCTCTCGGGGTTTTTCCCCGAGCTCGTCGCGGAGCTCGCGGCCCTCATGGACGCCTCCCACGAGCCATCGGAGGGATTCCCCCTCCCCACCGTGGACGGGGACGCCGCTGAGATCATGAAGCGAAGGACCAACCCCTGACCCCGCCTCGGGTCCACCCGCTCCTGCCCATGGTGATGCGGACGCGGGTCCCTCCCAGGGCGATGTACAGGGGCAACGCCTTTGCGGGCAACGTCCTGCCCGTCGCGGGCCTGATCCACCGGCTGGGCGAAGCTGCCGCGGACCTCGAACTCAACGTGGGACCCATGCAGGTGGTCACCGCCTGGTTCAAGGCGATCGCGGCCGGGGGTCGTTCCTCTTACATCGCGGCGCTGGATCTCGTCCGCGAGGGGCTCGTTCCCGCTCACGACGATCGCCGCTGGCGGATCGCCCGCGCTGCTGCCGGTGTCTCTGTGATGGCCCTGGTGGCGATCTGAATGTGATCCCAGGGGATCAGCTTGCCCCGAGGCGACTCGGCGCCGGGCCAGGTCGGGTCGGGTCGGGTCAGAAAGTGACCGACCAGCGCCCGACGGACCCGTCCGGCTCAAGGAGCTCGAGGGTGCCCGTCACGCTGTCGTGGCACCACCGCACGCCGGGCGCCGTCACCGAGCAGTTCTCCAAGACCTGGATCCCGTTCCGCATCACACTGAACGGACGCACCGGGACGCCCTCGATGATGAGGTCCACCGGAGCCCCATCGATCGCGTCGGTCTCGACCTCGAGCCCGACCGTGGCGTCGAGGTCGAAGTCCTCGAGATCGAGCCCGATGAGGGAGACGTTCTCCCGGTTGCCGAGCAGCAGGGTGGGCTGGCCGATCGGGGTGGGGACGAGGTCGTAGTTCAGGGCGGAGAAGCGGCCCGTCTGGTGCTGCTGCACGAGGAGCCCATTCCAGCGCTCCTCCCGGTCCGCGAGGACCCTCCCCCGGCGCGGATAGGCCCCGAGCGCCTGCTGCGCGAGCCAATCACAGACGCTGGTCTCATCGATCAGCGCCCAGCAGTGGTTCGCCGTGCTGGTGTTCGGGGGGCAGGACGGCGGGGTGAGTTCGACGACGAGCTCATGGGAGAGCGTCGGGTCCCCGGACATGAAGGTGTCGAGCCGATCTGAGAGGGTCCGCAGGTAGACCAGCGGGTCCCCGGCGTAGTAGTAGGTCCGCACCGGAACGCCCACCAGGTTGGCGGCCATGTGGCGGCCGTCGGGGATCAGGCTGTAGTTCGCCGCGGGAGCGAGAGAGACGTCGATCAATGAGGCTCGCAGGAACTCGAAGCGAGGCGGGGGCCCGCCGAAGGTGGTCTCAAGCGGGGCCTGGATCCCGGGCTCCTCGTTCCAGACCACGCCCCCGTTGATGGCGCCCGTGTGGTTCACGACGGCGGCGAACGCGCCGTCGTCCCGGTCGCGGTGGCGCGCCCCGTAGCTCAGGGCGTTGCCCCCGCCCATGG
>CAJQPT010000024.1 GCA_905480285.1 uncultured bacterium
GTCCCGCCGTGCCCTACGACCCGATGATCTTCGGGGGCTTCATCGAACACCTGGGCAAGCAGATCTACGGCGGCTTCTTCGACCCTGGCTCACCGCTCGCCGACAGCGCAGGCTTTCGCCTCGACGTCGTCGAGGCGGTCAGGGAGCTGAAGGTCCCCGTCATCCGCTGGCCGGGCGGCTGCTTCGTGGATAGCTATCACTGGAAGAAGGGGGTCGGTGAGGCGCGTCAGCCCTACCGCGACGACCGCTGGGGCGTGCTGGAGCCCAACACCTTCGGGACCCACGAATTCATCGAGCTCTGCCGGCGGCTCGGGGCGGAGCCGTACATCTGCCAGAACAGCCTCGCCGACATCCCGGAGATGGCCGACTGGGTGGGCTACTGCAATGACGCGGAGGGCGAGCTCGCCGAGCTGCGGGCCCGGAACGGGCACCCCGAACCCTTCGGCGTGCGCTTCTGGAGCGTGGGCAACGAGAAGGGCGGGCGGGGCTACATCGACAAGGTCCGGGACACCGCCGTGGCCATGAAGCGCGTGGACCCAAGCATCCAGGTGACCTGCTCGGGCTCCCACGGGCCCAGGGCCCACATCGACCCCTACCTGTTCGAGACCGCCGGGGAGCACCTCGACCTCCTCTCGATCCACGAGTACTGGGTCCCCAACTACCAGCAGCACCAGACCCCCGACTACCTCGCCTGCATGATGCTGTCCGAGAAGCCGGACGCGCACGTGGGCGCCGTGGTGGACGCGATCGAGGAGGCGGGGATGCGCGGGCGGCTCTCCATCGCCTTCGATGAGTGGAACCTGCGCTCATGGCACCACCCGGGGTTCTCCGGTCATCATCCGAGGGAGGTGGACCCCGAGGACCCGGAGGTCATCGCCCTCCTCGAGGCTCGCAACAAGAGCCTCGAGCCGTCCCTCTACACCATGGCGGACGCCCTGTTCTGCGCGTCCTTCTTCAACGCCTGCCTGCGCCACGCGGACCAGGTCTCCATGGCGAACATCGCGTGCCTGGTGAACCAGACGGGCCCCCTGTACGTGCACCCCGAGGGCGTCGTCCGCAGGACCCACTTCCACGCCATGGCCATGTACGCGAACCAGCTCGGCCCCCGGATCGCCAAGGCGCGCGTGGAGTCGGACCGACTCTTCGAGGGTGATGCCTCGGTCGCCATGGTCGACGCCATCGCCACGGTCGACGAGTCCGGTCGGAGCTGGTCCGTGGCCATGATGAACCGCCACCCTTCGGACGAGGTCACCTGCACGCTCCAGCTGGGCGACCGGCTCGTCGATGGCACCTTCCAGGCGACGCTCCTCACCGGAGCGTCCCCGGACGCCTACAACGACATCCAGCATCCGGACCGAGTGACGCCCGCGGTGACCGAGGTGACCTTCAAGGCCGGAGCGGTCCGCCTGCCGCCCCACTCGCTGTGCATCGTCGAAGTCCCGCTGACGCGCTGATCCGAGCCGGCGAGCGCGCCCCTCCCTGGGGCTCACCACCGAGTGCAGGGGAGGGCCGCGCGCGGGCGCAGGGGGCCTGAGGGCAACTTCCGCGGCAGCGTCGACGGCACGGGGTAAGATCGCGCCAGCGGCCGGGGTCTCAGACTTCGGGGGCGGCACGGAGCCCGGCCCAAGGGAAGGACGCACGCCCCCGTGACGGTCCAGCGAGACAGTGAAGCGAGACGATTGCCATGAAGAAAGTCCTGACCCTCGTGCTCGGCGCCCTGGTCCTGCTGGTCGTCGTTGGCGCCATCGCGGGCATGCTCATGCCGACGACCTACCGGATCGAACGCTCCCTCACGATGGACGCGGCGCCGGCGGCCATCCATGTGCACGTCAACGACCTGGAGAAGTGGCCGGCGTGGGCCCCATGGGAAGAGGAGGACCCCTCGATCGTGACCACCTACGGCGACCAGACCGTCGGCGCCGGGGCCAGCCAGACCTGGACCTCGGACCAGGGGAACGGCGAGTTGACCCTCACCCGCTCGGACCCGGAGAGCGGCGTCGCGTACGAGATGGCCTTCATCATGGACGGGCTGCGGGCGCCGGCGGTCTGCTCGATGACCTATGGGGAGGCCGATGGGTCCACCACGGTCACTTGGACCATGGAGGGCGACGTCAACGACTTCATGCCGCGCGCCCTGGCTGGCCTCATGACGCCCCTGATGGACGCCGAGCTCTGCAGCATGTTCGACAAGGGGCTCCTGAACCTGAAGGGCCAGGTCGAGTCCGGGAGCTGAGCGGCGGTCCGCCCGTCGCCCCACGCCCTCCACCTCACCCCGTAGCCTTTGATCGGGCGACGCCGCCGAGACCACGGAGGCTACGGAGATCACGGGGGCTACAGGGATCACGGGGGCCACAGGGATCACGGGAGCCACGGGCAGGCCAGCGGCTCCCGGCGCACGGGGACTCGACGTCCTCTCGCATCGGGGGGCGCGCGTGGGCCGCGTTCGCTCCCAAACGTCCCGCGACCGCTTCTGGGACTGCGGTGACGGCGCCTCTGGACTCCTTGAGGGTTCCAACCGTACCGACTAGTGTGGGATCCGGCCTCGACGAGGCTCACCGTCCCACATGAGCCAGGCACACCCGACCACCTCACCCAGCCCCGAGGGCGGGCTTCGAGTCGAGCGGCGACGCCATGGTCTCGGCCTCGGCCTGCTGATCGCGGCAGGCTCGCTCGCGGTCTCGGTTGGATCTGCGGCGCCGAGCACCCGGCACACGCCCATTCCCCGCCGCGGGGACGTGAAGACGGCCGTCGACGGGACCGCCTTCGAGGAGACCGTCCGGCCGTTCCTGGATCGCTACTGCACGAGGTGCCACGCGGGGAGCCGGACCGAGGCGGACGTCCGCCTCGATGGCATCAGCGCGGAGCTGGCGGCGGGTCAGGACATGGAGCTCTGGAAGAACGTGCTCCTGCAGCTCGTCGTGGAGGCCATGCCGCCCTCCAGCGGGAAGCAGCCCAAGACGCGCGAACGGGACGCCGTGATCCGCTGGATCGACGGCGAGCTCGCGAAGTCGGGGAACGAGTCGGACATCTACGCGAAGCTCCAGAGCCCCTCCTTCGGCAACTACGTGGACCACGAGCGGCTGTTCAGCGGCGAGATCGAGACCGCGCCCTTTTCCCCGGCGAGGCTCTGGCGCACCAGCCCCAACGTCTTCGACAGCATCAAGGCGGGCTACGGCGGCGACCCCGGTCACCTGCGGCAGCCCTTCATGCTGGAGGACAAGATGGGCATCAAGGACTACGCCGACCTGCTGTTCGCCGACTCGGCGGTGGTCAATACGCTGGTCAGCAACGCCGGCCTTGCGGCCGACGCCCTCATCGAGACGCGCTATGCGGCCCTCGCCGCCTCCAGTGAGGCCCCCGACGAGGAGGTCCTGGCACCGATCCTCCGGGCGCACTTCCAGACCGTCGTCTACCGGGCCCCCACCCGCGGCGAGGAGAAGGACTACGACCGGCTCTTCCGGCAGGCCGCGCGCGAGGGCGGCACGGCGGAGGCCCTCCGCGTCGTGCTGATGGCCGTGATGCTCCACCACGAGTCCGTCTACCGGCTCGAGATCGGGCTCGGGAAGCGGGGCAGCGGGGGGCGGCGCATGCTCTCGAGCACCGAGCTGGCCTTCGCCATCGCCTATGCGCTCACCGACCGCCGGCCCGACGGGGCCCTGATGCGCGCCGCCGGAGACGGACAGCTCGAGACCCGCGCCGACGTCGAGCGGGAGGTTGCACGCATCCTCGCCGACCCAGACATCGAGAAGCCCCGCACCCTCCGCTTCTTTCAGGAGTTCTTCGGCTACGCCCAGGCCCACAAGATCTTCAAGGACGAGAAGCGCTCCGGGGGCTTCGCGTACTACGGCGAGAACTACCCGCAGATGTACGAGCGCGAGGCGGACTTCTTCGTGCTCAACATCCTCGAAGACGACCAGGACGTCCTCGAACGGCTGCTGACCTCGGACGAGTACTTCATCCTCAACCGCCAGACGTTCCGCAACACGGTCTACGACTTCTACAAGCTGAACCAGGCGCAGCTGGACGCGGGCGAGTTCCCCGAGGCCAAGCAGCAGGAGCTGCTGCAGAGACTGGACCTCGACGGCTGGGACGAGCTCAACGAGAAGTACCACCTGCACAAGTTCAACCGGGGCTTCAACGGCAGCATCCGCGCCATCAAGCAGATCGTGAAGGAGTGCGGGCAATGGAAGCACTCGGACGACGAGGAGTTCCTGCGGCACGGCATGCAGCAGCTCTACAAGAAGTACCCGATGGTCTACGACCTCGAGGACGACGAGCAGGACTTCCTGCTCCCCCAGCCCTACAAGCGGCCCCACCGCGCGGGGATGCTGACCCACCCGGCGTGGCTCATCGCCCACTCGCTCAACGATTCGACGGACCCCATCCGCCGCGGCAAGTGGGTCCGCGAGCGGCTGCTCGCTGGCGTGGTGCCGGACATCCCGATCACCGTCGACGCCACGGTCCCTGAGGATCACGGCAAGACTCTCAGGGAGCGGCTGGAGGTCACCGAGGCCCCGGAGTGCTGGCGCTGCCACGCCAAGATGAACCCGCTCGGGCACACCTTCGAGATGTACGACGACCTGGGCCGCTTCCGACAGACCGAGACCATCGGCGACGGCAGCAGCAAGCCGGTCAACGCCCGCGGGCTCCTCGAGGGCACGGACGAGCTGGACGTCGACGGCGAGGTCGAAGACGCCCTGGATCTGATCCACCGCCTGGCCCGCTCGGACATGGCCCGCCAGTCGATCATCCGGCACGTATTCCGCTACTACATGGGCAGGAACGAGACCCTCGCGGACTCGAAGACCCTGATCGCCGCCGACGAGGCGTACCTCGAGAGCGGCGGGAGCTTCCGGGCCCTGGTCACGTCGCTGCTCACCTCGGACTCGTTCCTCTACCGCAAGACCGTCAACGCCGCCGGGAGGCGAGGCCAGTGAACTACTCACGTCGCGAGATCATGAGGGGCCTCTCCCTCGGCGCCGGGAGCGCCCTGCTCACCCCGTTGCTGCGCCAACTCCAGCTGCAGGCGGGCGGCGCCCAGGACGCCTTCCCCAGCCGCTTCGTGTTCGTCGTCAAGTCGAGCGGCATCGTCCCCGAGGGCGTCACCCCGCTGGCGTTCCAGGGGACAGACGCCCGCCCGGACCTGTTCAACGCGGACCTGACGAAGGCCGCCCTGCCAAAGTCCATGCGAGCGCTGGAGCCCTTCAAGGACCAGCTCTCCATCGTGCAGGGCCTCTCCGGGAAGATGTGCCGGGGCGGACACTCCAGCTACTTCGG
>CAJQPT010000025.1 GCA_905480285.1 uncultured bacterium
GCGTGCCGGAGTCCGAGGAGGTGGCGACGGTCATCTTCTCCAGCGGCAGCACCGGGGTCCCCAAGGGCGTCATGCTGACCCACTCCAATATCCTCTCCAACGTCCAGTCGGTCCTCGAGGTCATCGCGCTCGGGCCCGGGGACGGGGTGCTCGGGATCCTGCCGTTCTTCCATAGCTTCGGGTACACGGTCAGCCTCTGGGCGACGTTCCTCTCCGGCGCGCGGGGCGTGTACCACGTGAACCCGCTGGAGGCGAAGGTCGTGGGGGAGCTCTCGCAGAAGGGCGGCGTCACTATCACGATCGCGACGCCGACCTTCTATCAGTCCTACCTCCGTCGCTGCACCAAGGAGCAGTTCGCGGGGATCCGTGTCGCCCTCTCGGGCGCGCAAAAGCTGAACCAGGGGCTCGCAGACGCGTGGAAGGAGAAGTTCGGCTCGGAGCTCATGGAGGGCTACGGCTGTACGGAGGCGGCGCCTGTGGTCTCGGCGAACCTCCCCGGGGGCGCCGACCGGCCCCCGCGCCAGCGAGGTCACCGTCAGGGGTCGATCGGACGACCGCTTCCTGGCGTCGCCGTGAAGATCGTGGACCCTGACGTCTACCCCGCCGAGGTCATCGAGCGCGAGGCGGGAGATGCCGGCCTCATCCTTGTGAAGGGGCCGAACGTGATGAAGGGCTACATGGGCATGCCGGAGAAGACGGCCGAGGTCCTCCGCGACGGCTGGTACACCACGGGAGACATCGGCTACATCGATCGGGACGGCTTCCTCTTCATCACCGATCGGCTCTCGCGCTTCAGCAAGATCGGCGGAGAGATGGTGCCCCACGGGCGGGTGGAGGAGGTCATCGGTGACCTCATGTTCGAGCTGCTCGGGCCGAGCAGTGAGGAGGCCGAGGAGGACGGGGTTGTCCCCGAACTAGCTGTGACGGCCGTTGAGCATGCGACCAAGGGAGAGCGCCTCATCGTGCTGCACACGCCGATGCCGTTTGACATGGATGAGCTGAAGGGGCGCCTCTCCGATAGCGACCTGCCTGCCCTGTTCCGGCCCGCGCCGAACGCCTGGGTCGAGGTGGCGGAGCTCCCCAAGCTGGGGACCGGCAAGCTCGACCTGCGGGGCCTCTCCGAGCTGGCGCGAGAGCTCGTCGCGTCCCAGTGAGAGGGCCCAACGGGAGAATCCAGCGCGAGAATCCAGTGGGAGGACCCGGTGAGGGGGGCGTCGACCGGAGCCTGCCGGGGTCGGGCTCGAACTCCCCCCTCGGGAGGTGATCAGAGCACGGAGAGCGTGGCCTTGTAGGTGAGCGCCGCCGAGAGCTCTGCGGCGAGCTGGGTGTCGACGTCCATCTTCAACCGCGCGGCGACCTCACCCTCGAGCTCGATCTCGACCAGCTGTCCCGCGGCGAGATCGAACCGGCCCACACCCTTGAAGCTGATCTCGCCGTCGAGGCTTCCGGTCGACCCTTTCGGCGTCTCCGCGTCGCCACCGGCGGCCTCCTCGACCATGTCCACGAGATCGTCGACCTTGAACGAGCCTTCCATGGCGTAGTCGATGATGGCGACACCCTCTGACACCTCGCGGAGAGTGCCCTGCCCCTCGAGCTCCACCTCGTCAAGGATCCAGCGCGCCCCGACCGAGATCGCGGGTCCCTCCATCTCCTCCCAGCCGTCGAGCGCCGCGGCGCACTGCGCCACGAGGTCCATCGTGCGCCCCGCGTACTCGCTGGCGTCGAGCTCGAAGGAGTCGCCGACCAGGACGGGCGCGTCGGGGAGCAGGTCAGCGAACGGTGCCGAGAGGGTGAGGCTCCTCGTGAGCTCTTCCTCAAGGTCGTCGCCGAAGAGGTCCTCGTCGGAGAGGTCCTCGACCTGGACCTCGCCGTCCTCGTTCGAGGTCAGGAGGTAGCTGCGATCGTTCAGCGGGAGATCGAAGGCCTCGTTCATCTCCTTCGTGCGCGGTCCTTGCTCGGAGGTGATGTCCGCCTCCATGGTCTGCCCGGCGAAGTCCACGCGCTTGCTCTGGGCTCCCCCGCCTTCGGCGGTGAGGACCTCTTCGGTCCGTGAGGTCTCGGTCGAGAACAGCATCTCCAATCCAATGCCAACGCCCCCGACCTCCACGCCATCGATGAGCACGGAGAGCTCGTCGAGCACGCCCTCAAGCCTGCCCTCCGAGGAGATCTCCAGGCGCTGGTCGGCGAGGACCTTCGGGCTCAGGCTCACGGGGTCTTCGGCGGATCCGCTGGCGGCGGACATCGCGAGGAGGCAGGTGGCGGCGGCGAGCGGGAGTCTCATGGTGGTTCCTCGCAGAGGTGGGGAAGAGGCTGCACCATCGCCACCTGCGGGTCCATTCACGCACTCCGCTGGGACTCATTACATGGGATCCCAGAAAACTTGGCACCTATGACCGCGGGGCGGCCGTGGAGCGATTCCACAGCCGCCCCGCGGGGCCCAGGGCGGCTCGACTCGAGCCTCCCTTCTGGAGTCTCAGGTCACTCGACTTCGACCTTGAAGGTCATCGCGATCGTCCCGGACATGGCCGCGGCGGCCTCGGCGCTGGTGCCCTGCATGTCGGCGGCGCCGTCCATCTCCATGGACATGTCACCCTCGATCTCGAGGGAGACGAGCTGGCCGAGCTCGAGGTCGAACATGCCCGTTCCCGTGAGCTCGAGGCCCATGAGCATGGAGGCCTCGACGCCCGGGGGGATCTCACCGGCCTCGGGCGAGACCTCGGCGGCGAGGGTCATGAGGTCGTCCATCTCGACGGCGGCGGTCATCACGTACTCGATGGTGGCCATGCCGTCCTCGACGCCGGTGACCTTGCCGACCGCCTCGATGCTCAGGGCTTCGTAGAAGCTCTCCATCACGACCTCCGCGGCGGCGGCCTCCTCATCACCGAGGTCATCCATGGCCTCGCCGAGGTCCTCTTCCATGAATTCAGCAGCGAGCTCCATCCACTCGCTGGCGAGCTCGAACTCCTCGCCGATCTCGACGGGCTCGTCCGGAAGCAGCCCGGCGGCCATGGGCTCGAGGTCGAACATCGCGAGCTCCTCGTCGCTGAGGGCGCCGTCCGCGTCCTCGGTGACGTCCGAAATCTCAAGGTCGCCCTCCTCATCGAGGCGCACCTCGATGGTGCGGCCGGCGAGGTCGGAGTCGATGGACTCGTTCATGGTGTCCGACTCGCCCATGGCGTCATAGCTCGCCTCGAACTGGCCGTCCTGCTCGTCGAAGGTGATCCGCATGGCGGTGACCTCACCGTCCTTCACCTCGAGGATCTCCGTCGTCCTGGCCTCCTTCATCTCCGCCAGGACTTCGAACCCGATCCCATCGCCCAGGACCTCGGCGCCGTCGACCATGACGGACAGCTCGTCGAGGGCCATATCGGCCTCGCTGGTGGTGCTCACCGTGAAAGTCTGGCCCTTCTTGAAGCGGAGGGAGAGGTCGACCTCGTCGACGGCGGGCTTGTTGCTGAGGGCCGCGAGGCTGATCAGGAGCGCGGCGCTGGAAGTGAGGGTGTAGTTCATCGGGGGGGGAATAGGAGAGGGTCGAAAGCGAGCGGTAGCTGTTTTGCTATTGGTTGCGTCAGGGCAGCCTGACCCGCCTCGGGAATCTGGCTGAAACCTGAATACGGAGCACAAATGTAGCGCCGGCGGCGCAGCGGACGGGGGCGGATCCTGGGAACGTCCAGCCCCCCCGGGACCCCTTCGGGCTCTCCCCTGGGTCCCTCAACTCCCCTGGGTTCCTCAACTCGCTGGGGTCCCTCAACTCGGGGGCCCCTCAGCCGCGGAGGCCCCTCAGGCGAGCCAGTCGTGCTGCACGTGGCCAAAGACGTCGGTCAGGCGCATGTCGCGTCCATCGAACCGGACAGACAGGCGCGTGTGATCGAGACCGAGGGCGTGCAGGAGCGTTGCGTGCAGGTCGTGCATCTCCACGGGCCGGTCCACCGCGAAGTAACCGAAGTCATCCGTGGCGCCGAAGCTATGGCCGCCCTTGAACCCGCCACCGGCGAGCCAGATGGTGAATCCGTGCGGGTTGTGATCGCGGCCGCGGTTGTCGCCGTCGCCGCCCCCTTGGGCCATCGGGGTGCGACCGAACTCACCGGCGAAGAGCACCACGGTGGACTCCAGAAGCCCGCGGCTCTGCAGATCCGCGAGCAGCGCGGCCACGGGCCGGTCCACGGCGCGGGCGTTGTCGGTGTGGCCCTTCTTCAGGTTGGAGTGCTGATCCCAGCGGTCGTGACCCGTGGCGACCATGGGGACCTGGACAAAGCGGACGCCGCGTTCGACCAGCCGGCGGGCGAGCATGCACTGGCGACCGAAGGTCGCCGTCGCCTTGAACTCGTCGTCGATCCCGTAGAGCTCCCGCGTGGCGGCGGACTCGGCGCTCAGGTCCGCGAGCTCGGGAACGGCGGACTGCATCCGGAAGGCGAGCTCGTAGTTGTCGAGGGCGGCCTCGATGGAGCCGTCGCGCTCACCGCCGCGCTGATCAAGGGCCTCCAGGAGCCTGCGGCGGTTGGCCTCGCGCTCGCTTCCGGAGTGGGGGCCACGGGCGTGGGCGACCGGCTCACCCTTGGACCGGAAGGTCGAGCCCTGATAGGAGGGGCTCAGGAACCCGCTGCCGTAGCACTCGATGCCGCCAGGCGGCGTCAGCCCGCCGTCGACGACCACATAGCCGGGGAGGTTCTTGGACTCGGAGCCGAGCCCGTAGGCGCACCAGGCGCCCACCGACGGCCGCCCGGCCGGGTTGTGCCCCGTGTGCAGCAGATAGTTCGCCGCGGTGTGCTCGGGGAACTTGTTGGTCATGGAGCGGACCACGCAGAGCTTGTCCGCCTGCTTTCGGAGCTCCGGGAACAGGTCGCTGATCATCAGCCCGCTCTCCCCGCCGGGCTTGAATTCCCAGTAGGAGGGGAGGACGGTGCCGATGTTGTTGAACTGGGTCGGCGGCGTGTCGACCGGGATGGGCTTCCCCGCCCAGCGCTCGAGCTCCGGCTTGGGGTCGAACGTGTCCATCTGCGCCGGACCGCCGTCCATGTAGAGGAAGATCACGTTCTTCGCGCGCGCCGGGAAGTGGGGGGCGCGTGGCGTGAAGGGGCCGCCGCCGTCCAGTGCCCTCCGGGCGTCCAGGCCCACGCCCGCCGCGCTCGCGGTGGAGCCGAAGAGGGCGCCGGCCGCGAGCGCGCCGAAGCCGTTGGCGGTGCGGGTCAGGAGGGCGCGCCGGGAAAGGGGCGCGCTGCACGGAAGTCGGTCGTAGGCGCTCATTCGAGGAAGAGGAACTCCTTCGTGTTGAACAGGGTGTGGGCGAGGTCCACCCACGGATCAAGGGCGCCTGACGGAGCGCCGGAGACGTACGCGGTGGCCTGCTCCAGCTCCTGGGGAGAGGGGCGCCGTGCCAGCGTCTGGAGCCAGAGCGCCTCGACGGCCGCCGCCGGTGCGCTCCGATCGACACCCTCGGCGAGGGCCACAGCGCGGGCCTCCACGAAGGGATCGTTCAGCATCGCCAGGGCCTGGGCCGGGACGTTGGCGGAGGTCCTGCGCCCGTGGCAGGTGGAGGGGGTCGGTTGGTCAAAGACCGTGAGCAGCGGATGGGGGAAGTTGCGCCGCACCTCGATGTAGATGGACCGGCGCCCGTCGCCGTCCTCGGGCCCGCTCCGGCCAGGACGGCCGCGGCCGCTCATGAACGGCGTCAGGTGGATCGGGACCGGGGCGCCGAGGGTCGCCCGATCGAGCTCGCCGCTGGCGGCGAGGAGCGTGTCGCGGACCTCCTCGGCCTCCAGCCGCCGCACGGCCATGTGGCCGAGGAGCCGGTTACTCGGGTCGAGCTCGGCGGCCGACGCGGTCGGGCGGGTGCTGCGGCCGTAGGCGTCCGTGAGGACGAGGCGGCGCAGCAGGCGTTTGGTGGACCAGCCGTCGGCGTCAAACTCGAGGGCCAGGTGATCGAGGAGCTCGGGGTGGGTGGGCTTCGCTCCCATCGCGCCGAAGTCGTCGGTGGTCTCGACGATCCCCTTCCCGAAGAGCGCCTGCCAGGTTCGGTTCACCCAGACCCGCTGCACGATGGCGGACTCTGCGCCGAGGAGCGCCTCTGCGAAGGCGAGCCGGCCGCTCCCCTCGGCGTCCCGCGCGAGGGGGGCGTCATCGGAGCGCAGGGCGCTCGGCAGCCGTCGGGGAGCGGCCGCGAGCGGGGACTGCCAGCTCCCGCGGTCCAGGACCCGCTCATCCCGGCCCTCGAGCTCGAGGGCCGCCGGGGCGAGCCGAGACTGTAGGACGCGCCGGTGAAGGATGTAGGCGAGCGTGCCGCGCTCGGGCGCGAGGGCCGCGCGGACGCGCGCGCGCACCGAGGGGACCTCCGTGGCCATGAATTCTGCGAGGCCGTACAGGAAGCTGCGCTCCCCGTCAGAGAGCGCCCGGCCCTCCACCCCGCCCGTGCGGACGAGCTCCGCGGCGTCGCGGACGCGCTGGACCACGAAGCGAGCGCGGTCGGCGGGCGTGTCCCCCTCGAGCTCGTCGAGGGATCGGTCCTCCACCCAGTCCATGGGGAGCGGCGCGGGGAGAGCGCCGTCCCGGGCCACCTCCACCGTGGCCGCGATCTCGCAGGGCCCGCGCCCGGTGGCGGTCAGCTCCAGGTGGGCCGAGAGGCCCGCGCCCGAGGGCACGTCCTGGATCACCCAGCGCCACTCGCCTCCCGTGTCGAAGGCGCGGGTCGAGCCGCCGTGGAGCGGCCCCTGCACCAGCTTGTGGGAGGCGATCGGCATCAGCATCCGCCCCTCGCCGCGTACGAGGTGCGCGACCCGGCCGTGCTCCAGGTCGAACTCCGGGGAGACCAGGGTGCGGCCGGCCTGGACCCAGTTGAGCGACGACCCCCGCGAGGTCGAGGAGTCCACCACCTCCAGGTCTGCCCAGGTGGGGTGACCGACGGCGGCGGGGCGGGAGGTGATCCCGGCCACCTCGAGCGAGTCCTCACGGAGGTCGAGGAGCACGTCGCCCGCGCCGCGGGGGCCGGGGCCGAACCCGGGGCCGTTCGTGATCCAGCTCGGGCCCGAGAGCGCGTCGTAACGGACGAGCTCCCTCACGCCGCGGGCGGCGATGGCGACCTCGCCGTCGATGCGATCCAGCCAGTCCATCCACTGGCGGGCCCCGGCGTCGAAGCGCTCCGACCCCATGGCGTCGATCCAGCCGAGGAGTCGGTCGAGGTCCGCGCCATCCAGCGCGTCGCTGAACACGGCCAGGCGGGCCACGGGGAGGGCCACGTCGAGGACCTCGGGGCCCGGCTCGTCGCTCAGGACAAAGTGGTCGCCGCCGATCTGCCCCCAGCCGCCCTCGTGCTCGTCCACGAAGCGGATCCGTACCCGCCGCCCCTGGAAGGGCTCGAGATCGAAGCGGGCGGGGGTGAGGGTGTTGGTGCGGTCCGCGCTCGTGGCGATCAGCGCCTCTCCCGTCTCCGCGTCGATCAGCTCGACCCGGACCGTGGGCTCGTCCCCCCCGTTGACCAGGAAGTGGAGGTAGGACCGGATGACCGTGAAGGGCGCGCTGGTGAGGGTGCCTACGTAGGCGTCCGCGGAGCCGGGGGCGTCGGGGTGCCCCGCGTAGCTGTTGACGGCCCCTCGGCCACGGGGCTTGAAGGTCGGCTGGGACGAATGGATGTCATCGCGCCGGACCGGGTGTCCGATGAACGCCTCCCCCTCCCGGACCCAGGGGCCCAGGGAGCAGTCGTCGAGGCCCTCGCCCTCGAAGTCCTCGAGCACGATGCACGGGCGCAGCTCACCGCGGGCCTCGAAGGCGGCGTCCAGCGCCGCGGCGGCGGCGTCGGTGTAGGGCTCGGGGGGCGTCACGGTTCGGGCTGCTGCGAGCACCCCGGCGAGCCCCTCCGCCTCGGCCTCCAGCGCCTCCGCCACGGCGTCGCGCGCGGTGATCTGTTGACCGTCGATCCAGGCGGCCAGCTCCCGCGCCACGTGCCGGTTGTGGTCATTGGACTCGTACCGGACCTGCCTGGGCGCGGTGGAGAGGGCGAAGCCCGCGAGGGCGTGGTAGTCCTCGGCGCTGATGGGGTCGAACTTGTGGTCGTGGCAGCGGGCGCAGGCGGCGCCGAGGGCCATGACGGACTTGGACAGCACCTCCACCTGGTTCGCGATGCGGTCGGTCTGATCCCCCCGCGGCTCCACGGGGGAGTGGACCTCCTCGCCGAGCTGCCAGGCGCCCGTGCCGAGGATCGACTCGTCCCAGAGTCCGGACGGGTCCATGCGCGGGGTCTCCACCAGGTCGCCGGCGATGAACTCGGTGATGAAGCGGTCGTAGGGGACGTCCGCGTTGAACGCGCGGATGACGTAGTCCCGGTATCGGTACGCGTTGGGGATGGGGTAGTCGAACTCGTGCGCCTTGGTCTCGGCGTAGCGGACCAGGTCGAGCCACCGTCGCGCCCAGCGCTCACCAAACGCCGGGGACTCGAGGAGCCGATCCACGACGCGCTCCCGCGATGCTGGCGCGGGGTCGTTGAGGAACGCGTCGACCTCTTCCGGCGTGGGGGGCAGGCCCGTCAGGTCGAAGGTCACCCGGCGAAGCCAGGAGCGAGGCGAGCTGGGCGTAGAGGGCTGGACGCCACGCTCGGCGAGGGCCTCGAAGAGGAAGGCATCCACCGGGTCCTCGTGGGACGCCAGGGTCGATGGCAAGGCCTCCACAGGCGGCTGGAAGCACCACGGCTGGGTCTCGCTCGCTTCGAAGTTCAGCGTCTGGGGGAGGTGGGCCCCCATCTCGATCCAGCGCTCGATGGCCTCGATCTCCTCGTCCGCGAGCTTCCCGTCCGGTGGCATCGCGGTGAAGGGATCCTCGTAGCGGACCGCCTCGACCATCAGGCTCGCCTCGAGGTCCCCAGGGACGAAGATCGGCTCACCCGCAGCGCCCGCGCGGAGGCCTGCGATGCTGTCCATCCGGAGGTCCCCCTTGGGCTTCTCCCCGGAGTGACAGTCGACGCAGCGCTCGGCCAGGATCGGGCGGACGCGCGCCTCGAAGTACTCCGCTGCCGCCGTCTCGTCAGGGGGCCGCTGGGCGAGGTCCTCCTGCGCGGGAGCCCCCGAGGGCTGGGGCGGTCGCGTCGGAGCCGCTGTCAGCGCGGCGAGGAGGAGAGGGCCGAGGATCATCGAGCCCCTAACGTACTACGCCAGGACGGATTCGAAGCGTCCCACTGTGCACTGTGCGGCGAGCTCCGTTGGCTGACCGAGGATGGCGCTGGCGGCCGCGCGCCCCAGTCCCAGGGAGAGGGTCATCCCATGTCCCCCCAGACCGCAGCACCAGTGGAGGCCCCCGAGCCTTGGATCGGGGCCGAGAATCGGTCGATCGTCGGGGGAGAGGTCCCTGAAGCCGCTCCAGCCCCGCTCGAGGGGAAGGGCAGCGCCCGGGCGGCGGACCCAACCGGCCACCGCCTCCGTGGCCATGCGCTCGATCTCCGGGTCCACGGGGTACAGGGGGGCCTGGGTCGAGGCCTCGAGCACGTCGCAGATGGAGATACCCCAGCGCGAGCCCTCACGGCGAATATAGAAGGCCGCGTCGTCGTCCCAGACCACCGGGGCGGTGTTGCCCCGGCCGGAGTCGGAGTCGGAGTCGGAGCCCGAGTCGGAGCTGGAGTCGGGGGCGGAGCCAGGGTCAGGCGAGGTCATGAACATATGGCGCCGGGTGGTCCGGAGCGGCAGGTCGACACCGAGACCCCGTGCCATCGGACCGCTCCACGCCCCCGCGGCGACGACGACGTCCTCCGCGTCGAGGAGTCGGCCGTCGTGGAGCCGGACGCCCCTGACGGCTCCCCGCTCGCTCACCACCTCCGCGTCTCCCGCGTTCCGCAGGAGGGTCACCCCGGCCCGCTGGGCGCTGCTGACCAGGGAGGCCACCAGTCGTTCGCCTCGGATCCTCCCGCCGCGCTCGAACCAGTAGGCTCGGCCCTCGAGCCGAAGGGCGTCCTCCGCCTCTCGGAGGTCTGGCGCCAGTCGGCGCAGGGAGGCGGCATCGGGGCGCGTCACGATCCCGCGGCGCTCGAGGTCCGCGGTCCAGCTCGGCGCGCCCGAGTTGAGCACCAGCAGGCCGGTCCGATCCACCAGGCTCTCCGCGTCAAGCCCCGCCGCGACGGGATCCTCGAAGAGCCGATCGGTCTCCAGCGCGAGCGCGCGGGTGATCGGGTCGTTCACGGCCACGCGCAGGATCTCCGCGCTGCGACCCGTGGAGTGGACGTCGTGTCGGCGCTCCCGTTCCACGAGGGTCACCTCGACCTCGCCGGCTTGGCCCTGGGAGCGGGCCAGGGAATGGGCGGTCGAGAGCCCTGCGATGCCGCCACCGAGGACGATGATCCGTCGACGGCTCACGGCCGGGCCTCCGCTCCGTCATCCTCGAGGCCGTGGGACCTCAGGTCCAGGACCCGTAGCATCGCCGTGAGGACGAGAGAGTGGTCCACGGCACCGTCGAGGATGGCCGCCCGCATCTCCTCGAGCGACATGGTCCCCACGTGGATGTCCTCGCCGGGATCCTGAAGCTGCTCCCCGGAGCGGCGGCAGCCCTCGGCCAGGAAGTGGTGGCAGCGGTTGTTGAGGAAGGCGGGGTTGGGGGCGACGGCGCCCAGGGACCTCCATCGCTCGGCCACGAAGCCGGTCTCCTCGCGGAGCTCGCGCTTGGCGGCCACCAGGGGCTGCTCGCCCGGGTCGATCATGCCGCCGGGGATCTCGATGGTGGGCGCGCCGACGCCGAAGCGGTGCTGCTTCACGACGATCACGTCCCGCTCGGCGGTGAGCCCGACGACGTTGACCCAGTCTGGAGCGTCGACGACCACGCGCTCCATACGCTGGCCAGTCCTCGGATTCTCGAGCTCTTCGAAGGTGGTGGTGAAGATCCGGTATTCGGTCCCCGCCCGGACACCGTGGCGCGGCCACGGCCTGGGGTCGGGGATCGACCGCGCTCCGGGTCGCTCGCTCTCAGCCATGGGAGCACGGTAGTCCGAGCTCGGGCGGAATGCACCGCTTGCTCGGCTGGGAACCTCATCAGATCTCTCGACGGATCTCGAGGATGGGGGCGGGGTGGGCCGCGATCGGGTCCTATTCTCACCGCCCCATGGGAAGCCGCGTCAGCTCCAGAGGCGCGCAGCCCATCTCCACAGCACCTGCGGCGGACCACTCGGTGCGCGCGGGGCTCCTGGCCCTCACGGCCGTCCAGCTGTGCTTCGGGCTGTTTCCCGTCTTCGGCGCCCTGGCGATGGACCCGGCCACGGGCTTCTCACCCTTCGCCGTGGCAACCTGGCGCATCGCGGTCGGAGCGATCGTCCTGATGCTCCTTGCGGCGCTGCTCTACCGGCGCCGTGCGCTCCCGGCCCTGCGGGACATGCCGACCCTGTTGGGCTTCGCGGTGCTCGGGATCGTGCTCAATCAGGGGCTCTTCCTGGAGGGCTTGCAGCGATCGACGCCCATGAACGCAGGGCTCGTGATCTGTCTGATCCCGGTGTTCACTTACACGGTGGCGGTCGTTCTCGGCAAGGAGGTGCTGCGGGGGCTGCGCGTGCTCGGCGTCGTCGTGGCGCTCCTCGGCGCCGTCCCGCTCTTCCTCTCGAGCGGGGGAGACCTCTCCTCCGAACACGCCTTCGGGAACCTGCTGATGGCCGGGAACGCCCTCTGCTACGCGATCTATCTGGTGCTCTCCAAGCCCCTCCTGCGCCGCATGCCGCCGCT
This sequence comes from uncultured bacterium, assembly GCA_905480285.1. Classification (GTDB taxonomy): domain Bacteria; phylum Planctomycetota; class UBA1135; order UBA1135; genus Saltatorellus. The sequence continues at coordinate 11,676 of CAJQPT010000025.1, forward strand.
GGTGCTGGTGGCCTGGATCTACGTCCTCTCGGTCCCGTTCCTGCCGCTCTTCTTCGTGGGCGAGTCCCTGGCACCTGAAGACGCGTCGAGGGGGGCGTGGCTGTCCCTCGCCTACGTCCTGGTCTTCCCGACGATCCTCGCGTATGCGCTGAACTCGTACGCGCTCGCGCGAGTCGAGGCCTCGACCACCGCCTTCTTCGTCTTCGCGCAGCCCATCATCACCGCCCTGGCCGCGGCGGTGCTGCTGGCCGAGCGACCGACCCCCGAGCTGGGCTTCGCGGCCCTCGGCCTGTTCACCGGGATGGCGCTCGTGGTCAAGCGCCCTGCGCCACGGCCCGCGGCGTAGACTCGGTCCCATGGAAGCCCCCGAGATCCCCGAGTTCCCGCAGTTCGTCCACGAGACCGTCACCCGCTGGTCCGACGACGACAGCCAGGGCGTGCTGAACAATGCCGTCTACCTGACGCTGTTCGAGGAGGCGCGCCACGGCTTCAGCCGCGCCGCCGAGGTCCTCATCGACGGGGCCTTCCCCTTCCTCCTGGCCCAGACCAACGTTCGCTTCGTGGCGCCCGGCCGCGGTGGAGAGAGCGTGCGCGTTGAGCTCTCAACGGTCCACGTGGGCACCCGCTCCTTCCGCCAGGCCTACCGCGTCCGCTCGGCCGAGGGTGAGATCTGGGCCGAGGGCGAGGCCGCGCTGGTGTGCTACGACCCGGACACCATGGAGTCGGCGGAGATCCCGGCGGACCTCCGCGACGCCCTCGAGGCCATGAAGGGCTAAGGGGCGTCCCGGGCGACGGGGCTCAGTCCGCGGAGCCGCCGCCGATCCCCAGGATCGCGCCGTAGACCATGTCCTCGTAGCTGCGGTAGACCTCGTAGGCCTCCGGGTCGTCGAAGGGCAGCAGCTGACTGAAGCTGAAGACCGCGATGCCGCGCTCGGGGTCGATCGTGTAGTAGGTGTTGAAGAGGCCGGACCAGTAGCCGACCCCTTCGGGCCGCGCGCCGTCCTCGCCGCCCACCTCGATCGCCCAGGAGAGGCTGTACCCGTCGTCGTACTCCTCGAGGGAGGTGCGCTCGCGTTCCTGCTGCTGCTCTGGATCAGGGGGCAACGTCACGCGGACTCCGTCCGGGAGTTGGTCCGTCATCATCAGGGACACCATCTCCTCGCCCAGGATCCTGACGCCGTCGAGCTCCCCGCCGTTGAGGAGACAGCGCAGGAACCGAGCGTAGTCCCGCGGAGTACTGAGCAGGGAGCCCCCCCCGTAGAAGCGCTCCATGGGGACCGGGCGGACGTCGGGCATGGGGACGAGCACGCCCGTGCCCGGGATCCGGGTGTGCAGGGTGACCCGCCCATCCATGAGCGGTTCGGTGAGGTTGTAGCCCGTGGAGTCGAGCCCGAGCGGTCCGAGGATGTGCCCCTTGAAGTAGGTGTCGAGATCCTCCCCTGAGAGGCGCTCCACGACCCTCGCCGCGACGCCCACGCCGCGGCCGTAGACCCACGCCTCGCCCGCGTCGAAGATCCGGCGAGGCTGGACACCGAACCCCCAGTCGTACTCTCCTTCCTCGAGCTTGTCCGGCAGCGGCATGCCCGTGATGGGGTTGAGGCGGATCTCCGCGAGGATCGTCGGGCTCGTGAAGAAGTAGGCGAAGCCGGACGTGTGCCGCAGCAGATCACGGAGGGTCAGGGGGCGGGCCGGGGGACGCCGGGTCCCATCCTCCTCGAGGATCTGGATCTGTCGTAGCTCCGGCATGATCTCCTCGAGCGGATCGTCCAGCCCGATCCGTCCCTGCTCGACGAGCTGCAGCGCCGCTGTCGCGGTGATGGCCTTCGTCATCGACTGGATCTCGAAGATGCTGTCGGGGGACATGGGCGTCGGGTCGCCGATGCCATGCACCCCGTGGGACAGGAACTCCTCCGCGCCGTCACGGGTGATCGTGCCCACCACGACGCCGGGGATCGAGGTCTGGTCGACGACAGCGCCCATGGCCTCGCCGCGGGCCAGGGACGAGGCTTCGAGGCGCTCCTGGAGCCGCGGCGCGGTGGAGGGCGCAGGGGTCGAGCAGGAGCCGGCGAGGAGGCCAAGGGCGACGGCGAGCGGCGCGGGCGAGCGGGGAGTCATGGGGGCGGTGGCGAAGGGAAGGACGCCCGGCCGTGCGAGGTGTGCCAGGGCGCGGGACAGAGCCTAGCCGGATCGACCATCGGCTCCGATAGCGCGCCGCCGCCCGGTCAGGGAACCTCCGGGTGAGAGTGTCCGGGGCGCCGGGATGTCCCGCGGCCCCGCCCCCGGTGAACCGGAGGCGGGGCCGCGGAAATTCCTGGGGTCGGCCGTCCGCTGGACGGCCGGCGGAGGGTCACTGGAAGGTGACCTCGAGCCCGTCCGTGAAGTTCGAGGTTGTTGAGCCGCCTACCGCGTCACGGTGCCAGGCCTGGAAGTTCCAGGTGTCGCCGGGAAGGACGCCCACGGTGCCGAGGGCGGGGTCGGGGAAGGCGGTGAGGTCGGCCGGGATGGTGAACTCGCCCGCTGGACCGCTGTTCACGATCTGCTGCTGGAAGCGCCCGACGGCGCCGCCGAGACAGAGATTGCCCTGGGAGCCGCCTGGGGTCGGGGCGAAGCCCTGCTGTCGAGACGTGATGAAGAACCCGAAGCTGTTGGCGGGTAGTCCGCTGGCCGTCAGGTTGAAGTCGTTCAGTGCGACAGAGGGCGACCCATCGGCGCCCATGGAACCCGCGGCGCCCGTGGAGTTCGGGTTGGCGGCGCAGTAGTTCGAGCCGAGGCCGCCGCCCGCGTACTCCACGAGGAAGCTGGTCGTGTTGACGTGGTTCTCCTCCGCGTCGTTCCACTGGCCGCTCCCGAACATCTCCGCGTAGTCCTCGGCGCCGCCGTTGGCTGCGTTGTTGTTGGGCTCGCCGGGGAACCAGTTGGTGAAGGTCGCATCGGTCCCGTCGATCCAGACCCAGCCGCCGTCGGGCTCGGAGTACTGGGGGTGGGTGGTGTCCTGGAAGAGTCCGACCCAGGGGCGCCCGACGGGCAGGTTGTTCACGACCCAGTCGAGATCGGCCTGGTCGGAGAGGACGGCGAGGCGGCCTGGCTGACCGAGCCAGACGAGGTCAGCGGCCCTGTCACGGGCCTGGGTCCAGGAGAGATTGTCGTCGACCAGCTCGTAGTAGCGGCCGTTGTTCGGGTTCAGGGCAGGGATGTACTCGGACAGGGTGAAGGTCCCCGTGCCGGTGCTCCCCACGGATCGAGAGCCAAAGCGGATCAGGTACTGCTGGCCCGCCGCTGCGGCGAATCGCACGTTCGAACCGATGTTGCAGTCGATCGCCGAGCAGGCGAGCTGCATCAGGTTGTTGCAGTCGTTGCCGTCATAGACGGCGACGCGCGTCTCGAGGGAGGTCTGGCCGCACACCTCCACGGTGACCCGGGCGTTGTTGGGCGCCGTCCAGAGGAACCAGACGTCCTTGCGGACGGGAAGGCCGTTGCAGTCGGAGAGGCCGGGGGTGGGCGTCGCGCTCGTGTTGTCGAAGGGGTGCGGCCCAAGGCCGGAGATGGGCTGGGCGTTGGCGCAGTCGTCCGCACCCTGGGCGAAGGCTCCGGAGACGGTGAGCGTGGCGAGGGCGAGCAGGTAGATCGAGCGGCGCATGGTCGGTGTGGAAGGAGGATAGAGAGGACCGTTGGACGGTAGCAGCGCCCCTTGGATCCCGCCATCCGCCCGCCCCTGGACCCTCCCGGTCCAGCCCTCAGCTAGCGCTGGCGCTCAGTTCGTGCAGAAGGCCCGGCTGTCGACGAACTCGCGCGTTCGCCGGACCTCCTCCTCGCAGACGCGCTGGCCGAGGTCACGCAGGTACGCGAGGTCCTGCGGCGCGAGCTGCCGCCAGCGCCGGGGGGGGACGATGGACTCGACGTCGTCGGCGCCGAGGCTCATGGCGAGCATCACGAGCGCGAGGAAGCTCCCGGCCTGGCTCGGGTGCTCACGGTCGGCTGCGTACAGGTCGAGGTCGGGCCGCTCGCGTCGTGCGATCCCGAAGGCCTCTCCGACCGGCACGACTTGAACGTTCTGCCCGAGCGCCACCCCTCGGTGGGCAGCGACGATCTCCTCCAACGACAGCCACCCCAGCCGCTCGTAGTCCCAGGTCATGAAGAGGACCGGGCGGGCTCCCGCATCCCGGACCAGCTCGATGAGCTTGCCTGCGTGCTCCTCAAACGAGGCCACGGTGGACTCGGGGATGTCCGCTTGGAGGACGACGACGTCCGCCTCACCGACGTCGATCCGGTCGAGCACCTCCTCACGATGCCAGTGGGTCTCCAGGGAGGCGCCGCCCTCGACGCAGGGCTCCACCGTGACCCCGCGATCCTCGCTGTCGAGGGCCGCGGCGAGCGGCTTCCAGAGGCCGCCGTTCCAGAAGGTGAAGCTGTTGCCCACCATGAGGACGCGGCCCGGAGGGGGGACGTCCCAGCGGTGCGCCGGGCGAGCTTGGGCGTCCTCCGCTGTCGCCTCGCCGGGCGAGCTGGGAACCGCTCGGTCGGGGGGGAGCGGGGCCGCGCTACAGGCGGCGAGGGCGGGCACCGCGGCGAGGGCAGCCGGCCCCGCCAGCGCGCGGAGAACCGCGCCCGCAGCTGCCGGTCTCAACGGTCGGCCCCGAGCTCGACCATGGCGTGCACCCACTCGGTCTCAAGGGCCGGGGCCATGGGGACGACCCAACGATGCGCGGGTCGAGTGTTCCACTCCGCCCGCCAGGCGCGGTGCTCGGGCGTGTCGGGGAAGGACTCGGTGTCGGGGTAGGGGTACCCGCTCATGGCGTGGAACGGGAGCGGCTCGACCTCGAGGGCCTCGTACGTGTTGTGGTCCCGGTCCTTGGCCCAGCCGTCGAGGAACACCAGGTAGTCCCGCACGTGCCCCTCCGGGACCGGCGGGAGCTTGGAGGCGTCGAAGCGGAGGGTGAGCGCGTCGCCCGAGCCCATGATCACGTACTGATCGTCGACCGCGGTGAGCAGGGGGCCGACGGCCCCGTAGCGGGTGTAGTCCCCCGGGTGCTGGTCCCAGCGGGGCTCCATGGCGACCTTGTCCCAGTCGAAGAAGAGGGGGAGGTCTTGCCGGTCGGGGACCTGGCCCTCGGAGAACCCGCGGGACCACAGGCGCGTCCCGATCGGCTCCATGGAGGAGGTGATCAGGCCGGCGTCGTCGTCGCAGGTCGCGAGCTCGATGCAGTCCCAGTAGAGCTCGAGGGTCGAGCCCAGGCGCATCCGCGGGTCCTCACGGTTCAGGATCTCCGAGACGTCGATCACCATGGTCTTCGTCTTGCCCGCGGGGAAGCCCACGGGCGGCCCGGCGGGGACCCAGGTCCCGTCGGGGCCAGGGATCTCGATCACGGGCGGGATGAACTCGACGCCCGGTGTCGCGGCGGACGCCACGTTCGCGCTGGCGTCACTCCAGAAGAACCAGCCCGTGGCGACCATGCGCAGCAGCTTCGCGTCCTTGACGTCCGCGGGGTCAAATTCCAGCTCGAGCCAGTGGGGCTCCGCGAGCCCGAGGTACTGGCCCGCGAGGCGCTCGAAGGGGACCGGGTGGACGGAGTCGCGGTCGCGGAGCTCGGCGGTCCAATCCGCGCCGTCGGAGCCGGTGGCCTTGCGCACCTTGGCGACCCGCTCCACCACGTGGGTGTGGGGCTCGGGGAAGGGCGGGAACTTGAAGCGCTCGTTGGGATAGATCGCCGTGCCCGCCGGGTGGTCCACCACGTCGAGGCGCACCCGGTCCAGGTAGGTGACCTCGCGCAGCTCCTCGGTAAACTGGAGCACCAGCTCGTCGTTCTCGTCGGGGACGAGCTGATCCCCACGCACGAGCACGTACTCGTCGTGGTCCGGCGGCACCAGCATTCCTGGCGCCATGGGCAGGCCCAGGGGCGTGATCCCGATCACGTCGCTGATGAACTCGAACGTCTCCCCGTTCCAGGTGTAGAGGAACGGGCAGGAGCCAATGAGGCCCTCGGGCTGGACGCCGAAGTCGGAGTTGTCGAGGAAGAACTGGACGCCGGCCTCGACGTCGAGCTCCTGCTGGACCACGCCGTTGGGCCAGGAGACTCGGACCACATCCGCATAGGGCCGGTCGCCGATGCCGACGATGGCGGCCTCGCCACGGAGGTACACGCGGCGGTAGAGGTCCTGGGCGCGTACCTCGAGGACCGCGCCGACCGCCTGCCTGTTGTCCTTCTGGCCGACAAACTTCAGCAGCAGCGCGTTCTTCGCCGCGTTGGTGGGGGAGATGGCCACCAACCCCTCGTCGGTCAGCTGCATCACCTCGAGGGTGAGCGGCGCGTAGGGGTCCGGCCGGTCGATGTCCCTCACCAGCAGGTCGCGGCCGCCTCCAAGGGGGACCTCGAACGCCAGCGGTGCCGGCTGGGTCAGGTTGAGCAGGCCGCGGCAGCTCCCTGCCGGGTCCATCCACACCAGGTCGACCGCCCCGTTCATGTCGAGGTCCGTGACCTCCACATGGCTCTCCTCGGCGACGTTCACGTCCAGATCCGCGGGCTCATAGGTCCCCTCGGCCGTGCGGCGGAACCAGCGCGAACCGCCGGCCCCGGGGACGAGCAGGTCCGGGCGGCCATCGGCGTCGAGGTCCGCCACGGTGGGCTCCCGGAGGAGGGTCGCTCCAGCGAGGCCGCTCGCTCTCAGGTCCTCGAAGAGCCCGCGCCGCAGGGAGTCCATGAGGTGGGTGGCCCCCGCTCCGCCAAAGAGCAGGTCAACGTCGTTGTCGCCGTCGAGGTCCTCGGCGGCGCACCAGCCGAAGTCACCGGCGGGGAGCGACGCGGCCTCGCTGGCGTCTCTCCAGGCGCCGCGCGGCTGGACATTGCCGTCCTTGTCGACCAGGGCGCCGGCGCCGTCGTTGCGGAGGAGCCGCGCTCCGAAGGCGCCGACCACAAGCAGGTCGAGGTCGCCGTCGTGGTCAAAGTCCACGGTCTCGAGGTCGCGGATCTCTCCTTCGAAGGCCGGGAGCGGGACCGGGGAGAGGGTCCAGCGGGGACCCTCATCGTCATCCGACTGCTCGAAGAGCACGAGGCGGTCACCCGCAGCTGCCAGGACGTCGAGGGTGTCGCCGCTGAGGCGTTGGTTCAGGTCGAGGGCACGGACCGGGCCGGTGATCCCGGACGCTGCCAGCTCTGTGGTCTCCAGCGAGGAGTCGTCGCTGCCGTCGCGGAGGTGAACGGCGAGGGATCCGTCGGCCACCGTGATCAGGTCGAGGGTGCGGTCTCCGTCGAGGTCGCGGATCTCCAGCGCGCTGACGTCGTCGCCGAGCGGGGCGACGGTGCTCGGGGCGATGGTGCGCGGGGCGCCAAACTCCGGCGCCACGGCGGGGCGCGTGGGGAAGGAGCCGAAGGGCGCGGGCGGCGTGACACGCGCCAGGAGCCCCTGGTCCAGCTCGACGTCATTGGTGGGCTTGAAGCCCTTCTCTCGCAGGGACGTCCAGAGGCTGTCCCAGCTGCGCAGCTCCTGTTCGTCGTCTTCGTAGGCGGCCGTGTAGCGGTAGCGCTGGTAGACGGCGGTCACGTACCACTGGAGGCCGAGCTCGATGCCGAGGGCAACGACCTCATCCAGCGCCCCGACGGCGCGGTCCAGGTCCTCCTCAAGGCCGAGCAGCGCCCGCGCCAGGCCCAGCTTCGACGGCGGGTCCCCTGGGGCGAGCTCGAGGACCCGATCGTAGAGCGCGGGGACCTCCTCCATGCGATCCGGATCGTAAGAGGCGAGCCTGGCCTGCAGGTAGTTGGCGCCGGGGTCGTCGGGCGCCGCCTCGAGGGCGCGGGCCACCAGGGCGATGGACCCCTCGAGGTCCTGGGTCTTCAGGGTGACCTGAGCGGCTGTGATCAGGTCGACCACCGCGGGGCTCTCGCCCTCGATCAGGGGGGAGATCTCCTCGAGCGCCGCCCTGTACTCCTCTTTCGAGAAGAGCACGGCGACGCGCTCACGGGTCAGCGTGGCCTCGACGGAGGGGCGGGCTTGGTCGGTGGAGGAGCCCGGTTCGCCGCAGCCACCAATGAGGGGTGCGAGGACGAGGGTCGCGAGGGCAGCAGCCCTCAAGATCGGGTCCTGGGCCGGAGTGTCAGTCATGGAGCGCGGGGGAGTGTGGGGCATCGGGTACGCCACGTGTCGGGAGGTGTTGGCGCGGTCAGCGGTCGGGCCTGCGTACCCGGGGACAGGCTACGGCGAGAGAGTGGGCCGTCCAATGTCCAACCTCCCAATGGGCGCAGCCCAGCCGGCTAATGGGCGCAGCCCAGCCGGCCGATGGGCGGATCCGCGCCGGGCCTGGGATGTGACGCGGGCGGCTGTGTGGCAGACTCCGGGGTATGGACGAATTGGCAGAGGCTCCGGGCCGACTCCGCACAGACGGCTTGCGAGCGTGGGGCGCGCTCCTGATCTGGCTGACCGCTGGCGCGACAGCCGTCTGGCTCGGAGCGCCACCGCCGGCGCTGCCCGAAGATGCGCCAGCGGAGGTCGCGTCCGGAGGGCGCGCCGGCGCCCTTCTCGAACGCATCGCTCGGGAAGAGGGCGGCGCAGCACCGCAGCCGCGACCGGTGGGGACCGCCGCGAACGCGCGCTGCCGGGAGCGCATCCTCGACGAGTGGCGGCGTATCGGCTTCACCCCCGAGGTCTCCGAGCGGGTCACCGTCGTTGGAGATTGGAGCCTCGCTGGATCCACAAAGAACATTCTGACTCGCCTCCCCGGGACCGGTCGCAGCAGCGGCCCTGGCACCGCCATCCTGTGCATGGCGCACTACGACTCGGTGGGGGCCGGGCCCGGCATCGGTGATGACCTCTCCGGGGTCGCTGCCCTCCTGGAGGTCGCGCGGGCCCTCAAGGCACGGGGCGGGACGGGGCGCGACGTGATCTTCCTCATCGATGACGCAGAGGAGTCTGGCTTGCTGGGGGCGGCGGCGTTCACGCAGCATCACCCCTGGGCCGCGGATGTCGGCGCGGTGATCAACCTGGAGGCCCGAGGGACGAGCGGGCCGAGTCGGATGTTCGAGACGGGGCCAGGCAACGCCGCCCTCGTGGAGGCCCTGGCCGATGTCGTCACGCGCCCGAGCACGAGCTCGGTCTCCGTGGAGGTGTATCGGCGGATGCCCAACGACACCGACTTCTCCGTCTGGCGCAGGCTCGGAGTCCCGGGCCTGAACTTCGCGTTCATCGGTGACGTCGCTCGATACCACACGCCCCTGGACGACCTCGAGCACCTGGATCCGCGGAGCCTTCAGCACCACGTGACCAACGCCATGGAGGCGGTGCTCGCCCTCGACCAGGCGCCCCTCCCCGCGAGACCCTCTGGCGCTCAGACCGCGGACAAGGCCAGCGCCCCGGCCTCCGCAGACGCCGTGTTTCTGGACCTCGGCGGCCGCTCAGTCGTGACCATGGGGATCCCCACGATCCGGTTCCTCGGCGGCCTCTTCTTCCTGCTCTCCCTGGTGGGCATCAGCCGGGCCTTGACCCGCGGCGCGCTCGGGCTGAGGGGAATCATGCTGGCGCTCCTGGGCGTCTCGTTGGCCACGGGTTTGGCGGTCATGGTCGCCAAGTTCCACCTCGACCTGCTGCGTATCCTCGGCGCCCCGGCTGTGACCTTCTCGGCGGCGAGCGACCTCCTTGCGGTGAGCGTCGGCGCGATCGGGCTCGGGTCCCTCCTGGCCATGGTCTTGTTCCTCACGCGGGTCGTGACCTCGGCTGAGTGCGGCGCCGCCGTCGCGCTCATGGTCACCCTCGCGGGGATGCTCTTGACCTGGGCCGCACCCGGGGCAGCCTTCTTGCTCGTCTTCCCCTCGGCGATCCTCGCGGTGACCTGGTTCATCTTCCCCAAGAAGGGCGATCTCGGCGCGCAGGTCAGCAACGCCGCGCTCTTCGCGCTGGGCATCGCCGCCTTCCTCTGGATGCCCCTTCACCTCGGGCTCCTCGACGCCTTTGGCGCAGGCTCCGGGGCGGTGCTCCTGGGCCCGCTCCTGCTCTGCGGAGCGCTGCTCCTCGCGCCGATCTGTCGGGCCTCAGGAGGGGCCTCCCCGTGGATCACCGCGGTGCTGCTGGCTGTTGGCCTCGGGGCAGGGGCCTTGGCGACCCGGGCACGTGCGCTCACCCCCGATCAGCCGGGAAAGCTCAACCTGGTCCATGTGCAGACCGCCGGCGGCGAGGCCTGTTGGTTGGCCCGTGGCTTCGCGGCGGGGGCCTTGGATTCAGAGGTGCGTACGGAGCTTGTCAGCTCCCTCGGAGGTGCCGTCCTGAGGCCTCCCTTCGAGCGGATCCCCTGGGCGGGCAGGACGGCCTTCAGCCTGAGCACGCGCCCGGTCAACGTCCCCTTCCCCGAGCTCGAGGTGGTCGACGGTCGGCTCTCCGAGGAGGGGGGCACGGCCAGGCTCCGGATGCGCACGAACCGCGGCGGCGATGAGCTCCTCCTCAACGCGGCGGGGCTCGGCGCCATGCGGGCCGAGGGGGTCACTGTGTCGCCGCGAGGGCTGTCCTGGCTCGCCCCGGGCGACGGGTGGCTTGAGTTCGAGGTGGACCTCGCGGACGAGCTCGAGGCATCAATCACGGTCTTCGACAAGCGCTTCGGTCTGAGCCGGGTCCTGACGCAGCGTGCCGAGATGTTCCTGACGGAGCGGGAGCCTCTCCTGGTCCCGGCCCACGACGGCGACGGCTCCATCCTCAAGGCCGAATACGTGCTGCGGATCGACGCCGAGAGCGGGGAGGCCAGCCTGCGGATCAAGGGCCCGGACGCCGCAGGACCCGAGGGCGGGGGAGGCCGGTGATTCGGCGCCTCTGGCGATGCGCGCTCGCCCTGGGGGCCGTGCTGGTCGCGGCCTGCGGGGGAGACAGCCCGCGACCCAGCGTGGTCATGGTGGTCGGCGACACCCTTCGTGCCGACAAGCTCAGCTGCATGGGGGGGCCCGCGGGGCTGACCCCGTACCTGGACCGCATCGCGTCGGATGGTGTGCGCTTCGATCAGGCTCGCTCCCACGCCCCCTGGACGCTGCCCTCCACCGCCTCCATGCTCACCTCGCTCCACCCCGAGGAGCACGGGGCGGGCGGTCGCCTCGGCCGCTTCACGACGCTCGACGAGGAGGTTGAGACCGTGGTGAAGGGCTTCCGTGACCAGGGGTACCGGACCCACGCGATCGTTAACGTGCTCTTCCTCGATCCGGGCCTCTTCGGGGTCACCCGGGACTTCGAGACCGTGGATCAGCAGGTCTTCGAGACCAACGTCGACGTGCGCGCGGCCGACGCGACGACCCGGGCCGCGCTGGAGTGGATCGAGGCGAATCGTGACGACGGGCCCTTCTTCCTCCTCGTCCACTACTTCGACCCGCACTGCGTCTACGCGCCACCGCCCGCGTTCCGCGAGCGGTGGGCTGCGCCTGCGGATCAACAGGGGGATTGGACCTTCGGGACCCGGCCGCAGATGGTCGCGATCCGCGAGGGCGAGCTCTCACCCGCGGCGGCGACCATCGAGCGCGCTGAGGCCCTGTACAACGGCGAGGTCAGCTACCTCGACGCCCAGATTGGGCGCCTCGATGACGGCCTGGCGTCCATGGGGCAGCGGGATGAGCTGGTCCTCGTCGTGACGGCGGATCACGGTGAGGAGTTCCTGGACCACGGCGGCTTCGAGCACGGTCACACCCTGTACGACGAGCTCGTCCGGGTGCCGCTGCTGATCCGCGCGCCGGCGAGGCTCAAGCCGGGGGTCGTGGGCGCCCCGGTCCGCCACATCGACCTCGCCCCGACGCTCTGCGAGCTCTGCGACCTGCCGGTCCCCGGACAATTCGTCGGGCGCAGCCTCGTCCCGCTGGCGGACGGTGAGCTCGAGCTCGAGCAGCGATCGACTCTGGCCCACGGGAACATGTGGGCGCGGCCTCAGACCAGTTGGACCTCGGGGGGCTGGAAGCTGATCGTGCGAGAGGGCGCCCCGGCGCAGCTCTACGAGGTGGCGAGCGACCCCGGAGAGCTCCGGGACCTCGCGGCAGAACGACCGGAGGAGCGGGCCCGCCTGCAGGCTGAGCTCGAGGCCGTGGAGCGCGGAATGACCGCGCTACGGCGCGGGGAGGCGGCAACGCTGGACCCCCGCACACGTGAGGTGCTCAGCGGACTGGGCTACGGTGGAGAGGACGAATGATGATCATGAAGCACAGCCACGCCCTCCTCGCCGCGATGCTCGCGGCCTGCGCCGCGGCTCCCGACGCGAGCGTCCCCGGCGCCAGCACCGCAGGCTCCAACGCTCTTCGTCCCGAGCGGCGGCCCAACGTGGTCCTGATCTACGGAGACGACGTGGGGTTCGGTGACCTCGGCTGCTACGGCGCCGAGAAGATCCCGACGCCGAACCTCGATCGGCTGGCGGCCGAGGGGCTCCGGTTCACCGACGGGCACTGCGCGGCGGGCACCTGCACGCCCTCGCGCTTCGCGCTGCTCAGCGGCGTGCATGGCTTTCGAAGCGGCGTCCGGGTGCTCCCGCCCAACGCGAGGCTGACCATTGGGGTCGACGCCTGGACGCTCCCCGACACGTTCAAGGCGGCCGGCTACCGCACCGGCGTGGTGGGGAAGTGGCACCTCGGCCTGGGCGCAGAGGGAGCGCCGGTGGACTGGAACGGGGCGGTGAAGCCCGGGCCCATGGAGTTGGGTTTTGACGAGTCGTTCCTGCTCCCGTCCACGAACGACCGGGTGCCGTGCGTTTACCTCGAGGGTCACGAGGTGGTGGGGCTCGACCCTGGGGATCCGCTCTTCGTGGGCAAGCTCAAGGACCTGCCCGAGGGGAGCACGAGCTACCCGAACGGTAGGAAGGAGCCGGAGGCGATGACCTACTACCCGAGCTCCCACGGGCACAACCAGTCCGTGATCAACGGGATCGGGCGCATCGGATACATGGCGGGCGGCGCGTCGGCGCTCTGGGACGACGAGACCATGGCCGACGTGTTCGTGGAGCGGGCGACCCGGTTCATCGACGAGAACGCGGAGGAGCCCTTCTTCCTGTTCTTCTCCTCCCAGGACATTCACGTACCGCGCACGCCCCACCCGCGCTTCCACGGCAAGAGCGAGCTCGGCTACCGGGGGGACGCCATGGTGCAGCTCGACTGGGCCGCGGGCGCCGTCATGGCGGCGCTGGAGGCCCGTGGGCTCGCGGACGATACGATCGTGATCTTCTCCAGCGACAACGGCCCCGTGTATGACGACGGCTACGTGGACGGCACCACGGTGCTCACGAGCAAGGAGGAGGTGGACCGGGGCCATGACGGCTCGGGGCCCTACCGCGGGGGCAAGTACCAGGTGTACGAGGGGGGCACGCGGGTGCCGCTGATCGTCCGCTGGCCGGGGGTCATCGAGCCCGGCGTCTCGTCTGCGCTCGTGACCCAGGTCGACCTGGTCGCCTCCTTCGCGTCCATGCTGGGCGTGCCGCTCCCAGCGGGGGAGGCCATGGACAGCCGCGACGCGATGGACGCGCTGCTGGGCCGGGACGCCGTCGGGCGCCAGTTCGTGGTGGAGGAGGCGCGGGGCCTCGCGCTGCGGGACGGGCCTTGGAAGCTCGTACAGCGGCCGAAGAAGGCGGACGAGCTGTACGACCTCTCCGTAGACGTGGGGGAGGCCTCGAACGTGGCGGCCGACCACCCCGAGCGGGCCGCGGTGATGGCGGCGCGGCTGGAGCAGGTCCGGTCGGCGGGGCTCAGACCCCTCGGCCTGCGCTGAGCGTCAGCGGCCGATGCAGATCACCTCGGCGCCGGTGCGGTGGTACAGCCGACCGCCCGCGTACGAGATCGAGTTCGCGGTCCAGACCTCCCCGGCGGAGCCGAGGTCGTTGACCGCGAGCAGCGCGTCGCCATCGAATGGGCGTGCGGCGGCATCGAGGACGTACACCACGCCGCTGGCCAGCGTGAAGTACAGGCGGTCGTTCACGCGCGTCGGCGAGCCGTTGAAGACCCAGTCCCACCCGTCCCATCGAGAGCGGTCGTCGCCGGTGACCTCGAGGCCGCGGCTGTTGAGGGGGCGCGCGACCCGCGGCGTGCGCCAAAGGAAGGCCGGGCCCCCGCCGGTCATGCTCTCGGTGGCCCTGTTCCCCTCTGCGGGGCCCGAGGTCACGTCCGTCGGGACCTCCAGATACTCCACCGTCCCGGCCGTCGGGTCCACTCGACCGAAGCTGTAGGCAGGCCCGATGCTGGGCTTGCCCCACGCCGTGGCGTAGCACTGGAACGTCACGGTCCCACCGGCGGCGATCATGGAGTATCGAGCGGGGAAGACCCCCTTCTCCAGGTCGACGTCCTCGGCGGTGATCCAGGCGCCAAGAGAGGGGTTGAAGGTCCGTCGAGTGACGCCCTCGACCAGGGAGATGGACCGCACCTCCTCGCCCGTGGCGAGGTCGAGGACCACCAGCTCGTTGCGGGGCTCCTTGAGGATCCAGTACGCGTACCGGCCATCGTGGGCCATGGTCTGAAGGGACGCCTCGTGGTTGCCGCGCGGATCCTCGAAGCGCCAGCTCCGGGCCCCGGCGCGGTCGCCGGTCACGTCGGTGAGGGAGACGCCCACGGGGCGCTCCGGGACCGCGTGGGGACCGCCCCGGGCGTGGAGCATGCGCGGGGCGGGGCCGGCCACGAGGGTGGGCGCGTTGTACTGGGTCAGGCCGTCCTCGCTCCTCCAGAGCTCGGCGCCGGTCGCCGCGTCGAGGCCCACCAGGTAGTGCCATCGACCGTGGAGCTCCCTGTCGCCGCTCCCCGCTGGGCTGTCGCCGCTCCCCGCAGGGGCGGCGCCGCTCCCCGCAGGGCCGGGGCCGGCCCCACCCTCCGGCGCAAAGGGCTCCATGTGCACGAACACCTGCCGGTCCCCCTCGTCGATCAGTACGGGCTCGAACTGCTTGTTGAAGGGCCCATCGAAGGCGGGCGTATAGGCTCGCTCCCAACGGACCTCGCCCTCGAGGTCGAAGCACACCACGCGCCCTGCGGCGTTGGTGAAGATCACGCCGCCAGCGCACGCCACAGGAGAGGCGGCCGTGGCGTCAGAGAAGGGGTAGGTGTAGATGGCGGGGACGCTCCCCTCGATCCGCCGGGTCCAGAGCACCGCGCCGGTGTCCGCGTCGAGGCAGTGGGCGTCGATGTGCATGCCCACCACGCCCCGGCCCTCTGTGGCGTGCTTGAAGCGAGCGGCCTCCTCCGGAGCGAGGGCATTCGCCGGATCCCAAGGCGCCATGGAGGCGACGAAGGCGCGCTGGCCGGCCACGATGACGCCGCCTTGACCCGTCTCCGGGAGCGGCGCTCGCCAGAGGACGTTCTCGCCCCGGCGGACGCTGAAGTGCAGCGGAGGTGGGGGGCCCTCGCTGCTCCAGTCTCCGTTCGGGCCCGGCCCCTGGGGCCAGTCGGCGCCGGGCGAGGCGCCGCCGCTGACGGAGGCGCAGGCGACCGCGAGCGGGAGCAAGGAGAGGGCGGCGAGCGTCGGGAGGGACAGCGGCTTCATTCCCCGAGGATAGGGCGGCCGCTCGGGAACGGCGACGTCGGGGGCAGGATCGACGCCACGCCAGCGCTTCAGGGGAGGAGCAGACTCCCAAGGCGCGGGGCGCGGCTCACCGACACTGGAAGTCGGCGACGATCAGCTCCACCTGGGTGCGCCCGCGCCAATGGCTGAGGCGCGGCGTGAAGACGAGGTCCACCGGTCGAGACATGCGGAGCTCGTGCTCGCGGCTCGCCATGCCGAAGGCGAGCGCCTTCAGGACGGTCGTGCCCGAGCGGACCTGCAGCAGCATGTGGGTGCGGTCCTGGCCGATGATGCGGGGCATCTCGTCGAGGCGGATGTCCTCGGCGAGGAGGACGGGCTGCGGGTTACCCTCGCCGCAGGGCTCCAGTCGTTGGATCTGGCGCATGAGGCTCTCGTCGAAGCCCTGGAGCTGGACCCGGGTGTCGATGCGGAGATCCTGGACCGCGTCCCTGGGGGGGAGCTCCTTCGCCTTCGCGACCAGCGAGGCGCGCAGGTCGTCGAGGCGGTCGCCCTGGATCTCGCACCCGGCCGCCATGGCGTGCCCGCCGAAGCGATTCATGTGATCCGCGCCCGCGCGCATGATCTCCAGCACGCTGATGCCGGGGACGGAGCGCGCGCTCCCGCGACCGATGCCCTCGTCGTCGATGCCGATGATGAGGGCTGGCCGATGGAATCGGTCCACGATCCGCGAGGCGACGATGCCGACCACGCCGGGGTGCCAGCCCGCGCCGCCGAGGACCATGATCGGATACGCCTCGGGGTCCGCGAACTGCTCCGCTTGCTCGAGGGCCTCCTCGAGGACACCGCGCTCCACCTGGCGGCGCGCGTCATTGAGGGACTCGAGGTGCTCGGCGTGGCGGCGGCCCTCCACCGCGTCGGCGGCGAGCAGCGTCTCCACGGCGCGCGCCGCGCTGTCCATGCGTCCGCTGGCGTTGATGCGCGGACCGATCTGGAAGCCGATGTCCTCGGCGGTCAAGGCCCTCCCCGCGAGGTCGGTGCGCTCGAGGAGCGCCTGGACCCCCGGCGACGGCGACTCGTGCAGAGCGCGCAGGCCGAAGTGCGCGAGGATGCGGTTCTCGCCGATCAGGGGCACCACGTCGCAGACCGTCGCGATGGCCACGTAGCCGAGGGCCTCGAGGAGGAACTGCCGGAGGTCGGGGCGGACCTTGTCGCCGTCGCTCATGCGCTGGCATACGGCCCAGGCCAACTTGAAGGCCACCGCGCTCCCGCAGAGTTCACGGAAGGGGTAGGTGGACGTGGGGAGCTTGGGGTTCACCAGCGCGAACGTCGGCGGCAGGTCGCCCTCGGGGGGCTCGTGGTGGTCCGTGACAATGACATCGACGCCGGCGTCGCGGAGCGCGGCGATGGGCTCCACCGCCGAAGTGCCGTTGTCCACGGAGATGACGAGCGTCGCGCCGGTGTCCTTGGCCTTGACGACCGAGTGGTCGCCGAAGGAGTAGCCATCCTTCGTGCGATGGGGGATGTGCCACTCGACCTTCGCGCCCAGGTGCTTCAGGAAGCGCACGAGGAGGACGGTGCCGCTGACGCCGTCCACGTCGTAGTCCCCGTGGACCAGCACGGTCTCGCCGTCCGCGACGGCCCTCTCGAGGCGCTCGGCGGCTCGCTCCATCTCGGGCAGCCCCGCCGGATCATTCAGGCCGTGCAGCGTCGGGGCCAGTTGGGCTGCGGCAGCCTGGGGCGTGCCGTGACCTCGGTTGACCAGGAGCCGCGCCAGAACGTCCGGGACCCGCTCGGAACGCACGAGCCCCTGGACCTGGTCGAGATCGGGCTCCATCAGGTTCCAGTGACCTGGCAAGACGGGGAGTGCGCTGGCGCCTGAGGGGCGCGAAGCTGAGGCCGAGGCCGTGGGGGGGGGATGCGCCATGGGCACAACCTAACAGCGGTTCGGACCGGGATCGAGCCCGGCGGCGCGACGGACGGCTCGTCGGGCGCTAATCTCGGGGCACCATGAGTTCCGGTAAGCAGGCCAACAGCGAGGCAAACCCGTTCCGAGCCCTCCCGAGCGTGGACGAGGGGCGTCGGGTGCTCGACGGGATCCTGGATGCTCCCGCAGGCGGCCCTGCCGGTGACACGACCGGTGATCAGGCGGGCGACCCGTCGGGTCATTCACTGAACGCCGACGCTCGCCTGGGCGCGATCCCGGCGGCAGTGCGCACCGAGCTCGTCCAGCAGGAGCTGGACGCCTTCCGGCGGCGCATCGGCAAGGACGGCCTGAGCGGGGCGGACGTGGAGGCGGAGCTCTCTGGCGGTGCGTTCGAGGCAGCGCTCGCCGCGCGAGCCCGGGTGGAGGCTGGCCGAGGGGTCCGCTCGGCCGTGAACGCCACCGGGGTCGTGCTGCACACCAACCTCGGGCGGGCGCCGGTGCATCCCGAGGCGGCCGAGCGCATGCGCGCCGCCGCCGAGGGGTACTGCGTGCTCGAGATGGATCGCTTCAGCGCGCGGCGCGACGAACGCGACGCGCGCCTCGGGGTGCTTCTCTCCCGCCTCACCGGCGCAGAGGTCGGTATCGCCGTGAACAACTGCGCCGGCGCCGCCTTCCTGATGATGCAGACATTCGCCGGCGGGCGTGAGGCGGTCGTGAGTCGAGGCGAACTCGTCGAGATCGGTGGTTCGTTTCGGGTCCCTGACGTGATGGCGCGCGCGGGGGTGCGGATGATCGAGGTCGGTACCACGAACCGCACGCGGGCCGTGGACTACGAGCGCGCGATCGGGCCGGATACGGGGCTGCTCATGAAGGTTCACACGAGCAACTATCGGGTCGTGGGCTTCACCGAGGAGGCGGACCCGGCGGAGCTCGCGCAGCTTGGCAAGGAGCACGGGGTGACCTCGGGCTGGGACCTCGGATCGGGGCGCATCGAGGTCGAGGGGACACGCCCCCTCGACGAGGTCGGCGACGAGACCGTGGTGCGCGACGCCGTGGCCACAGGCGTTGACGTGGTGGCCTTCTCCGGGGACAAGCTCCTCGGGGGCCCCCAGGCCGGGCTGATCGTTGGCCGTCGGGACTCGATCCGGGCCCTGCGGGCCAATCCCATCTACCGTGCGCTCCGCCTGGACAAGGTCGCGCTCGCTGGCCTCGAGGCCACCCTCGAGCTGCTGCTCGCTGGACGCGGCGGTGAGATCCCCTCACGCCGCCTCATGCATCGGCCTGAGGCCGAGCTGGCGGGGGCCGCTGGCCGTATCGCGGCGGCCATCGACGCGCTCCCCGGCTTCGCCGCCGAGGCGGTCCCCGAAAAATCGCAGCCCGGCAGCGGCAGCGCGCCGACGATCTTCCTGCCCACGACCGCGGTCCGTGTGTCGGCGGACGGGCAGTCGGCCGAGTCCCTCGCCACCGGCCTCAGGGCCGGCGAGCCGCCGGTCTTCGTTCGAATTCATGAGGACGCCGTCCTGCTGGATCCGCGCGCGCTCCTGCCCGGGGATGAGGAGCGCCTCCTGGCAGCCTTCGCGGCGATCGCCTGAGGCTCGCTGGAGGCGCGGGCCGGTGGCTTGTCCTCGGCCTGGTCCTGAATCGAGGTCCTCTGGGCGCGCGGGGCGAGCTCAACCCTGGTCGGCTGGGCGGATGCGCCGCGCGGCCGATCCCAGGGCACGGCCTTAGCCGCTCTGGCTCCGCTGCTTCGGCCCTGCTGCTTCGGCTCTACTGCTCCGGTGCCTCCGCTCTGGCGCCCGCGCGGTCACCGGGGCGGCGTGAACTCCCCACCCGATCGGGAATCCGCTGCTCGCTTCGCTTCCAAGGGGGCGGGCGTGGGCTTAGAGTCGCGGCGGGGAAGCGCCCCGACCAACATCATGTTCAAACGCAACAAGCGACTCACCGACTACGCCGCCTGCGCGGGCTGAGCGGCCAAGATGCCCATGGGGCAGCTCACGCAGGTGCTGCGTGACCTTGATCCGTCCTCCGATCCACGACTCATCGTCGGTCCTCAGACCGTCGACGACGCGGGCGTCGTCGTGCTCGGTGAGCGCGACGGCCTCCCCTCAGGGGTCGAGGTCGCGCTCGTGCAGACCGTGGACTACTTCCCGCCGGTGCTCGACGACGCCTACCTCTACGGCGCCGTCGCCGCGGCCAACTCTCTCTCGGACGTCTACGCCATGGGGGGGCGGCCCATCAGCGCGCTCAACCTGGCCGGGTTCCCGAAGGACTTCAACGAGCAGTGGATCGCCGACATCTTCCGGGGCGGCTTCGAGAAGGTCGCCGAGGCCGGGGCGGTGGTCGCTGGCGGGCACACGGTCGAGGCGCCCGAGCCCCAGTTCGGGTTCGCGGTCACGGGGATCGTGGAAAGGGCTCACCTCGCGGACAACGCGGGGGCCCAGCCGGGGGACGTCCTCTACCTGACCAAGTCGCTCGGGATGGGGTCGATGACCACCGCGGGCAAGTTCCGCAAGGCGCCCGAGGCCACCGTCCGAGCCGCGGCCGAGCAGATGGCCACGCTCAACAACCGCGCGGCTGAGGCGATGAACAGCGCGGGCTCACACGCCTGCACGGACATCACCGGCTTCGGCCTGAACGGGCACGCCAGCAACATTGCGCGCTCGTCGGGGGTGACCATGCGCTTTGACCTCTCCGCGGTTCCGATCTTCCCGGGCGCGCGCGACCTGGCCGCCAGGGGCATCGTCTCGGGCGGCGTCAAGCGCGGCAAGTCCGCCCTCGCCGGGCAGGTGCAGGTTGCCAAGGGGCTCGACCAGGCGCTTGTGGACATCTCCTACGACGCGGAGACCTCGGGCGGCCTGCTGATCGTCCTCCCCGAAGCCCATGCTCCCAAGCTCGAGGACGAGCTCGCCCGGCGGGACGTCGAGGTGCACCGGATCGGTGAGGTGCTCCCGAGGGAGGGTGACTCTCTCGTGCAGCTGGTCTAGGAGAGAGCCCGCCCCCGTCCTCCCATCATGGAACGAATCGCTCGCCTGCTCCCTCCCGTCGCCTTGCTCCTCGCCGTCGCGGCCTGTCGGGTCGCTCCCGGCCCGGAAGTCGTACCGGAGATCGCACCTTTGGGCCCGGAGCCCCTGTCCGTTCCGGCCGTCCTCAGTGACGCCTGGGAGCTCTCCACGGTCTTCCGTGGCGACACCCGGATCAACGGCGTGGCCTGTGGAGAGCTCGACCCCTCATCGCCTGGGGACGAGATCGTCGCCGTGGATCGGCGCGGCGCCGTGCGTGCGTTCCGGCGGTCGGGCGAGGGCTTCGAGCCCATGGACTTCCGGCCCGCCGGTGGGGCCAGCATGGGGGAGCTCGTGCAGGTCATCTGCGCCGACCTCCTTCCCTCCGTGCCCGGGGACGAGATCGTCGCGGTAGGCATGTTCGAGGGTGGGGAGGACGACGGGGGCCGCGGCATCGTCCGGGTGTTCGCTCGCTTGCCCTGGGGCGATGGCGAGGGCTGGATGGGGGCCAGCCTGGTGACGCCCGGCCTCGTACACGCCGTGGCGGCGGGGGATCTCGACCCGTCGCGTCCGGGCCTGGAGGTCGTGGTCGCAGGATACTTCGGCGAGGCGCGGTTGCTCGGGGTCACGCTGACGGACCAGTGGTACGCGGTGGAGGATCTCTCGGGTGCCCATGAGCTCGGTCACGAAGGGAACGCCAAGGGGGCGTGCCTCACGGCGGGCGGGTTCGCCCTCGCCTGTGACGATGGCGGCCTCAGCGAGTTCACCCGCGGCGACGATGGGGCCCTCTCGATCCATGGGCGACGTGACCTCGGCGCGGCCCTTGCGCGCATCGCGCCCTTCCCTGGAGACGGCGTGGTCGTGTGCGACAACGGTGGGATGCTGCGCGTCATCGAGCGTGGCGCTGGCGGTCAACTCAACGGGGCCGTGACGGGCCTGGAGCGGGCGGACAATCGACTGCGCGGTGCCGTGGTCGCGGACCTCGTCCCCGGGGATGAGGGCGTCGAGGTGGCCACCGCGGGCTACGACGGGGTCATCCGGGTCGTGACCCTGGAGAACGTCGAGATCCGCTCGATGGATCACCCCAACCGGGCGGCGAGGTCGGGGCTCATGAGCTCCAAGCGCTCCGTGGCCCGTGACTCGGCCAAGCTCCACCACCTGACCACCGGGGAAATCGACGGGCTCGGGTTGTGCCTCGTGAGCTGCGGCTACTCGGGGAGCGTGCTCGTGGTGCACCGCGTCGAGGCGCGCCGCGCTCCCATGACCTCGCAAGAGCCGTGACCGGGAGCTCGTTTCGCGGGCCCGCATCCCCGCGCCGGAACGTCTATGAGGGGCTCTCCAGCCTCGAAGTGTCGGGGGCCCACCTCACGGGCCCGCCGCTCCTCCTCGGTCACCGTGGCGCGCCGAGGGAGGCACCGGAGAACACCCTCGCGGCGCTTCGGCGGGCGCTCGAGGCGGGCCTCGACGGGGTGGAGTACGACGTCCGTGCGTGCGGAAGCGGCGACCTCGTGCTCTTCCACGACGCGCGGCTCGAGCGCACCACGGATCATCGCGGCGCCCTCTCGGAGCTGGACCTGCGGGACCTCTTCAGCGTGGACGCCGGCGGCTGGTTCTCGAAGCGCTTCGCCGGGGAACCGGTCCCGCTCCTCGATGAGGCGCTCGGGGTGACCGCCGAGGCGCGAGCCTCGGAGCCGCCCTTCCACATGATCGAGCTCAAGGAGGCAGGGCTGATCCCTCGGCTCACCGAACTGCTCGCTGAGCGGCGGCCCCCGATCCCGTGCAGGGTCGCGAGCTTTCGGAGGGACGTGGTGCTCGACGCTCGAGACGCGGGTCTATCCACCATGCTGCTCGGTATCTCCGCGAACGAGGACGACCGGCGCTTCGTCAGAGACGAGCGGATCGACGCGTACTCGGTGGGCCCCCGCGGGTGGAGGGGGGAGGCCGGCGGCGCGGACTGGTCGTTCACCGAGCGCTGGGCCTGGGCGATCGACGATCCGGACGAGCTCCTCGAGCTCTGCCGGCAGCCGCTGTTCGGGCTCAACTCGAACGAGCCCCACCGTGCGCTCGCCGCCCGGGCCCTGGCGCGGATGCTCCCAGGGTCCAGCGCGCCTTACCCCGTCCGTCCCCCTGAGCTGTTCGTGGAGCCAGAGACCCTCGAGGACCGGGCCCGTGGTGAGTGGTTCGGGGACTGGACCAGCGCCGTGACCGTGGCGAACCCCTTCCCCTTTCCCGTGGAGGCGCGCGCGTCGGCGTTTGTGCCGCACGGGGCCTTCGAGATCGAGGGGCTCCCTCGGGTGCTGGAGCTCGAGGCGGAGGAGGAGCGATCGGTGGAGTTCCGTATCCGCGGTGGCGCCCGAGTGCCGGGCCCGGACCCGCTCATCGGCGTCCTCTACAGCTGGCGGGGAGGCCTCGCCGTGGACGGAGAGATCCGGCCTGGGGGGAGCCTGCTCATTGACGCGCCCCTGACCCGGCGGCGCGCGGCCACGGCCGATGGCCTCGCCAGGCGGCTGGAGCTGCTCGCTGAGCGGCCCGGAGATCCCCCCGCTTCGATCACCGCTCGCAGAGCAGGCAAGGACATCGTCCTCAGCATCGAGAACCCCGGCGGCCTCACGGACGCCCATCTCGTGGCGCGCCTCGGGCTCGAGGTGGTCCGGGGCGGGCGGGGCCTCCGCTTGCGGCTGCCCGAGCGCTTCGACGACGTCCCCCTCGGCGTCGAGTTCTCTTGCGGCATCGAGGGGCTCAGCCCTGACGGCGAGCGTCGCCTGCGACGCTGGTCGGGTGGGCTCCCCGCAGGGCTCGGGCACGGCGCCCCTGGGCTCCTCATCCCCCTCGCCAGGGGCTAGGCGGCCCCGCCGCTCGTCCCGGGCTGAGGCGCGAGGGGAGTCCATGTGCCTCGCTTCGGCGCATCAAGCCCTGGCAGCGCAGCAGAGCCGGTCTTCTGCTCCTCTTCCCGCGGGGGGCCGGTCGATGTTCGTCTCCGCACCCACGCGCTTCGGCGGGTGGTGGCGCCTGGTCGGGAGGAGACCTGACCTGCCAGCAGGATCCAGTGAGAGGGCGAAGAGATGAATGAGAGTCAGCGAGCCATGCACCGGCTCATCGAGGAGGTGGTCTCCCTGTCGGAGGGGACCCGGTTCCTCGCGCGGAGCGAGGACTACCGTGCCGAAGCCCTGAGGGTCGTCCGCGGGTACGCCGGGGCCGTCCTTCAGGCGGTGGATCGCCTCGGAGGCGCGATGGACGCCGGGAGCGAGGAGGCCCTTGACCGCCCGCGTGAGAGCGCAGAGGTCGTGATCAGCGGCGGACCCGCCGCACCGGTGGGGGCCCCGGTGGACGGCCTGGGCGACCTCTTTGCAGAGTAGCGCTGCGGGGGCGTCTCTGCGGCGGGGGGCGTCTCTGGCGAGCCGCCTCCCCTGACGCGCGAGGTCAGTCGGCGGTGACCATGGCCGCCAGCTTCGCGTCGATCTTGTTGGCGGTGATCGCCCCGTAGTTCGCGGCGCCGAGCCAGCCGCTCATGATGATGCCTACCGAGCCCGCGTGGTACAGCCCCTCGACCTGCTCCGAGAGGTTCATGGAGTAGGGTAGCCCCTCAAACTTGGTCCCGAACGAGGTCCCGGTCGGGGCCTCGGTGTAGAACTCGAAGCTCCTCGGTGTGGCGGCCTCCACGTGCTCGATCTTGGCGGCCGTCCCCGGGACGCGGCGCTCGATGTCAGCGATGGTCTCCTCGACCATCCGTCGCTTGTTCGCCTCGTAGGCGGCCTCGTCCATCTGAGCCCAGTCCTCGTAGAGGGCATTGGTGCTCGAGACGATGACGTAGCGCTCGGGGCGCCCCTTCGCGGTGTCCTCGGGCCGACCCTTCGGATAGTAGAAGCTGAAGGTGCGGCTCTCCCCGTGCAGGTCGCAGAGCGCGGCGCTGTCGAAGGTGGGGCGGGTTGAGGTGAAGAAGAGGTCGGAGACCCACGGGAGGGTCTCACCCTGCCGCAGGCCCATGTAGACCTGGCAGCTCGAGGTGTTCAGGCGCACATCGCGGAGACCAGAGAGCCACTTCGCGTCGAAGTGCTCCTCCCCGACGAGGTGCTCGGCGGTGGCCTTCACGTTGGCGTTGGAGAGGACAATATCGGCCGAGATGGCGCGGTCGCCTACGCGGACGCCACGGACGGTGCCGCCCTCCACGAGGATCTCATCGACCCGCACCCGGCTGAACATGTCCACGTCGTTGGACGCGAGCACGCCGCGCATGTCCTTGATCAGACCGTCGGTCCCACCGGTGAAGGTGTAGACGCCCTTGGACATGAAGTTCGAGAAGACGATCCCGTAGCTGATGGCGGGGTCCTCGAGGCTCGAGCCGTTGGCGTAGGTGATCGGCTCCATGAGGAGTCGGTGCACGTCGTTGCGGCCGGGGAAGTACTCCTCGAACAGCTCGCCGGTGGTGCGCGTGTCGTTGTCGTAGTAGTTCATCCGACGGAGGTCGTCGTAGAACCCCTCGACCACCGACTGCTCGCACCCGAGGACGCTGACCAGCTTGTCGGTGAAGTCGTCCCGCGTGAACTCGGTGTCGAAGCTGAACTGCGGGTTGTCGAAGCGGATCCCGTCCAGCTGGACGATCTTGTCCGCGACGTGCTGGCCCCAGTACTTGCGGCAGGTCTTCTTCATGCCGAACGGGAACCCGTGCAGCGAGATGTCGAAGACGTGGCCGCCCTTGCGCTTGAACCAGGTGGCGAGGCCCCCGTAGTTGTAGTGCTGCTCGAGGACCGCCACCGAGTGCCCGTTGCGGGCCAGGATGTTGGCCGCCGTGAGCCCGCCGAGCCCCGAGCCGATGACCACCACGTCGTAGTGATCCTTGGCGCCCTTGAGCGGGTCGCTCGTCAGGGGGCGCTTGCCGTCGCGGCTCCCCGCGAAGAACTTCTTTTGGCGGGCGGCGGAGGCGGGCGTGCTGCTGGTGTCGGTCATGTCGCGGATGCGAGGGCGTGCTGATTGGCCATGGCGATCCCCGACAGCATCGCGCCGACGATGCCGAGGTATCCCTGGTCGGTCCCGCAGAGGAAGAGGCCGTCCACGGCGGTCCTCCCGCTGCGCTGCTTGCGCGTGGAGCCGTAGACGGCCCCGCCGAGGTG